>JBOGVX010000106.1:0-18899 GCA_050693165.1 Actinomycetota bacterium | reverse complement strand
GTCGCCGTCACCGCGCCGGCGAGCATGAGCGGGTAGTTCTCCCGGTCGAGCTGCGCGAGCGCGCGCAGGCCTAGCGGCAGCGTGTACAGGTTCTCGTCGAACAGGTAGATGAGCGGATCGAGGAAGTTGCTCCATGTGAAGGTGAACGCCAGCACGGCCACCGCCACCGTGACCGGACGCGCGAGCGGCATCGCAACCCTCCACCAGACCGCCAGCGGGGCCGCACCTTCGAGGCGGGCCGCCTCGAACAGCTCGGCCGGCAGGCGCTTGAAGCTCCAATAGAACAGGAGCACGTAGAAGGGCGATGTGCCGAGTAAGGATGGCGCGATGAGGGGGATGAACGTGTCGGTGAGGCCGAGGGTCCTGAAGATCGCGAATCGCGGGACCATCAATGCGGTTGCAGGGACCATCAACGCGACGAATGTCAACACGACCATGACCGTGGCCGCGCGCCCCTGGAGCCGCGCCATGGCGAAGCCCGCCCACGACGCGACCAGCACCGTGAGGGGGACAGCGACCACCACGACCAGCAGCGAGTTCACCGCGTAGCGGGGAAGATCCACCAGCTCGAAGGTCCGGCCGAAGTTGCTCACGTCGAACCGATCCGGGATCAGCTCGAGCGTCTGCGGAGGTGGCCCGAGTGGGCGGAGGGATCCCGCCATCATGAAGACCAGGGGGATCGTGAACAGGAAGGTGACCGTGAGGGCAACCACGTGACGGAGGCCCGTGGAGATGCGTCGTCCGGCGCTCATCTCAGAGAGTGGGCTTCGTGACCATGAGGAAGACGATCACGATCACCATCAGCGACAGGGTGACCCCGAGTCGCTTCGCTCTCTCCGTCAGATGGCGATATCCCGCCGAGCCCGGTCCCTCCGCCTGCAGGATGGCGAGCTGACGTCTGATCAGCGGCGCATAGACGATGATCCCGATCAGGGTGGCCAGGGTATACAGGCCGATCCCGAGCAGGATCCACAGCTCGGTCAGCTCGTACGGGGTGATGAGGATCATCCATATCCCGGTCGCGAGGAGGATCCCGTATCCGACGTTCGCGAACCGCTGGTCGAGCACCTTGATCGTCCGGAGCACGTGAAGCTCGTGCTCCGGCTCTTTCGCCGAACGCGATGTGAGGACCCCGTAGGAGAGGTTGAACCCGACCGCGACGATCGCCGACAGGATGTGAACGAACTTGACGATCTCGAACAGGCTCACTCCTCCTCGACCTCCATCCACCACTCGGTGAACTCCGAGGCGAGTCCGTCGTCGGCCAGATGGATCACCCACAGGTTGCTGTAATCGCCGTCGTCGTAGGTGGTGACTCCCTTCACGAAGCCGAGGTCGCCGTCGATGCCGAGGACCTCGAACGAGAACCTCCACTCGCCGGGCTCGTCCTTGCGATCGAGCCAGCCATCTACGATGCCCTGCCTGCCGCTCCAGGGCGGCCTATACGGTGCGGTGTAGTAGCGGGCGTCGTCCGTGAACAGCTTGCCTATCGCTTCGGGGTCGTTGGACTCCCAGGCGTCTATGTACCGCCGGACCCAGTCCTCGATCTCGGCGCGATCCATCGACTACCGGCCCTCGAAGCGGGGCTCTCTCTTCTCCACGAAGGCCTTCACGCCCTCAATGAAGTCGTGTGTCTGACCCATGCGGGCCTGGGCCTTCGCTTCCCGGCGGAGTGCTTCGTGCAGGTCGATGCCCATGGCTCCGCGGATCAGGGCCTTGGCCTCGCCGATCGCGGCGGTCGGCAGCGCCGCCAGTGCGGCCGCGTAGCCGAGCGACTCCTTCTCCAGGGCGTCGGCCGCCACCACACGGCTGACGAGCCCCATCGCGAGCGCCGCCTCCGCGTCGACCATCTCGCCGGTGATCGAGAGCTCGAGCGCCTTCGCCGTCCCGACAACGCGCGGAAGCAGCCATGTGCCTCCGGAGTCGGGGGCCAGGCCGATCTTCACGAACGCCTGGGTGAAGCGAGCAGCCTCACTTGCGATCCTCACGTCGCACGCGACCGTGAGGGAGACGCCTGCCCCGGCCGCCACGCCGTTGACGGCGCACACGACCGGCTTGGGGATCTCGACCATGATTGGGATCAGCTTGTGGTACGCGCGCTCGAGGTGGGCCTCGATGTCGGGAGGCTGCCCGCCGTCGTTCTGGAACTCAGTCAGGTCCTGGCCCGCGCAGAAGCCCCGCCCTGCTCCGGTCAACAGGACTGCCCGGACTCCCGAGTCTTCGCGAGCTTCGGTGAATGCTTCCACCAACTCGTCGCTCATCACCCCGGTGAGCGCGTTCAGCCTGTCGGGGCGGTTCAGCGTGATCTTTGCGACATCGCCATCCCTGCCTACGGTGATCTGCTCGTAAGTCATTCAGTCGTCCCCTCTCAGTCGAGGCGGCCCGCTCGTATGTATCGCTGGATCAGGGTGCCCGATCCCACCAGTCCCTGGGGTCCGCGTACCTCGACGTGCGCCTCGCACTCGCGCTCTGAGGCGGCGGTGACGGTCGCGGTGACGCGAAGGGCGTCCCCGGTGCGGGCGGGCTGCTCGTGGATCACGGAGAGCGAGTAGCCGGTGGCGTCCTCGCCGGGGTCGAGGTGCTTCTCGACGAGAGCCCGGCCCGCCTCCTCCATGTGCCGCACCATCCACGCGGTCGCGTAGACGGGATGGATACGGCGCCCTCCAAGGTTCACGAGCATCTCCTCCGTGACGGTGACGTCGACTGCCGCCTCCTCTCCCTTTTCGGGTCTGCTCACGGCGGCGCGATTCTCGCACGTGGGCGCGGCCGTGCGCGGCGGGCATAATGCTGCCCATGGCAACGGTTACCGAGCGGCTCGACAAGGTCATCTCGCGCGAGGCCCCCGTCTGGGGCGTGCGCCCGACCCCGGATCAGGTCCGGCGCCTCTCTGGGCTCGACTTCGCGGTCCTCTGGGGTGATCTGGCCCTCGGGCTTCTAGTCCTTGTCGCCGGCGGACTTCTCATCCCCTCGCTGTCGTTTCCGCAGGCGCTGCTCGCGATCGTCCTGGGGTCGGCGATCGGTTGCGTGCCTCTCGCGCTCGTCGGCAGGGCAGGTGCTCGCGAGGGCGTCCCCGGGATGGTCTTGCTGAGGCACGCGCTCGGCATCAGGGGCTCGTACGTACCCAGCGCGCTGAACATCCTTCAGCTCCTGGGCTGGACCGCGTTCGAGCTGTGGGCGATGGCGCTGGTGGCGAGCAGGATCACCGGACCGATCCTCGGCGTGAGCTCGTTCTACATCTGGCTGGCCGTTGCGGCTCTCGTTTGCGTCGCGCTTTCGCTCGGAGGCCCCGTTCTGGTCGTGCGCCGGTGGATGGAGCGCTTCGGCGTCTGGGTACTTGGCGCCGCCGCGCTCTGGATAACCGTCAGGGTCCTGACGACCGTGGACCTGTCAGCGATCTGGTCCCAACAGGGGGACAACAGCTTCCTGACGTTCGGCGGTGGGGTCGACCTCGTGATCGCCTTGCCCGTCTCGTGGATCCCGCTCGTCGCCGACTACAACCGGTTCGCGAGGCGTGGAGTCTCGTCGGCCGCCGGCACGTTCGTCGGATACCTGCTGGGGAACGTCTGGTTCTACGCGCTGGGCGCCCTGCTCGTGCTCGCAGGCGGCGCTCCGATCTTTCCCTCCCCGGGCGACATCGGCGGCGCGATCGTCACGCTCGGCGGCGGAACGTTGGTGCTTGTGGTCCTGCTCGTCGGGGAGACCGACGAGGCATTCGCCGACATCTACTCGAGCGCGGTCTCCGCGCAGAACCTGGCCCCGCGACTGAAGCAGCGTGGCGCGATCGTCGCGGTTTCGGCCGTGGCCGTGGGCGTTGCCGCGTGGTTGTTCGGCCTGCCCTCGAACGGCTACTTGACCTACGAGAGCTTCCTGTTGCTCATCGGCTCGGTGTTCGTTCCGCTCTTCGCGGTGTTCCTCGCCGACTATCACCTGGCCAACCGCGGGAGCTACGGAGAGGTACGGCTCTTCGGCGACACGACTCGCTTCCGCCCCGCGGCGTTCGTGGCATGGGTGCTCGGCTTCCTCGTGTTCCACGCGTTCTCGCCCGTGGGTCCGGAGGGTTGGACTTCCTGGGTCGCGTCGGTCTTCCGCTCCGTCGGCCTGGAGCATCCCCTGGCGGGCGGTAACGTGCCGGCGAGCCTCGTGGCGTTCGCGGTCTCCTTCGGAGCGGCGGCGCTGATGCTGCGGCGCAGCGGCGAGCGCGGTTAGTCCCGGGCCTCTTGAGGGGGCGGCGGGGGAGCCACCACCATCAGGATCACGAGCGGTTCGGTCGACGCGTTCCTGACCACCAGTTCCGCTCCGCCGGGGACGAGGACGCACCCCCACTGCTTCATCCGCCTTCTCTTCTTGTCCACCAGGAAAACGGCCTCGCCCGCGAGGATCGTAACGATCGCATCGGAGTCGTTGTCGCTGACAGGACCGTACGAGCCGTTGCGGTCGAGGCACAGGGTCTGGGCCCACACCCGTTCGGACTCGAAGACCGTTCGGCGCAGGACCTCGCCTTCCTCGAACTCGACGTAGTCTCGGAGGTCGGCAGCGTCCACGTCCGGCAGAGTAACGCGCCGTGTCTATCGGCCCAAGGCAGACAAAGGCCGATAGACTGCCGCTTTCCAAAGGAGGTTCATTGCCAAGGTTCCAGGTCGCCACGACCCCGCCGGCAGAGCAGGACGCCGACCTTCTTGTGATCCCTGCGTTCGAGGGCCCGGAAGCCGGCCCGGGTCTGAAAGAGCTCAGCCGCGGCCTGGACAGCGACCCGATGGACGTACTCCGGGACAACCGCTTCCGCGGCAAGCTGGGAGAGACGTTCACGTTGCCGACGCTTGGGGGCGCGGTTGCTCCTTCCCTGCTGATCGTGGGGCTCGGAAAGCGAGGCGACCTGACGCCCGACCGTATCCGTCGCGCGGCGGGCAAGGTCGCGCCCAGGGCAGCTCGTTTCGAACGCGTGGCCACGACCATCCCGCAAGCGCTCAGAGGCTGGGGTGAGTCCATCCAGGCCTTCGTCGAAGGTCTGCTGCTGGGTGCGTACCGGTTCGACCGGTACAAGGCCCGTCCCAAGGACGACGGCGACCGGCCGAGGTGGAAGAGCGTGGTGATCCTCGGAACCGCTCGCACCGATGCACGGGCGGGACGGGAGGGCGTGCGGCGGGCCGAGATACTCGCCGAGGCGACCGCGTGGGCCAGGGACCTGGTGAACACGCCCGCCATCGACGCAACGCCGGACTTCCTTGCCAGAGAGGCCCGGAAGATGGCGCGGGAGGTTGGGCTACAGAGCAAGGTCCTGACCAAGACGGAGCTCCAGCGGGGTGGCTTCGGCGGCATCCTCGGTGTCGGTCGCGGCAGCGAGAACCAGCCGCGGCTCATAGAGCTGCGCTACTCGGGTGGAGGCTCGGGCGCGCCGATCGCGCTGAGCGGTAAGGGCATCACCTTCGACTCGGGGGGGCTGTCCATCAAGGACGCCAAGGGCATGGAGTGGATGAAGTCGGACATGGCAGGGGCGGCGACGATGCTCGCGACGATGCGCGCGATCGGGAAGCTGAAGCCCAAGGTGAACGTGATCGCCGCGATCCCCTCCGCCGAGAACCTCCCCGGTGGGTCGGCTATACGCCCGGGCGACGTCCTCCACCACCGTGGCGGCAAGACATCGGAGGTGCTCAACACCGACGCGGAGGGCAGGCTTGTCCTGGCCGACGCTCTGGCCTATCTGTCTGAGAAGAAGCCCCGGCTGATAGTCGATGTCGCCACTCTCACCGGCGCGTGCATGATCGCTCTAGGAGACGAGCTCTGGGGCGTGATGGGCAACGACCGCGACGTCATCAGGCAGCTGCTGGACGCAGGCGAGGAATCGGGAGAGCCCGGCTGGGAGCTTCCGCTGTGGACCTCCTACAGAAGGCAGATCGAATCGAATGTCGCCGACGTGAAGAACATAGGAGAGCGCTACGGCGGCGCGATCACCGCGGCGCTGTTCCTGAATGAGTTCGTTGGCGATGTTCCCTGGGCCCATATGGACATCGCCGGCACCGCGTTCTCGGAGAAGCCGGGGGACTACTGGCCCAAGGGCGCCACGGGTAACCCGGTGCGAACCGTCGTCCGTTTCGTCGAGGCTCAGGCGAACGGGCGCAACCGGCGTGGCAAGGCCGCGTCCAAGTAGCCACGGCTATTGACTTCCTCGTGGCAAGAGTCATAGCGTCGGGCTGTCCAAGAACAGGAGGTGGAGCATGGCGCATCCGAACGAGGCCCTGGTACGCAAGGGATACGAGGCGTTCGCCAAGGCAGATATGGCGACGCTCGGCGACCTATTCGCCGGGGACGTCATCTGGAACACGCCCGGCAAGAGTCCTCTGTCGGGCACCCGGAAAGGCCAACAGGAAGTGTTCGAGCAGTTCGGTCAGATCGCTCAGCTGACCGGAGGAAACTTCAGCCTCGACATCCACGACGTGCTGGCCAACGACGAGCACGCGATCGCCCTCGTCACCGCGAAGGGAAGTCGCGAAGGCAAGTCGATCGACGACCACCAGGTACACGTGTTCCACATCCAGGACGGGAAGGTCACCGAGTTCTGGGGCCACCCGACCGATCTCTACGCGGTCGACGAGTTCTGGAGCTAGCTCTCAGCGAGTTCTGGCAGGGGGCGTCCTCCGGGGCGCCCCCTCAGCGCTCCCGCGTCGCGACGGTGATCAGGACGTCGTTCGTGTCGCCGATCGGGTCGCGGAACGAGGAGCGGTACGCCGCGTCCACTCTCTCCCTGAACCTTTCCCACAGACCGGAGCCGAGCATCTCCTTCAAGAACCGGCCGATCGCCGTCGTCTCGCGACCGGTCAGGTAGTCCTCGATCGAAGCCTCGGATCGGTACGTGCGCTTCTCGACTCGTATGTCTCGGAAACCGGCTCTGCGCAGGATGTCCTCGATCTGTGCCGGATCGGAGAACCGCTCCGCCCACGGCGCCGCCTTCCGGCGGGCGTCCTCGAGCATCTCCTTGGTTGCGAACGACTCCGCGATCTCCCTCCACGTCCGGGTGAACTCGTCGTCGGCCGCAACCCAGGTGGCCAGGCCCAGCCGCCCGCCTCGTTTCAGGACCCGAGACATGTCGAAGAGCGCCGTCTCGTACTTGGGAACCAGGTGGAGCAGGAAGGCAGAGACCACCGTGTCGAAGGTCTCGTCGGCGAAGGGCAGGTCGATAGCGGCCGCCACCGCGACGGTATGGAGGCCTCGAGCCCGGGCAACCCTTGCCATCCCCGGCGCCAGATCCACTCCGACCGCGAGCCCCTTGTCAAAGGACATCGCGGCGAGCCCCGGCCCAGTTCCCACGTCGAGGAGCCGCGAACCCTCTACGGGGTCCACGGCCGTGACGAGGTCACGGGCAGGGGGCTGGTGCACCGGGGAGCGGACGCGGTCGTAGGTCTCGGCCACCTCGTCGTAGGAGCGCCAGTCGGTGGCGCCCACGGAGGACGGGGTCTCGGATTGCTTCCTTCTCTGGAACACGTTGCGATGATGGTAGCGACTCGGCCGGTTTGCGGGACCGTGGGACCGGGTAGATCGAGTACGGAAAAGGGGAAGGAAGGAGCGTCCGATGGCGCTTTCAGCCGAGAGCCTTGGGGATGAGCGGCTCCTCCGGGACTACCTCAGGATCCTGTCTCGCGACGGTCACGACGAGAGCAGGCTCCGTTCTCCGGGACACGATCTGCGCACGTGCGCGGACTGTGGAGTGAGGACGGCTTTCACTCTGGATCCCGAGGGCACCTGGTTCCGCTGCAGTCACTGCGGCGCGTACGCATAGCTGATCGCGGCTAGGATGCCGCCGTGGACAAGCCACGCCACGGTGGCCATCTGGTCGCCGCCGTCCTGAAGAAGGAAGGGGTCCCCAACCTCTTCACCCTGTCGGGCGGTCACATCGCCCCGATCTACGACGGGTGTCAGGACGAGGGGATCCGCATCGTCGACTTCCGCCACGAGCAGGCCGCCGCCCACGCCGCGGACGGATGGGCGCGCGTGACCGGCCGTCCCGGAGTCGCTGCCGTCACAGCGGGCCCGGGCGTCACCGACGCCGTGACCGGAATCACGAACGCCATGTACGCGAACTCGCCGATGCTGGTACTCGGCGGCAAGGCGCCCCTCGGTGAGCTCGAGATGGGCTCGCTGCAGGCCATGGATCACGTGACGCTGGTCAGCTCGGTCACCAAGTGGGCGCGCACCTGCTGGGAGACCAGGCGCATCGCTGACTACGTGACGGAGGGGTTCCGGCGCGCCACCTCCGGGCGCAAGGGCCCGGTGTTCCTGGACATCCCGCTCGATGTGCAGTTCAACGTCTGGCCCGTTGGCTACGAGATCCCCGACAGCTATCGGACGGAGGCGAAGCCGCAGGGCGATCCCGATTACGTGTCCCGGGCGGCACGACTCCTGTCGGAAGCCGAGCATCCCATCGTTTTCGCCGGAGCGGGGATCCGCTGGTCCGAGGGACACGAGGAGCTGGCTGCGTTGGCGGAAGCATTGAAGGTTCCGGTCTTCTTGAACTCCCTGGGTCGCGGGAGCCTTCCTCCCGACCACCCGTACTTCTTCTCCGCCGCCAGGAAGGCGGCGATGGGCAAGACCGACCTCGTGCTGGCGCTCGGTGTCGACTGGGACTTCCGCATGGGGTTCGGCCGGCGTCTGCCCGATGGCGCTCGAGTGATCCAGGTCGACATCGACGGTGTGCACATCGGGCGCAACCGGCCCATCGACGTAGGGATCGTGGGCGACCCGGCGAAGGTTATCGCGCAGCTTCTCGCGGAGGGCGTTGGCAACAAGGAGGAGCCGTCGTGGACCGCCGACATCCGCGACGAGGAGAAGAGGCTCAACGAGGAGGCTCGCCAGGGGATGGAGTCGGACGCGACCCCGATCCACCCACAGCGCTATGCGAAGGAGATCCGCGACTTCCTGGATCAGGACGCGATCGTGGTGGGGGACGGGGGCGACATAGTCGGGATCGCAGCATCGATCATCAATGCCAGGCAGCCGGGCCACTGGCTCGACCCGGGGCCATTCGGTTGTCTCGGCGTGGGACCCTCCTTCGCCATCGCGGCGAAGCTGGCCAAGCCGGACAAGCAGGTGGCCATCGTCTACGGGGACGGATCCTTCGGACTGAACGCCATGGAGTACGAGAGCGCGATCCGACAGAACATCCCGTTCGTGGGGATCATCGGAAACGACGGGGCATGGGGGCAGATCAAGGTGGCCCAGGAAGCTCTGTACGGCGAGGGCAACGCCCCCGCGTCGGTTCTGAAGCAGGACGTGGGCTACGAGAAAATGGTGGAGGGGCTCGGCGGGTACGGCGAGCTCGTCACGGATCCCAACGAGATCCGTCCGGCGCTTCAGCGAGCATTCGATAGCGGCGTCGCCGCCTGCCTCAACGTCATGGTCGACGCCAGCCTGATGAAGCGCGCCTCTTACCTGGGGTAGCCGGCGGCCCTTGCCGACGCGCTAGGTCTCTATGCGCCAGCGCTCCGAGCCGTTGGAGCCCTTGAGGCTGGCCACGAACGAGGACCAGTGGCCGTCCAGCAGGTCGTTGCGTCCGGTCAGCAGCTCCTGGCCGGGACCGCCGTCCTGGTCGCCCGCAGGCCAGAGATGCCAGGCCTCGTCCTCGTTCATCGTCCTGGTCCAGAGCGTCTTCGATGGGATCAGCCTGAGGGCGACCAGCTCGTAGTCGCCGCCCTCCTCGAGCGGGTAGTGCCATTCGAATGCCTCGGTCTTGCCGTCGCCGTCCAGCTCGCCCGCCGGGCTGATCGAGAAGAGGTCGGCACCGCTATTCGCGTAGAGAGTGGTCGCCGCTTCACCTGACTCGACGAAGGCCGAGGATATGACCTCGGTCCGCGTGTACTCGCCGCTGAGCGTGTCCCGGTCGTACCCGGCGGCCAGGTACCCGGCCACTCCTTCCCCGGTGCCGTCCTCGTCGACGTCGTCCATCCCCGAGATATAGAGGATCGACTGCACCAGCTCATGGTTCAGCGCTTGCGCGAATGGCCGCGTCGTCTCCGAGATGGTCTGGCCGGTGAGCCCGTTCACGCGGGTGAAACGAGCGGCGTCCTGTGTCGCCAGCGGTGACTCGCTGATCTCGGCGAAGTTGCCGAGCACCAGGTCCGTTTTTCCGTCGCCCGTCAGCTCCCCGAACGCGACCGGGAAGTCCCAGTACACGACGTCCGCCGCCTGAGTCCGCTCCCACAGGATCGCGCCGTCCGTCCCGGATACAAGCCGTTGAACGTAGGGGTTTTCCTGGGGCAAGAACGCGAAGGCCAGGATGTCGTCCACGCTGTCGCCGGAGAGGTCTTCCCCGAGGTAGACGACGAAACCGTCGTCGATGTCGTCGATGGTGGTGTCCCAGGCCGAGGCCAGCGTGTCGCCGTCGAGCAGCTCCAGATTGATGTTGAAGTCGTATTCAGGGTCGTCGGTGCATTCCTCGACCGTGTCCGCGGCGCCGAGACACGCGAACGAGCTGTCCCCGAGGATCTCCTCGTTCCAGAGAAGGTCCGGCGTCGACGTTCCCGTGAGATTGCCCACGGGCTGAAGGCGCGTGACACCCGGTCCCATCTCCATCGCGCGGGTCAACAGCCTGGACCCATCCCTCCCCCTGGTTACCGTGGCGCGGGTCGCGGTATGCAGGTGCGAGCTCCCGCTGCCCTCCTCGACCACCTCCGCCGTGGTCTTGTATTCGGCCTCGTTCAGGAAGTCCAGATCGAGCTCTTGAAGGACCAGATCGTCCAGGCCGTCGCCGTCGTGGTCGCCCGAGACGTTGGGGAACACCACGTAGTTGGGCGACTCGTACCGCTCCTCGTATCGCTCGGTCTGAGACACCGGTGGGTTGGAGTCTTCGGTCTCGCGTACGAATGCGTAGTGGTCCTCGCCTGCGTATGCGGTGGACCAGAGCCGCTTGCCGTTTGCTCCCGAGCGCAGGCCCACGATCCAGTCGTAGGTCGCGTCGTACTGGTAGTGGCAGTTGAGCTCGTCGGGGCAGTCCTCCACCTCGGTCTCCTCGATGACGTGGAACTCGTAGAGGAGGAGGTCGTCGATCCCGTCGCCGGTCATGTCGTCCACCGGGTACGGGATGGCATCTGCCGCGTCGAGATCAAGCTCCCACAGCTGCGAGGCGTTAGTGCCGCGGACCGCTCTCAGCACCATCTCGTCCTCGGGCAGGGTCAGCTCGAAGATCAGGACGTCATCCTTCCCGTCGCCGTTGAGGTCGCCGCCGGGCATCGCGTACAGGATCGTCCCGGACTCCGCGGATCCCTCTACCCCTGAGGTGTCCTCGGGGTCCGCGATCAACCGCTTCGAGATGAGGTCGGGGCGGGCGCCGAGTGGGGAGGCTCGGTCGGACGAGTGATCGGGACGCAGGTCCGGGAGCTGTAGCCCTGTGGAGGCCTCGATGAAGGCACGCATCACGTCAGGGTGGGTTCGCACGTCCCGCGGATCGACCGAGCCGACCAAGAGATCCTCGAGTCGCAGCCCCGGCGCTCTGACTTGAAGAGAGCCATCCACTCTCGTGGCGGTGACGGCGTCGGCGGGGAGGAGAAGCTCGGGTAGTCGGAGATCCGTGTCGGTATCGGGTTCAGCAGCGACCGGACCCTGCGCCCACGACAGCGCCAGGATCACGATGGCGATCGTTCCTCGTCTCAAGCGGGCCCCCTCCAGTGGGATCAGCTCCCACGAGGCCGTGCCCCCTGGGCCGGAAGCACTCCCCTGAGTATTCGCCATGAGGGGCCCCGCTACCTTCCCCCCTTGCACGAATCCGGCGATACGGACAGAGGCTCACGATGAGCGGCCCCGCGCGCCTTCGAGGAAGCCTTCGCGCTCCACGACGACACGGCGGTGGGATCCGCGGGCTACCGGGCCTGCTGGGTCTGTGACCTCGAAGGTGAATCGGAGGCGGCGGCCGTCCACCTCGACCAGGCTCGCGGTCGCGGTGATCCGGGCTCCCACCGGGGTCGGGGCGACGTGCTCGAGCTCGACGGATGTCCCCACGGTGGTCTGCGTGGCCTCAACCGCGTCGGCCACCGATGCAACCGCAGCTGCCTCGACCAGCGCTAGGACCGCAGGGGTTCCCAGCACGGGGACGTCCCCCGAGCCGAGGCGCTCGGCAGTCATGTCCTCGGTGACCGTCTCCTCGACCGTGGCTTCGAGCCCGGTTTCAAGCATGCTGCTTAGGCTACCTTTCGCCTGCATGGAAGGCCCTTCCGCGACGATCGCCCTCGTTCTGGCAGAGACCGCTGCCGGAGGCGCTGCGCTCCTGTGGCTCGGCGGGCTCTGGGGCTCTGTCAAACGCGGGTTCTTCATCCTGACCGGCGCGTCGGTGCTCGCTTTGTGTCTGATGGCCACTCTTTCGGCGGCCTCCGCGGCCACCAGCCCGGTCTCGAGCGAGGCGCGGCTCGCCGTCTACACGGCCGCCGGCTCCTCAGTGCTTCTGAGCCTGTCGCTGGTCGCCCTCTTGCTGCGCCTGGATCGCATCGGACGGCTCCTCGGGTTCCTGTCGATCTCCGCCGTCACGGCGATGCTCGTCTGCCTGGCGAGGGTATCGAGCTCGTTCGTCCCCTCGCTGGTCCAGCTGCTCGCCGGGGCCGCATTCATGGGGGCGGTGATCGATGGCCTCCTCCTCGGACACTGGTACCTGACCGATCGGAGGCTGGCTCGGGGGCACATCCGCCGGTTCTCGGTGGTGCTCCTGTTCGCGGTGGCGATCGAGGCGACCGCGCTTGCCGTCCTCGGGTTCGGCGCAAACGCCGCAGACGAGGGTGGATTCAGCGTCATCCTCGGAGTCTCGGGGCTCCGCACGTGGCTAGCTCTGGGGATGGTGGGCTGCACCGGACTGATCGCCTTCCTGATCAAGGCCAGCCTCCGCGGTGAGAGCCCCAGGGCCGTTCAGGGCGCTACCGGTTTCTTCTACCTCGCGGTGATCACCGCGTTCACCGGCGAGATGGCCGCCAAGGTCGGCTTCCTCGGCTAGATGTCCGCTCTCGATCTGACCCTGGCCGTGGCGGGTCCGATCTCTGTTGCGGGCGCCTGGGTTTTGATCCGTTCGCGCCGGGCGTCGTTGTGGGTGGTGAACGGGATCTTCATGCCGGTCCTCGGGACGCTCTCGTTGCTAACGGGGCTGGTGGAGCTCTCTTCCGAGAAGATCGGCGCCGGGTGGGCGGTGACTCTCGGGATCGGCGCGGGGCTCGGCCTATACGCGGCCACGGCCGCGTTCATGGCCGTTGCCCGCAGGTGGCCGGTGCTCGCCCGGCACACATCGGCCCTGTACGAGAACAGGAGGGATATCTCGCTCCCGGCCGCCATCGGCATCTCCGCTCTCCTCGTCGCGCCCGGCGAGGAGCTGCTCTGGCGAGGTGTCGTTCTGGAGGCCCTTCGCTCTGGGACCGACTCGGCCGCCGTCGCCGCCGTGCTAGCCTGGCTCGCCTACATCGCGGCCAACGCCGCGAGCGGAAGCGTCCCCATAGTTCTCGGCGCCGTCGTATCCGGCGCTGTCTGGACCCTGCTCGCCGCCTGCACGGGTGCGGTGATCGCGAGCATCGCCTGCCACGTGGTGTGGACGGCGCTGATGGTTTCGCTCCCGCCCGTCCCTCGAGCGGTGCGCTGATGAGCTCGCTCCCGTCCGCCGCCAGGAGGGTGCTCAACGAGGGAACCCTCTGCTATCTGGGGGCGCCCTCCGCGGCGGGACCTCATCTCACGCCGGTCGTCTTCGTGCTCGACGGCGACCGTGTCTGGGGCACGACCGGTCGCAACACGACGAAGGCGAAGCTCTGGCGACGAGATCCGATGGCCGGCGGGCTGATCGGCTTCAAGGGGTCGTGGCTGAGCTTCCGCGGCGCGGTAACCCTGTACGACGCGCTCGACCCCTCGACATGGCCGGCCTCCTTGCGTCGCGGGCCGCGCGTGGCCAGTGCATCGGTCCGGTTCACGATCAAGAACGCACGCTTCTTCGCCGGGTACGCGCGTGACGCAACGCACGTGCCGTTCGCGTGGACGCCTCCCGGGCGAGTGGTCTTCTCCGTGGAGCTCGAGTCCGGTGCCGTGATCGAGGAAGAACGAGTGAGCCGGCGGTGGGGAGCGTGGGGCAAGACGATCGAAGGATCCAAGTCCTTCCGGCTCGCCACGCCGGGTCTGGCGCCCGACGTGCTGCCCGCCGACGTCCGGGAGTTGCTCGAGCGGCCGGGTCAGGCGACCGTTGCGCTGCAAGGCGCCGACGGCCCCGTCGTTCTACCCGCGAGATGGAGCGGTGAGAGAGGAACGATGTGGGCGAGCCTTTCCGCCGAGACTCTCTCGCTCGGCGGTCCTCGGGTAGCGGGCAAGGCTTCTCTCGTCGTCGACCAGGCTTCCGAATGGCGAGCCGCGAAGATGCGAGGCGTCATGTTCCGCGGTCTCGCGACCGCATACGTGACGTCCGAGGTACGTAGCGGACGCGCCGAGCTTAAGTCTCAGGTTCACGGGCTGACCGAGAGGTCGGCTGCGATCCGGATACGCCCGCGGACCGCCGTTTGGTGGAGCGGTTGGGCGAGCGGTACCGTGAGGCCTTCGTGACCCGCATCCGCGAGACTATGAATGTCGACGCGCCTCCCGAGGAAGTTTGGGGGATCATCTCCGATGTTCGCAACCTGCCTCATTGGAACAAGCACATCCTCGCGGTACACGACGTCCCCGAGGGGGAGCTCGCGACGGGCTCGCGCTACTGGACGGAGATGGGGGGATTCGGCGTGCGCTTCCGGGTCCGAGCCGAGGTCATGGAGGTCAAGCCCCCGCGTTACGCGCGAGTGAGGCTCTCCGGACCCCTCGATGCGATCGTCCAGACCTGGGTACATCCGAGCGGTCGCGAACGCTCGATGCTGGAGCACCAGGTCGACTACAGCTTGCGCGGCGGGGTGCTCGGCCGGGGCATCGCCCGGTTGCTGAAACGCCTCGGCGCATCAGGCTTGCTGCATAGAGGGATGCTGGCTCAGAAGCGCGAAGCCGAGACGGGCTAATCCTTCTTGTCCCCGCGTCCCTCCAGGCGGCGCTCCAGCTCTTTTATGTACTTGCGGCTGGCCCTGCGCCCAGACCGCCCCAGCAGATACGCGACGAGCCCGCCGACCAACGCGCATATCAGGAACACCCACACCAAAGGCGTGCGCGTCTCGAAGAAGATGAAGTGCACGGGAACCGAGTCCGAGTTCAGGGACACGAAGATCACGAAGAGAACGAGGAGCATGAGCCCGACCACGAGACGGAAGACCATCGCGTTGCGCCGCTTCCGCTCTGCCGTCTCCCACTCCGAGCGCTTCGGCTTGACTCCCTCTCGCCGCGGTGCGTCGTGGGCCCGCGGGGCATCTTGGGCTCTGGGTGGCTCCTGACGCCCGTCTCCGGGCGCGCGGTCACCCCGGTGAGGATCGCGTGGCGGGTCCCCTTGCATCCTCGCCATTATGATGCCCGCCCGTGGGACAACGAAAGAACGCCGGTCGCACCGCGACCCTCGCGGCCATGGCTCTGGGGCTCGCGTTCGTCACCGTCCGCGGCAGGGGGCGGACGGCCGATGACCGCTTGTTCGCCCGGCTGAACTCGGGGATCCAGCGCCCGGGGCTGGACCGCTTCTTCCGCAGCATCACGGAGCTCGGCTCTCTCTGGGCGTCCGTCGGCGCCGCCGCGGCGATGACCGCAGTGGGGCGAAAGCGCGAGGCGACCGATGCTCTCGCGGCCGCCGTGGTGACGTGGGCCGCGGGGCAGGGGCTCAAACGTGCCTTCGGCAGGCTCCGCCCGTATGAGGTCGCGGGGCACGACCACAGGTTGCTCATCGACAGGCCCGCCGGCGCCTCCTGGCCGAGCAGCCACCCGGCTGTCCTTCTGACCTTCGTCACCGTAGCCGGCCGCGACCTGGGGGTCGGCTCCGGTGCGAGGAGCGGCCTCGACATGCTCGCGGGGGCCGTGGGCATCTCCCGGATCTACCTCGGGGTCCACTACCCGGCGGACGTGGCGGGCGGGTTGCTCCTGGGGCGGGCCGTGGCCAATTTCTGGACAACCTCGGTCTCGCGGAGGGTCCTCCGATAGACTCCGGCGCCGTGGACCTTCTAGGCGTGATCGGCTGGCCCGTGCTCGATCGCATCGGGCCCGTCTCCCCACACGGGCTCGGCATCGCCCTCGGCTATCTGGGTGGCTCCTGGTTCATGCTCCGCGAGGGTCGCAAGCGCGGTCTCTCCGAGGACCACGTCGGCACCATCCTGCTCTGGGCGCTGGTCGGGGCGATCCTGGGAGCTCGCTTCTTCTACGTCATCGGCCACCTCGGCGACTTCGACTCCTTCGTGGACATGCTCAAGATCTGGGAGGGCGGGATCAGCCTGATAGGCGGGATCGCCGGAGCCGTCATCGCCGCCTATCCGTTGATGCGCAAGTTCGGCTACCGCTTCCTGCAGGTGATGGATTCGGCGGCACTCGGTCTTGCGTTCGGGATCATCGTCGGGCGCATCGGAGACATGATCATCGGCGATCACCTCGGGAAGCCGACCGATTTCATCCTCGGGTGGCAGTACAAGGGTGGCGAGCTTCCCGGACCCTGGTCCGGCACGGAGGCCACGGGCTGGATCGCTCCCCTCGAAGGAGGTCTGGTTCAGCAGATAACCAAGGAGGGAGCGACCCTGTGCAAGGCCACGCCGGACGGGTTCGGCTGCGCGGAGTTCGTTTCGCAGGGTCCGGGCGTGCACCAGACGGCGTTGTACGACTTCCTCATCGTGATCGGACTGTTCTTCTTCCTCCGGTGGCTGAGCCGCAAGCCACGGCGTGAGGGCGTGCTGATCCTGTCCTTCGCGATGGTCTACGGCGCCGGCCGCGTGATCACCGACCTCCTGAGGGTCGACAAGACTTACTTCGGGCTGACGGGCAGCCAACTCACCTCGATCGGCGTGATCCTCATCTCCCTGTTCGTGCTCCTGCGTTTCTGGCGAAAACCTCTTCCCGTCGAGATACCGGAAGCGGCCGACGCGGAGCCGGCCGCAATCGGCGACGTGACCGGCCCGACCACGGATTTCGAGCCGCCGCCCCCGCCGGATCGCGCGCCCGAGCCCGACCCGGCCCCCGGCGAGGACGACCCGCCCCCCCGATAGCACTGAGGCGTACCCGGGCATCATCTCGGGCCGATCAAGGCGGCGCGCGTTCTGAAAGCTTCGTTCCGTCGCCCCGATAGAAGGCGGGCTTCCCGCTCTCCATCCTCACTCCGAACCCGCCGGGCTGATGGATCGATCTGTGATGAGCTCGACAGAGGAGGATGAGGTTGGAGAGGGCCGTCGCGCCGCCGTCGGCCCAATGCTCGACATGATGGGCGTCGCACCATTCTTCCGGCCGCTCGCAGCCCGGGAAGGTGCAGTGTCTGTCACGGACCACCAGCGCTCTGCGAGTGACCGGTGGCACGATCGGCGTCCGGCGGCCCACATCGATGGGCTCGGAGCGTCCCGATGTCATGACACGCGTGATCGCGGCGTCGCAGGCGATGCGTCTTGCGGCATGCGGCGATAGCCGCTCGCCACCCGCATACTCGGATCCCGCGCTCGGATGCCCGCTCAGGGACTCGACATCCACAGTGACCGTCATGTGGGGGCGCTCGCCGGCCACTCTCGGCCGGTCCCCGGAATCCATCCATTGCCTGCAAACCTCGCCCAGAGCGTCCGCGCGGCGTTGGGCGCCCGAGCGCATATCCGGTGGCTTGCTGTTGCGGAGGTCGGCGTCGTGAACCGACTGGAGGGCGGTCATCACGCACTGGCCGGTCTCCGGGTCGAGCTCCCCGTCCAGCCGGACCGTTCCGTTAAGCGTGCGTGAGATGTGCAGGAAGCGCTTCTGGTAGCGGAGCTCGTCCTCCTCAGCAGCACCCACCGGATCCACCGCCTGCTGCCAGTGCTCCAACGCTCGGTAGAGATCCCTGACTCGCAGCTGCCGAGCGCCGTCGAGCAACACTCTCTCGTCGTCGACGAACTCGACCGGGTGAGTCTCCCTGGCCCTGACCAGGAGATGAGCGGCCTGTCCGGACACCTCGCCGGCCCCGAGGGCAGCTCGTGTCAACGGCATGTCCTGCAGCGCCCTGGCCATGCGAACCTCGCCCGTCGCGGCCTGCGAGCCGATCCCCAGCCGGCTCGCGATCCATCCCGAGGAGGAGAGGTGGCCGTCTCGGCGGAAAGCCCCTCTTCTGTCGACCTCTGCGATCCGCCTCAGGCGCTCTGCCTGAAGCACGCGAGCGACTCGCTCGAGCTCGACAAGGTCGGCCTCGAGCTGCTCGGACTCCACCGCCGTCAGATCTTCGGACTGGAGCTCCTCCAGGCCGGAGCGAAGCGAGCTCACATCGATTCCTCGAACATACGTTCGATACCGTAGACGGACCCACTGACAAAAACGGCCCCGAAAGTCGGTCGAACCGGACTACCTGAAGGGAAGGTTCAGTGAGCGACGGACAGGGGCAGGGACTTGCCCACTCGAGTCTTTGCGCTCCTCGAGAGCTGCGAAGCCAGATCACGCAGGGCCAAGCCCGCGGGGGAGTCGGGCTCGTCCGCGACGATCGGCCGGCCGCCGTCGGAGCCCTCGCGCAGGGATACCTGCATGGGGATCGCCCCGAGGAAGGGAACGCCGAGAGCTTCCGCGCACCTCTCTCCGCCGCCGCTGCCGAACAGGTCCGTCACCTCGTTGCAGTGGGGGCATACGAACCCGCTCATGTTCTCCATGACGCCGAGAAGCTTCAGCTTCACGTTGGGATGCTGAGCCATCCTGCCCGCCCGCTCGGCCACCTTCGCCGCGGCTTCCTGCGGCGTGGTGACGACCACGACCTCGGCGTTGGGCAGGTGCTGGCCCAGCGAGATGGCGATGTCGCCGGTGCCGGGCGGCAGGTCGAGGAGGAGCACGTCGAGGTCGCCCCAGTAGACGTCGGAGAGCATCTGGAC
>JBOGVX010000105.1:0-21356 GCA_050693165.1 Actinomycetota bacterium | reverse complement strand
GGCTGCGAGCGGTGGACCGCTCGCGTTCCTGGGTCTCGCCTGACTGAGCCTTTCAGCCTTTGTGCAGGTGCACAAAGGTAGGCCCCCTCGCGTCGGCGAATCTCCTCTCTCAAGCCAACGAAGGGAGTAAGAGCATGCGAATCCGAAGCATCGCTACAGCGGCCGTCCTCGTGATGGCCATGGCGGGACCGGCGGGCGCCAGCCACACCCCGCCCGGCGAGCCGTTCGTGCCGGAGTACATCGAGACGCCGACGTTCCTTCACTGCAACGGCGCCACCAAGCTCAGCAACGTGCACGCGCTCGTGGAGGGCAACTTCGTCCAGTTCAACACCACAGCTCCCACGGCCTCCTACACGACCGGGGCCGGCTGCGGAACCGTCGAGACCTTCGTCGGCTCTACCGTTCCCGACAATCCCGCCTACGACTTCCCGGTGGAGGGGACGTTCACCGGGAACATCAAGAACCTCACGGTAAGGTTCTGGGCCATCGACCTGGCCGGGTCTCGGGCACTCGAGGAGTTCACCGTCGACCTGTCTCTCGCCATCGACGGCGAGACGATCCTGACCCACGGAACCGACGCTCACGCCCCCACGATCGCCTCGAGCACCGGGATCTCGCGTCTCTACGAGGTAACCGTCACGAACATCGGGCTCGGCACCGAGGAGGACCACGAGGAAGAGCACACGATCCAGCTGACCGCCGCGACCAAGTTCGTGGACGGAAGCGGGATCCTCGTCTGGGTCTACGACGCCTCCGAGATCGACTCGGGCCTGGTCATCAACGACACCACGCCTTCGTCGATCAAGATCCCTCGCAACGCCTGAGTCGTAGCAGACAGCACGCGAGAAGGCCGCCCTTCGGGGCGGCTTTCTTGCTTTAGGTGGAAGTGTGCTGTTCCTCGTGGGACTCGGCGGGCGAGTTCGCCGGTTCGGTAGCAGGAGCGGGAAGCTTCTCCGAGGCGAGCTGCTTCTTGACCTTCGACGCGTACTCGTCCACGTACTCCTGACCGGTGATCATCATGATCTCGTACATGATCTCGTCCGTGACGGAGCGAAGGACGAACCGATCGGTCGGCCTGTCGTAGTAGCGGTCGAACGAGAGCGGCTTGCCGAACTCGATGACGGGCTTCCCCCTGAACCGGGGCATCTTCCTGTCGAGCGGCATGATCTCCGGGGTCCCGAAGATCCCCACGGGGATCACCGGGACGTGGGCCTCGAGCGCCATGCGGGCCACACCGGTCTTGCCCCGGTACAGGCGCTCATCGGGGCTCCGGGTGCCTTCCGGATAGATCCCGGCCACGTGCCCCGTCTTGAGGGCCCTGATCCCGGCCAGGATGGCCGCCTCGCCTGCCGAGCCGCCCTCTCGCCTCACGGGGATCACGCCGGCCGCCTTGAAGAACCAGCGCGTCCGCCAGGAGTCGAAGTAGTCCGCCTTGCCGAGGAAGACCACGTCCCGAGGGGCCATGAGGGGCATGAAAAGGCTGTCCACGAACGAGAGGTGGTTGGCGGCCAGGATCGCACCCCCCGTGGCGGGGATGTTCTCGACGCCTTTGACCTTGCAGTGATAGATACCCTTGAGGGGCGGGCCTATCACCACGTGCTTCATCGTCCAGTAGAAGGCTCCCACGCCTTCACCCCCGATGGCTAGGCGGACGACTCCTACCCTATTAGACTCCGGAAGGCTCGAGCAAGGGACGGAGGGTGAGATGGTTGCCTCGCTTAGCGGTCTTGAGTGGAGCTTCATAGCTGTGGTAGGGATCATGTCGCTGCTGGCGGGGATATTTGCCGTCTACGCGTTCATCCAGATCTTCCGCAACCCCTCGCGCGGGTAGCCCGTAACCGACGTCGAAAAGAGGAATCCCATGGCCAAGAAGAAGACCGTTCTGCTGGTGGAGGACGACGAGTCGGTCCGCCGGATGGTTCGGGTCACGCTCGAGATGAACGAGTACGAGGTGATCGAGGCCAAGGACGGGCTCGAGGGCCTGCTCCTGCTCGAGATGCACAAGCCCGACGCCGTCGTGCTCGACCTGATGATGCCTGACGTGGGCGGCGAAAGGATGCTCGCCCAGCTCCGAAGCGCCCCCGAGACGAAGCGCACGCCGGTGGTCATCATCACGGGCAAGCCCGAGGTGGCACCCGAGGTCATCGGCCTGGTCGGGCGCGAGAACTTCTTCCCCAAGCCGTTCGATCCCGAGGCCGTGATCGGGCGGATCAACTCGATCCTCGAGTGAGCGCACATCCCCAGGTCGTCCCGGGAGCGGAGCCGTTCTCTTTCGACGGCGGCCCGTCGGGAGTTCTGCTGCTACATGGCTTCACAGGCAACCCCTCGAGCATGCGGCCGCTCGGCAAGTGGCTCGCCGCACGCGGCCACGCCGTCGAGGGGCCGCGGTTCCCCGGCCACGGCACGCACTGGCGTGACCTGGGCCGCTACCGCTGGCAGGACTGGGAGGCGGAGGGCGAGCGCGCGCTGGACCGCCTGGCCGAGAAGACACAGGGATTGGTCGTCTGCGGGCTATCGATGGGCGGGGTCATGGCGCTGCATCTCGCCGTCAAGCGCCCGGATGTTGTGAACAGCCTGGTTCTCGTCAATCCGTTCCCGCGCGACCGCAGGATCGCGCTGCTGCCCTACATCTGGCCTCTGGTCCCCGCGCAGAAGGGCGTCGGCAACGACATCGCCAAGGAGGCCGCCAACGAGATCCCGTACGAGCGGATCCCGGCGCGCGCCATCGGCGAGCTCGCGAAGCTGCTGCGGGTCACGGCGGGCGAGATACCGGCAGTCAAGCAACCGGTGCTGGTCCTGCGCTCTCCCCAGGATCATGTGGTGCGGAAAGGCGCGGTCCGGTGGATGTACGACCGGCTGACCACGAAGGACAAGGAGATGGTCGAGCTGCCGAACTCCTACCACGTCGCGACGCTGGACCACGACGCCGAGATCATCTTCGAGCGGACGCACGAGATGGCACAGCGCGCGGTCACGACCCCAGCAGGGGGCTGACCCTCAGCCGACGGTCAGGTCGGCGAACACCGGCCGGTGATCCGAGAGCTCGACGAACCTCTCCCCTCCGGTCCATGCTCGCTCGACACGTATCCCCTCGGAGACGAACGCGTAGTCGATCCTCGCGCGCGGCTCCTTCGATGGGAAGGTCGGCTCCGCGGACTCCCCGGCGCCGGCATCCACGTATCTGCTCGAGATCCATCGGGCTGCCGCTCCCGTGTCGTCCTCGTTCAGGTCACCGCCGATCACGGCTGGATCGCGGCCATCGAGGAGATCGGTGAGGACGTGGGCATGGGTGGCCCGTTCCTGCCCCGAGAGCCCGAGGTGCACCGCGACGACCCACAACCGGAACCCCGACCTTCCCATCTGGGCCAGCACGACGCCACGGCGCATCCCCCGGCTCCTGGGGAACACGGCAACCTGGCCGCGGATCACTCGCCACGGGCGCCGCGCGAGCGCGGCGTTCGGGATGCGCCAGCGCAGCGTGGCCCCCGTCGAGCCCTCCATGTCCAGGCGGCGGGCGAACCGCCTCAGACGGAAACCGAGATAGCCCGTCTCGTTGAGGAGAACGATGTCCGGCTCCTCCGCCCGGACGGCCTCGGCCATGGCTTTGGTTCCGGCGCGGAAGCCGTGGAGGTTCCAGACCATCACTCGCAGCTGCATCGAGCCGCGAGCCTAGCGCTTGGCCCTCTGCGCTAACCGCAGGCGGCCTTCTTTCTCGCCTTGGCCTTCTGCAGCCTCTTCTTTGCCCTTTCCCGCGCCTGCTCTGTGTCCGCGTTCTTCAGGGCTTTCTTGGCCTTCTTGACCGCGGCCTTAGCCTTGTCGCACTCATCGGGCCCGGGATCCCCGTGGAAGGGATTCTGGTCGATGTCGATCCCGAAGGGATCCGTGAGGCTGCCGCCAGATGACACGGTTGTCTGAGCCCCACTCACTGCATCGACCCGGATCACGCCTCCGGAACCGAAGGCGTCCCGGTCCGCGACGAAAATCTGCCCGGTGGAGGAGACGGCTATGCCTCGAGGGTTGTCGAAGCTTCCCCCGGAAGAGACAGTGGTCTGCGTACCCGTCGTGGGGTCGACCCTGATGATGCCGCCGGTCCCGCCGAAGGCGTCCCGGTCGGCCACGAGGATCTGCCCGGTCGGCTCGAGCGCGATGCCCTGTGGCTCCACGAAGCTTCCTCCGGAGGAGACGGTCGTCTGGGCCCCCGTCGTGGGGTTGACACGGATCACTCCTCCGGTCCCGAAGGCATCGTCGTCGACCACCAAGAGCTCGCCGTTACCGGCGATCGTCAGATCCTTCGGGAAGACGAAGCTGCCCCCGGACGACACCGTCGTCTGGGCGCCGGTCGTGGGGTTCACCCTGATCACGGCCCCGGCACCATTGGATGCCCCATCGTCGGCTACGAGCACGTCTCCGGCGGAATCGATAGCGACCCCCTTCGGATCTATGAGGCTCCCTCCCGAGGCGATCAGGGTTTGAGCACCGGACACGGAGTTGACCTTGATGATCTTGCCAGGATCACCGAGCGCCGTATCTCCCAGATACACATCGCCGTTCGGAGCTGTCGCGATCCCCTCGACATGACTGATGCTGCCCCCGGTAGCGACAGTGCTCTGACTTCCCGAGCTCGGCACGAGGCGGATCACTCCGCTGGCACCGCTGAACGCGGTCGGGTCCGCAACGAGCAAGTCTCCCGCGGCCGCCGAACTCGCGGACGAGCCGGCGGGAGCTGCGGGAGTCAGGGCGCCGAGGACGAGAGCGATGATGGCGATGAGGGATCGACGCATAGCGGCTCCTTTCGCTCGAACCAGGAGAGTATCCGTCCTCTCCGACGAATAATCGAATGGGGTTGAAACGGACCTACGCCTGTAACCGGACCTTATGGCGAGAGCGTCGTCCCCGCATTTCCCCTGAGCGCCTCGGGCGAGTCGTCCAGGGAGCAAACGATCGCTTGCCCGCCGCCATGCTCGAGGAACTCGATCGCGGCCTCTACCTTCGGCCCCATCGAGCCGGCTGGAAAAGTGCCGTCGGAGACCATTCGCTTCGCATCCTCGACCGACAGGTGCTCGATCAGTCGCTGTTCCGGAGTGCCGTAGGCCTCGTAGACGCCTTCGACGTCCGTGCAGATCAGGAACGTCTGCGCCTCCACGTCCCTGGCGAGGATCGCGCCGGCAAGGTCCTTGTCCACGACCGCCTCGACACCGATCAGACGGGGGCCCTCCTCGATCACCGGCACACCTCCGCCACCGCCGGCGATGACGATGGCGCCGGACTCCGCGAGCTGCTTGATCACGGGCGCCTCGACGATCGAGTAAGGGCGCGGTGAGGGGACGACCCGGCGCCACTTGCCCTCCGACTCGGGGGCGACGACCCAGCCGCGCTCGGCGGCGAGGCGCTGGGCCTGCGCTTCCTCGTAGTGGGGGCCGATCGGCTTGGTCGGCTTCTCGAATGCGGGGTCGTCGGGCCGGACCCTCGTGAACGTGATGACGGTCGCGACGGGACGCTCCATCCCTTTCTCGTAGAAAACATCACCTATCGTGACCTGGAGCAGGTAGCCGATCTGTCCCTGGCTCTCCGCGCCGCAGACGTCGAGCGGCATCGGGTGAACCCACTCGCTGGCCGCCTCGTTCTGCAGCAGGATGCGGCCGACCTGTGGCCCGTTGCCGTGAGTGACGACGATCTCCCAGCCCAGCTCGGCAACCTCGAACACCCGCTCCGCCGCCATGCGGGCGTTCTTGCGCATGACCTCGGACGAGTCCTCGTCGCCGCGGCGAAGCAATGCGTTCCCGCCGAGCGCGACGACGACGCGAGGCATATCAGGCCCCTAGGCGCGTGCGGAGGATCTCGGCGAGCCTGGGCTCGCCCTGAACCTCCTCGAGCTCGTAGCCGACCCGCACGGATGGCTTGCGGATGTCGGCCAGCTTCGCCAGATCGACGGGCGTCGCGATCACAACCAGCTCGGCCGGCGAGGCGTCGATCGTCTTCTCGAGCTCGTCGATCTGTTCCGCCGAGTAACCCATCGCGGGCAGCACGGGTCCAACCGGATAGCGCTCGTACACGTCCTTGAGGGATCCGACCGCGTAGGGCCTGGGGTCCACGATCTCCGCCGCGCCGTGCTTGCGCGCGGCGACGACACCCGCGCCGTACGTCATCTCGCCGTGCGTGAGGGTCGGGCCGTCCTCGATCACGAGGACGCGCTTGCCCTCCACAGCCGCGGGATCGTCCACGGTGACCGGGCTGTTCGCCTTGATCACCGTCGCCTCGGGGTTCAGCTCCCGCGCCACGGCGAGCACGCTCTCGACGTCCCCGGGCTTGGCCGTGTCACACTTGTTGATCACGATCACATCGCCGCGGCGGAAGTTCGCCTCGCCGGGGTGATAGGTGGTCTCGTGGCCGGCGCGATGCGGGTCGGCGACCACGATGTGGATGTCGGGCTTGTAGAACGGCAGGTCGTTGTTGCCACCGTCCCAGATGACCACGTCGGCCTCGGCCTGAGCGGCCTTCAGGATCTCCTCGTAGTCGACGCCCGCGTAAACGATGGTGCCGACGGCGATGTGCGACTCGTACTCCTCGCGCTCCTCGACGGTCGCATCCGCCTCCTTCAGGTCCTCGTACGACGCGAAGCGTTGGACGCGCTGTGCGACGAGGTTCCCGTAAGGCATCGGGTGGCGCACGGCGACCGGCGACCTTCCCTGCTCCTTGAGTGCGCGGATCACCGCTCGGGTGGTCTGGCTCTTGCCGGATCCGGTCCTGACGGCACAAACGGCCACCACGGGCTTCGTCGACTCGAGCATGGTGACGTCCGGCCCCAGGAGGGTGAAGTTCGCTCCTGCCGCGAGCACGAGCGAGCCGCGATGCATGACTGTCTCGTGGGAGACGTCGGAGTACGCGAAGACGACGTCGTCGACCTGCAGCTCGCCGATGAGCCTCTTGAGGTCCTCCTCGGGATGGATGGGGATCCCATCCGGGTACGCGGACCCAGCCAGCTCGGGCGGGTAACGTCGGTCGTCGATACCGGGGATCTGAGTGGCGGTGAAGGCCACAACTCGAACCTCTGGGTCGTCGCGGTACGCAACGTTGAAGTTGTGGAAATCGCGCCCTGCGGCGCCCATGATCAGGACGTTCCTCACGCCACCTCCTCGTCTTTGAGGGTACGGGCGCGGGCCCGCCGCTCCCGCCTCAAGGATATCCGCTGGGGAGCCCGCTCAGCGCACGGAGGGTAGGACCGTCTCGGCCAGGAGGCCCCGGCGATCCGGCGGGCCGGCCAGCACCATAACGGCCCAGGCCGCGCCGGCCCTCTCGAGATCCTTCAGGAACGAGGTCAGCTCCTCAGTCGTCCCCGTCCAGGCCTCGTCTTCCACTCCCCTTGCCCGGCGCTTCTCAGCGAGCTCCGCGGTCTCGCGCTCGTCAGCCCCCGCCAGAACTATGCCCGCCCAGGTGGGGGTCACGCTTCGTTCGCCTGCGGCCTCCTTGAGCACCCCAACCTTCTCCGAGAACCGCGGGGCGTCGATGCCCCAGCCGTTCCAGCCGTCCGCGATCCGGCCCGACATGCGAACGACGGCGTCCGCCTGAGCGCCGATCCACACGGGCGGTCCCCCAGGGCGAGGGGGCGGGAGAAGCGGGCCCTCCAGCGCCGGCACGTGCGTCCCCCCCGGGTACGAGCCGCCGGCGAAAAGAGCCTTGAGGGCCGTCACCGTTTCCTCCAAGTGCTCGCGCCTGGCACCCTTGTCCAGCATCGGCATCCCGTAGGCCTCGTGCTCGGGCTTGTCGATCGGGTCGCCGGTCCCGATGCCGAGGACGAAACGGCCATCGGACGCGGCGTCGAGCCACGAGACCTGCTTCGCGAGCAGGCCGGTCGGCCGCAGAGACGCCCGAGTCACCATGGTCCCCATCGCCACTCGCTCGGTGACGGCCGCAACGGCCGCGAGCGTCGTGAACGCCTCGAGTGCGGCTCTGTCGCGAGGAGCTCCCGGCGGGAAGAAGTGGTCGAACGCGAAGACCCCGTCGTAGCCGAGCTCTTCTGCCTCCCTCGCCGCGACGAGCACCTTCTGCGGGTCTCCCGAGAACAGGGGCAGGATCACGCCCACCTTCACGAGACCACCTCGAGCGCGAGAGCGGCGGCGCCGATGGCGCCGGCCTCGTTGCCGAGCTTCGCAGTCACGATCGGTACCTCGGGCCGGCGTTCCACGGCCTCGACGGCCTCTCGGAACGCTTTGCGCGCCGGCTCGAGCAGCAGGTCGCCCTCCTCCGCGACTCCACCGCCGACGACCACCAGCTCGGGATCGAGGATGTTGACGAGACCGGCGATGCCCTCACCGAGTCGCTTGCCGACCTCCTCGAAAACCGCCCGGGCCGCGTCGTCACCTTCACGCGCCGCCTCGGATGCGTGACGACCCGCGACCTCAGCGCCGGCGGCCTTCCGCGCCACGGCGCCGTCCGGGTCTCGCCGGGCCTCGGCTATCGCCAGCCGGTCGAGGGCCTTGCCGCTCGCGACCTGCTCCCAGCACCCGCGATTGCCACAGCCGCACTCGGGACCGTCGGGCTCGACGATCACGTGCCCGATCTCGGCGGCGAAACCGTTCGCTCCTCGATACAGGCTCCCGCCGACGATGATCGCGCCGCCGATCCCGGTCCCAACGGTGAGCATCAGCACATGCTCGTGACCCCGGGCGGCACCGAACCTGTACTCGGCCCAGCCCGCTGCATTCGAGTCGTTGTCCACCACGCACGGGAGCCCTGAGCGCTCCTCGAGCAGAGCCCGGAGCGGCACGTCGCGGAGCGGAAGGTTGGGGGCGAACCGGAGCGCGCCATCCAGGAAGGCCACCATCCCGGCCGCGCCGATGCCCAGCGCGGTCGCCCGGCCTTCGCCGAGATCGCCGGCGAGACGGACGACCTCGTCGAGGATCGCCTCGCTCTCGCTCGGCGTCGGAGCCTCGTCGCGGGCGAGCACCTCGCCGCGCTCGTTCATTCGCAGGCCGGCGATCTTTGTCCCGCCGAGGTCGATCCCTACCGCAGACGCCAAGCTCAGATGGGCGTTAGGCGCCGGGTCACTCGAGGTCGATCTTCTCGATCTGCGAGGGCCTGCCGAGGTCGTCGGCGCGGGCGTTCAGGATCGCGGTGAGCGCGAGCATGAACTCGCGTCCCGCGGCGACCAGGTGCTCGACGGCCTCTGGTCTGGCGTGTCCGCTCACGGTGAGGAACATCCCGACCGGGCAGAAGCCCACGGGACAGACATGATCGGCCTTGGGCTTCTCGCTGCGGGGTGAGCTTCGCTTGGTCTGGGCCATTGATCCTCCTCCGTCATCCGCGCCCGGCGCTGACCTTCTTGCCGGGGCGCTCCTTCTCGGCGAACCTGATCTCCAGGCCGTCCTCGGTGAACCTCGCCTGCTTGATATCGAGGCGCTGCAGGGCCAGCGGCAGGATGAGGTTCCTTTTGTAAGAGCCGACGCGTATGTAAAGCTCGTCGCCCTTCCTGTGCACGTCCAGCTTCTCTCGATCCGCGTGAGGCAGGTGCATCCCGAGCACGTAGAACGACCCACGCTTCTTGACCGTGATCGGCTCGTCCCGGTGGAGGATCCGTATCGCGTCCTGCTCGCCGTAAACCTCGTCGCCCATCCGCTCGAGGAGCTCGACCCCGACCATCTCCTGCTCGAACAGGCGCGCCTTCAGTATCGGTACCGGCGCGAACGACTCGTGGATCGTGTCGAGGTGCTCGGCGTGGATCTCCTTCCACTTCTTGAAGTACGTGTCGTTCACCTCGTCGGGCATGATCCTGTTCGCGATCACGGCGTCGACCCGGTAGCCGAAGAGCGAGAGATACGTGTAGGTGCGACGGGCCTCGGCGATCACCATCTTCTCGGGATTGACCACGAGCCGAACCGATGCGTTCTTCGCATCGGTCAGCAGCTTCCGCACCGACTCCAGGTTCTTGTGGAGTCGCGCGATCGCGTCAAAGATCTTGTCGTCGGGGATCGGCATCGAGGTCATCTTCGTGAGGACGGGCCGGATCGTCTTCGTCACGCCCCTGTGGATGGGGAAGATGCGCTCGATGTACCAGTTCATGACCTCGGGCAGCGAGAGAAGCCGCAGCGTCTCCGCGGTGGGAGCACAGTCGACGATCAGGACGTCGTATTGGCCGCTGGCAGCGTGGCGCTTCATGTCGGTGAGGCTGAAGATCTCGTCTAGCCCGGGGATCACCGAGAGCTCCTCGGCCTCGACGCTGTCCACGCCCATCCAGTTGAGCAACGAGATCACATGCTCCTGGATGTCCCGGTAGTTGGCCTCGAGGCGGGCCTGGGCGTCGATCTGCTCGGCCCAGAGGTTCTCGGACACCTCTGCGGCGTCGTCGCCGAGCGGCATATCGAACGAGTCCGCCAGCGAGTGGGCCGGATCGGTGCTGGTCACGAGCGTCTTGTAGCCGCTGCGTGCGGCCCGAATGGCGGTGGCCGCCGCGACCGTGGTCTTGCCGACGCCGCCCTTTCCGGTGAAAAGCAGGATGCGCATGTGCGCCTATGGTACCCGGAGGTCCGGGAACGGCCCCTCTAGCGTGCTTCCACGCGCTTCTTGAGACCGCCCAGGGCCGTCTTGATCGCCCTCTTGTCCCCCTGGCGCTTCAGGAAGCCCGGGACGGGCACCCCCAGCTCCACGGCCAACCGGTACGTCACCTCGGTGTCGCCGTTCAGCTGCTCGAGCTCGTAACCGCCCTCGACGTCCTTGACGGCGCCGCTGGCCTCGACGGTGGTCCAGCTCACCCCCCGGTCGTCCGGCTTCCACTCGTAGGTCAGCGTGTAGCTGGCATTGAAACCCATCGCCGAGAACTCGAACGCGACCTGGCTCGGCCGGCCGTCGGTCCCCTTCTCCTTGACCTCCGCCGCCTTGATCCCGTCTACCCAGTCGGGATACGCGTCGAAGTCCGCGATGACCTCAAGGATCTCGCCAGGCGAGGCCTCGATCTCGATCGTTCCCTGTGTCTGGTCGGCCATATCAGCTCCCCGTGTCGTGCACGAATGGCTTTCCCGTAGCACGGAAGTGTCCCACGTTGACGAGCTGCGTCGGGCCGATCGTCATCCGGTCGACGAGCGGCTGGTGCACGTGCCCGAAGTAGGAACGCTTGGGCCGGTAACGGCGGATGTAGCCGATCAGGCCGGTCGAGCCGGGCTCGAAGCGCTTGCCGAGCAGGTCGTAGACCAGCCAGGGGATGCGCGGCGGCTGGTGAGTGCAGACGACGTCGACCTCGCCGAGGGCCTCGAGCTTGCGGTCGTACTCGTCTTCCTCCACCTCGCCCGGCACGTGGAGCGGCGTTCGCATGCCGCCACCCACCACCCCGATCCTCTCCCCGTCGAGCTCCAGGACCTCTCCGTCCACGAACGTGACGCCCGGCCGCTCCATGGCTCGGAGCATGTCGGGTATGTCGACGTTGCCGTACGTCACGAACGAGTTGTCGGGCAGGGCGTCGAAGACCTGCTCGTACTCCCTCTGCGCCATCTCGACGAAGCGCGTCCTGACCTCCGTCTCGTCGAGCCGGCGCTCGCGCATCACCGAGCGTGCTTCGTCGTAGCGTCCCCTGGCCCTGTGGGCAGCGGCCTCGGCGACACTCTCACGCCCGAAGATCTCGACGAGGATGCCGTCCATCGAGTGGTAGTCGAGGACGTTGATCAGGTCGCCGAGCACCAGGAGCGCGTCGCACCCCTTGCCGGCCTCGGCGAGGTGCCAGGTCGCTCCATGGAGGTCGGAGATTATGTGTACGCGCACGTAGCCCTGCTTAGCACGCCCGGTCGGTCGGGCTCAACCGCCCCGCGCCGATGTCGCCGCGATCGTGAGCAGCGCGACCGCGCCGAAGATGAGGCCCACGGCAGTGTAGAGCAGGGCCCGCATGCTCAGGATCTGCGGAACCCCTCGAGCAGCACGTCCGGCGTCCACTGTGGACGTGACATACAGAACAGCGGCCGCGGCGAGCGAGAGGACCATCAGGATGAGGTTCGCGCCCCTGCTGCCCGAGCGGACCGCTCCGAACGCCGCGATCCCCATGATCAGGGAGAAGGTGAAGATGATTCCGCGGGCGGCACCTTCTCCGCGTCGGCCGGCGACGAAATGGCCCGCGCCGGGGAAGAACAACGACGCCATCGCGGCTCGCCCCGGATCCACCTGGGGACGCTCCTCGGGCTCGTGGAGCATCTTGCCGAACGGTGTTCCACAAGCAGGGCAGATGTTCGCTTCGATCGGGTTCTCCGTCCCACACTCGGGGCAGTCCCAGACGATGACGTCGCCTTTGGCGCGGACGATCCCGGCCGACTGGCCTGTGGGGCCAGCACCGGTTGCAACCGGGGCCCGAGGGCCGGCTGCCGGCGCGGGGGCCCCGGGTGCACCAGGGGCCTGGCCCGACACCGGGGCCTGTTCCTCGGCCGGCGCCGCAGCGACATCCTGGTCGAGGCGGGTGAAGCATTGCGTGCACCACTCGGCATCGACACCGACAAGGCCGCCACAGTTGGGGCATCTCCGCTCGCTCACCCGGGAGCCTCCAGCCTGCGCTTGAGGCCGACCAAGCCGTCCCTCACCCGCGCCCGCATCCTCAGCAGGCGGCGCGACTTGCCCGCGGAGGCGGTGAGGTCGAGGAACGCGTTCACGATGGTCCCGTCGTCGAAGGGCTCCAGGTACCACTCGAGCGACCCATCTCCGAATACGAGGTGGACGCCCACACCGTTACGCTCGCGCTCGGTCCGGGCAGGAGCGGCGCGCCGCAGTAGCGGCAGGGACAGCGCATCCCCACGCTTGCCGGAGCCCGGCCACCAGCTCGGATAGGACTCGAGGTTCGCGAGCATGCCATAGACCCGGCTCGGGCCGGCCGCGACGAAACCCTGATCGTGGGAGCGGACCCGATCCATCAGCCCGAGACCTGCCTCAACGCGGAGACCACGACGAGGGCCACGACCCCCAGCACGATCAGGGCGATCAAGGCCTGGGCAGGGGAGATTCGACGATTCACGCTCGCCGATTCTGCCACGACAAAGGAGGCGTACCCGGCAGATGGGTCTACGCTCGCCGCCGTGTCCCTGCGTGACCAGGAGATAGGCGCGAAGCTGGCCCCTCATCTGAGCAGCGGATGGGACGTGCTGGACGTCGGATCCGGTACCGGTAAGCTCTCCCGCTGGCTGCGCGAGCGCACCGGCATCCGGCCGACGCTCGCCGACGTGGCCGATTTCGGGAACCGGGTAGGTGGTATGCCCTACGTGCGCCTCGAGGACCCCGGCACCCTTCCGTTCGATGATGTCTCGTTCGACGCGGTGCTCGTGCTGTTCGTCCTGCACCACGTGGCTCGGTGGGAGGACCAGGAGGCGCTGCTCGTGGAGGCAGCCAGGGTCACGAGGAAGCGGCTGATCCTGATCGAGGACACCCCCCTTTCCCGGACGGACCGCATCATGAACACGGCATGGGACTGGGTCCTGAACCTGCGGCATGGTGTCCCCAAGCCGTTCTCGTTCCGCACCGTCGAGGGTTGGCGAGGGGTCTTCCGGCGGATCGGCCTCGCAGAGCGCTCCTCGGAGACCTACCGTCCCTTGTGGCCGACCCTGGGCACATACCGGCACACGATCTTCGTGCTCGACCTCGAGGGCGCCCCGGAATCCGCGGCAACGGCCGGCGGTTAGCCTGGGCACGATGCCGGTCGAGTGGCTCGAGGACCCGAGCGCGTTCACATCCCGTGACTGGACACCCCTCGTGGACGCAGATCCCGATGCGACGGTCTTCCACACGCCTCGCTTCCTGAAGGTCTACTGGGAGGAGTTCGGAGCGAAGTGCCTGCAGATCGCGATGATCCGTCACCGCACGGATCCGGTCGCGGCCGCCGCGCTCGATCTGCGCGACGGGGTGCTGACCTGGCTGGGCGGGTTCGAGGTCACCGACTACTTGGGGCCGGTGGGAGAACCGGAGCACCTGAGATGGTCCGCCGGCGAGCTCATGAGCGGCATCGCGGCGCGTCCCGACTGGGCGAAGGCCGACCTGGCAGGGCTTCCTCTCCGCGGCAAGTGGCTCTCCGCTCTGGCCGAGGCCGCCGACGACGCGGGCCTCTCCCCCGTCGTGGAGCCCGCCGACGTGGCGCCGTTCGTGCCGCTACCGGGCTCCTTCGACGACTACCTCGCCCGGATCGAGCCGAAGCTCCGCCACGAGATCCGCCGCAAGGGGAGGCGCCTGCACGAGGCTCACGCGGACGTCACTCTCGTCGACAGCACGCCCGAGTCCGTCTCCGAGGACCTCGACCGGTTCATGGAGCTACATCGCTCGAGTCGTGGTGAGAAGGGCAGGTTCATGGTCCCCGGCATGGAGCTGTTCTTCCGGAGGATGAGCTCGAGCCTGCTCGACGACGGGACCCTACGGGTCTCGTTCCTGGAGACGGGAGGCTCGAAGATCGCCGCCGCTGCCGGATTCAGGTGGCGGGACCGGTTCCTGCTGTACAACTCGGCGTACGACCACTCGTACTCGCATGTGGCTCCCGGCATGGTGCTGATCTCGGAGCTGATCCGGAGCGCGATCGAGGAGGGTCGGAGAGGGTTCGACATGCTGAAGGGCGATCTCGCCTACAAGTACAGGTTCGGCGCCAAGCCGAAGGGCATCGCGCGGCTCCGGCTGCGGGCTCGCGGATGACGGATGGCGTCGCCGCCCTCGAGGAAGGCCGGGCCTTCGCCGACCTGTCGGCCTGGCGTATGGTCTCGGTCGAGGGCTCCGAAGCCGGGGGCTGGCTCAACGACCTGCTGTCGGCCGAGCTGAAGGGCCTGGAGCCGGGCGAAGCTCGGCGCTCGCTGCTCCTGACACCGACCGGCCGCATCCGGGCAACGGTTCTGGTGACGAGATACGAGGACGCTCACCTGCTCGTGCAGGACCCGAGACAGCCCTCGCGGATCGACGCCCTTCTCGATCCCTACGTCCTGTCCTCGGACGTGCGGCTGCGCGACCGGAGCGAAGAGCTGGCGCTGTTTGCCGTCCCGGGACGTGCCCATGCAGATGCGAGCTACTCGCCTTCGGCGCTGGGGCCCGGGTCGGACGTGATCGCGACGGCCGGGGAGCGACCCGCGGCGCTGGCCGAGCTGGTCGAGGCGAGCACCGAGGACGTCGAGACCTGGCGAGTCCTCCGCGGCATGGCACGCTTCCCCGTGGATCTCACGGCCGATTCCCTCCCGCACGAAGCCGAGCAGGGCGACGCGGTTGCCTACGGCAAGGGTTGCTTCCTGGGACAGGAGGCGGTCGCGAAGGTCAGGAACCTCGGGCGCCCACCGTTCGTCGTACTTTCGGCAGCCGCTCAAGGCCAGGTGGCCGTGGGTGACGTCGTGCTGTCCGGCGACCAGGAGGCCGGTCGGATCACCAGCGCGGTGGGCATGGCCGGCGGCACCACCTCGGTCATCGCACGCGTCCGGTGGGGCCTGAAGGACTCGGCGCTTCGCAGCTACGGAGGCGTTGAGGTCGTGCCGAGCGGACTCGCGTCAGCGGCGTGAGCGCCGCCGTGCGGTGCTCTTGCGGGTCGTGCGCTTCTTCGAGGTGGTCCGCTTGCGACCGGACGACTTGAGCGTCCTGGCCCTCCCGCGGCTGGCCTTCCGCCTCGGCCTGGCCGGCCGAGCCCCCTCCTCGCCGGGCTGTCCCGGCGGCCGGCGCCATCCAAGGCTCGTCGCCAGCGAGTTGAGCGGCGTCACTTCGCGCGTCTGGGCGTCGAAGCTCCAGCTTGCCGTCTGCTTGCGGCCTCGATGCTCGAAGACGAGGCGCACCCGCCACTCCCGTCCGTCGGGTCGGAACGCGGTGAATCCCTCGTCGATGATCAGCTCGGGGGCACGGATCCCGCGGGACCGCAGGTTCTCGATGATCGCCTCGCCGACGGTCACCGAGGACATGCCGAGGCGGGCGCGCTCCTGCCGGCGGGTCAGCATCTGACGGACGATCCCGCGACGCTCCTCCTGGATGGGCTCGGCGAGGTAACGGACCCAGTCCACAGGGGTGCCGGCCAGATTCGCGACCGACCGGATGCCGCGGCCCGCCCTAATGAGCGTCTGTATCTCCGCGGGGGAAAGCTTCGACTTCGCGGGGATCTCGGGCTTCTCGGTCCTCGGCCGGATCACCTCGATCTTCGCGACCTCGGCCTCGACCTCGGGCAGGTCCTCATCCGGTTCCTTCAGCCCCACCGAAGGGTGGCCCTGAGTCGCGGCGTTGATGCCCGGCAACGGCTCGGCCTCCGCAGGAGGTTCGTGCACGGGGATATCGATCTGGTCGGAAGGCATGAGCCCGATCGCGGCAGGTTCCTCCTCAGGATCCTCCGACATCACGCTCACCTCTGAGGGCTCCGAGGGGGTCCTCGCCAGCTCGCGCTCGGCCGCCGAGGGAGCGCGGGTGGTCACCTCCTCTTCGGGCTCCGGACGAACCGGGCGCCGTTTGGCCTCGCGGGCCGCCACGAGCTCGCCGATGATCTTCACGAGCTTGGGACTGATCGGCGCCTCCATGCTGCCGAACTTCGCGCCCTTCTTCTGAGCAAAGACGAGCTTCTTGCCGTCCTTGCTCGTGCCGACCAGGTGCAGGCGTTTCACGGGGACGTATCCTGCCACGCGGACATCCCCGGCATCGGTCGTTGGGCGGTCATCTCACACACGAGTTCCCTCGACGTTACAGGACACCGGCTTCTCGCATGGCGGTGATCTCCTCGGGAGCGATGCCGGTGGATGCGAGCACCTCGTCCGTGTGCTCGCCGAGCTGCGGGGCTGGGCGTAGCTCGCCCGGCGCGTGGCCGGAGAGCTTGATGGCCGGGCCCGGACCGACGGGCACGCCGTCTATCCCGGCCACGAGCCCCCTGTGGGCCACGTGCGGGTCTGCCAGGGCCTCGGCCGCGTCGTTCACCGGGCCGACGCACGCGTCCAGGTCCGCGAACTCCTCGACCCACTCGTCTCTCGGGCGCGTCGCGAACACCTCGCCGAGCCGCGCAGCCAGATGTTCCTGCTCCGTGGGGTCGAGGTGCAGATCTATGAGCTCCTTCACGTCCAGCCGCTCGCAGAGCGCTCGCCAGAACTGCGGTTCGAGCGCGCCGACCGCCAGATACTTGCCGTCACCTGCCTGGTAGACGCGGTAGCAGGCGAGCCCGCCCGAAAGCGGCATGAGGCCCCGCTCCGGCACTGCCCCGGTCGCGAGGTACCAGGATGTGAGCACGGCCCCCCACGACGCCACCACGTCCATCATCGAGACGTCCACGAACCTGCCGCGACCGGTACGCCCCGCCTCCTCCAACGCAGCCAGGATCCCCACCGCCGCAGCCATGCCTCCGCCGAAGTCGCCAACCTGAACCGCAGGCAGGATCGGCGGTCCGTCGGTGGCCCCGGTGGCGTGGAGCACTCCCGCGTAGCCCGTGTAGTTGATGTCGTGGCCGGCTCGATCTCGATACGGCCCGTCCTGCCCGTAGCCGGTTATCGCGCAGTAGACGAGGGCGGGGTTCTCCTTGGACAGCACGTCGAAGCCGACGCCGAGCCGGTCCATGACTCCGGGGCGGAACGACTCGACGACGATCTGCGACTCCCCCGCCAGACGCCGAAGCAACTTCGCTCCCTCCGGCTGCTTCAGGTTCAGGCTCACCGATCGCTTCCCGCGGTTGAGGGCTCGGTGTATGGCGCCCTCGCCGCCGACCATCGGCGGCGTCCAGCGGATGTAGTCGCCGCGCTCGGGCTCCTCGACCTTGATGACGTCGGCGCCTAGGTCCGCCAGCAGCAACGTGCAGTAGTTGCCGGGCAGGAGCCGGGTGAGGTCCAGTATGCGAACGCCTTCCAGCGGACCGCTCACCCGCCCTCCATGGGTATCTCCTCGATCCGGTCCGACTGGCCGCACCAGCGGCAGGTCACGCTCTCGCGCTGGGCCTCGAGGACCTCTTCCTTCTCGACCTCTAGCTCACCGCCCACGGTGAAGTGGTAGAAGGCGCGGGTCTTGCGGGACTCGACCACGTCGAACCGGGTCAGGTTCCCGCAGCTCCCGCAACGGAACCGGGTGGAAACTGAGTCCATCGGGAGATTCTAGGAGTCGGTGGGCAATACGCGAACGAGCTCGGCGACCACTCGGAGATCGCTGGCCGCGGAGGCCAGCTCGATGGACGAATATCCAGGCTCGGAGCTCGCTGGAAGAAGGCGGATCCTCTCGTGCTTCCACTCCCCGTCTGGCCCCTCTGACTTCTCGCTTTCATAGATCTTCACCGTGTACTTGCCGCCGTGGTCCGGATCCTCGATCTCTCGCGATTCGACCAGGACGACCCGCCCCTGACGTGATCCCTCGACAGGATGCCGGAAAACGCAATACGAACCGCTGGGGATCCGCTTGTTCATCGACTCGCCTTCCACTCTGGCCACGAAAAGGCCCTTCCGAGGCGTCAGCCCTTCGGCGGCCACCCAGGCTTCAGGTTGCTCTTCCATCTCGACCTCCTGGGCAAAGCCGAAGATACCTGCGGCGACCTCGAGCGAGTACAAAGGGATGGAGTTCTCGTAAGGCTTCGCTTCGTCTAGGGAGAGCCGGCGGAACGGCTCGCCGGATGCGACTGCCTCCCGGGCGGCCGGGACCTCCGCCACCCACTCGTACCCAAGCAGCTCGGCCTGCTCAAGGACCGTCCGAGTTGCCTCCTCGCGCTTGTCCGGCGGATATCCGTACTTGGCGAGCAGACGCCTGACGAGGCTGCGCAGGTTCGCGCGGGCCGACTCCTTCACGGTCCAGTCGATCGTCGCGTTCTGTCGAACCGTGTCGGCGAGCTTCCGCGCCAGGTCGCGGAGGGTCTCGTCGCCCAGAACCTCCATGGCGCTCTCGTTCGCCGCCAGCGCGTCGTAGAAGGCGACTTCGTCGTCGGTGAGGTCGAGCTCCTCACCTCGTCGGCCTGCCTCGCGGACCTGTCTGGCGATCTCGATGAGCTCCTCGATCACCTGCGCCGTAGTGATCGCGCGAGCCTTGTACCGGTCGACTGTCTCACCGAGCATCTCCGAGAACTTCCGCGACTGCACCAGGTGCCTCTGTGCACGAACCTTAAGCTCGTCGTTGAGCAGCCTCTGGAGCACCTCCACAGCCAGGTTGCGGTGAGGCAAGTCTCGCACCTCAGCCAGGAACTCCTCGGACAGGATCGAGATATCCGGCTTGTCGAGTCCCGCTGCCTCGAAGATGTCGACGACCCCCTCCGGGGCGATCGCCGCCGAGACGATCTGTCGGATCGCGTGGTCGAGCTGCTCCTCGGGTCGGTGCTCGCCACGTTCCGTCTTCACCAAGGCGACCTTCACGTGCTGGAAGAAGATGACGTCGTCGCGGGTCTCCAGCGCCTCCTCACGCGGCGTGGCGATGGCGAACGCGCGGGAGAGCTCCACGACCGCGCGGATGAAGCGCTCCCTGCCTTCTTCCTGCTGAAGGATGTGCTCCTGCGCGGCGGCGAGGATCCTAAGTTGCTCGATCGACTCGGCCACGAGGAAATCCGAGTAGTCGAAACCATGGAACAGGTCGCGACAGATCTCGAACTTCTCGAGCATCACGGCAACGGCTTCGTCCTGGTCCACGGTGGGCTCGCCCCTGCCGCCGCTCCCCGCGTAGATCGCCAGGGCCTTCTTCAGGTCGTCGGCGATCCCCAGGTAGTCGACGACCAGACCTCCGGGCTTGTCCCGGAAGACCCGGTTCACGCGGGCGATCGCCTGCATCAACGTGTGTCCGCGCATCGGCTTGTCGAGGTACATGGTGTGCAGGCTCGGGACGTCGAAGCCGGTGAGCCACATGTCGCGGACCAGGACCACTTTGAAAGGATCACTGGCGTCCTTGAAGCGCTTGGCGAGCTCATCCCGCCTGACCTTGTTGCGGATGTGCCGCTGCCATTCGGGGTCATCGGATGCGGATCCGGTCATCACCACCTTGAGCTCGCCGGCCAGGTCGTCGTCCGACGCCCACTCGGGCCGAAGCTTCGCGATCTCGTCGTAGAGGTCCACGCAGATGCGTCGGCTCATGCACACCACCATTGCCTTGCCCACCATGGCTTCCTGCCGGCGGTCGAAGTGGTCGACCAGATCGCGAGCGATGAGGGACAGGCGCTTCGGGCTGCCCACAACAGCTTCCAGCGCGGCCCACTTGGTCTTGAGCCGCTCCTTCCGCGCGATCTCCTCCCCTTCGGTGGCCTCCTCGAACTCAGGATCGATCCGCGGGAGGGCGTCGGGGTCGATATCGAGTTTCGCCAGGCGGCTCTCGTAGTAGATCGGCACTGTGGCGCCGTCCTCGACGGCCTGCTGGATGTCGTAGACGTCGATGTAGTCGCCGAAGACTGACCTCGTGTTGCGGTCGTCGGTCTCCAGCGGCGTGCCGGTGAACCCGATGAAGGTCGCCTGGGGCAGCGCCTCCCTGATGCGCCTCGCGTACCCATCGATGAAGTCGTACTGGCTCCGGTGCGCCTCATCGGCGATGACGACGACGTTCCTCCGGTCGGAGAGGGTCGGAGCGGAGTCATCCTTCTCCTCCGGCAGGAACTTCTGGATCGTCGTGAAGATGACGCCGCCGGAGGCCCTGGTGAGCAGGCGCCTCAGATCCGCTCGGTCGTCCGCCTGCTCGGGTGTCTGGCGCAGGATGTCCTTGCATCGCGCGAACACACCAAAGAGCTGGCCGTCGAGGTCGTTGCGGTCGGTGAGGACGACGATCGTCGGGTTGTCGAGCGCCGGATGGACAGCGAGCTTCCCGGCGTAGAACGTCATCGTGAGGCTCTTACCTGAGCCCTGTGTGTGCCAGACCACTCCGCCGCGCCGGTCACCCTCCTGGCGGGACGCGAGGACCGCCTGCTCCACCGCCTTCCGGGTTGCATGGAACTGGTGGTAGCTCCCGATCTTCTTGGCGATGTCAGCGCCGTCGACCTCGAACACGATGAAGTGTCGCAACAGGTCGAGGAAATGCTCCTTCTCGAAGACCCCACGCGTCAGCACCTCGAGCTTGTTAGCCGCTGCGGGTGCGAGGGCATCCCCTTCGATCGTCCGCCAGGGCAGAAACCACTCTTTCTCGCCGGTGAGTGAGCCCATCCGTGCGTCCACTCCGTCGCTGATGACCAAGACTTCGTTGTTTGTGAACAGCGACGGGATCTCCTGCTTGTAAGTCTGGATCTGGCGATGGGCCATCCAGATATCCGCGTCCTCGTCGAGCGCGCTCTTCAGCTCGAACAGAGCGACGGGAAGCCCGTTGAGGAACACGACGACGTCCGCTCGCCGGTTCGAGTGCTCGACCACCGTGTACTGGTTGAGGGCCAGCCAGTCGTTCGTTTCCGCGTCCTCGAAATCGACGAGTCGCACGATCTCGCCGCGGACGCCACCGCCCTCCGCCGGCCGTTCCACTTGGACACCATCCACGAGCATCCGGTGGAA
>JBOGVX010000104.1:0-5343 GCA_050693165.1 Actinomycetota bacterium | reverse complement strand
GTCCTCCCAAGGGCGGCCGTTGCGCTTCGAAGTCCATGGCAGCTGAATCCAAAGACGAACGCCTCGACCGCGAGCTTATCGAGCTCCTCAACGAGCTTCGCGTCGCCCTGCCCGGCGTGCAGGTCCTGTTCGCGTTCCTCCTGACGGTCCCCTTCACTCAGCGATTCCCAGAGCTCACCGACCTGCAACGCGACGTGTTCTTCGGCACCTTCCTGGCCACGGCCTTCGCCACGGTCTTCCTCATCGCCCCGACCGCCTACCACCGGCTGCGCTTCCGCGACCGCGACAAGGAGCGGCTGATCCACACCGCCACGCGCCAAGCGATCGCGGGAACCGTCTTCCTCGCACTTGCCGTGACCGGCACCGTGTTCCTGATCACGGAGGTCATGTTCGGAGTCGGGGCAGCCGCTAGCGTCGCCGGCGTGATCCTCGGCACGCTGACATGGCTCTGGTACGGCCTTCCGCTCACGCGGAAGCTGCGAGACGAATCCACTGGCGGCTAAGGGAACGACGCGGCGATCAACGCTGGCGCACGCGACAACCTGGCGGTCCGTTCCCGAGGCCTGTGGAAGGTCAGCCTTCGATCCGGATGACCGCGGATCGTCCATCCGCACTCGTGCACCAGCCTGTGATGCGTCTTGCAGAGCCGCACCAGGTTGCCGAGGTCCGTCGGACCACCACGGGCCCAGTGGACGATGTGGTGGGCGATCAATGCACTCCTGCGGCTGCATCCGTCGAACCTGCACTCAGGATCTCGGTGTCGGAGCTGCCGGCCAAGCCATCCGGGGACCGTCCGGCTCTGCCTTCCGATCCCTACCGCACGCCCTTCCGACTCCAGCACCCACTCCACCCTGGCGTTGCAGGCCAGCTCCCGCACCGCATCGTCCATTAGCTGGGCGCCCGACTCGGTCTCGGCCAGGGTGGGCGACCCGGTCTCCGGCTTGGCGTCCACCGACGCGGCCAGAACGGCGGCGTCCGTGTGAACGACTAGCGTGGGAGGCGAAGCTTCGCCGCTCGAGGAGGTAACCAGCTCCTCGAGGGCGTCGGCCTGACGAGCACCTTTTGGGTCGAAGGGCGGGTCGTCTTCTTCCAGGACGACCTCTGCCGCGCGGCGCTCCACCGCTCCCTGCAAGGCCGCGCCGGCCTGGGCATCGAAGGTTCCGTCTACGTGTAGGAGCGTCTTGTCCTCGTTCCACTCCATGTGGAAGTTCCGCGCTTGGCGGTGGGACGTCATCTCCCGCTGCTGTCGCGCGCGCTCGTGTCTCTGGGCCTCGCGCCACAGCTTGCCAACACGGGTTCTGGGGGCCTCCAGAGCCCACCGCTCGTCGCTCTCCGGCGTGGCGAACTTGGTGAGAGGCCGGAGCTGATCCCAGCTGATGTGTCCGGATGCGAACGCCTCACTGGTGGCAGGCAGCACCCGCAGCGCCCGGGACACCCGCACCCATTCGTACGCCGTTCCAGCGGATACCGAGTAGCGGGCCGACAGGAAGCACTCCAGAGAGGTCTCGTCGTCGCCCCACGACTCGGACAGATCGAGGTAGCTCACGGTCTCCAGGAGGTCGGCCATGTCGGCGCACAGCCGAGCGTGATGGCGATCCAGCGACGCCACGAGCTGGTCGAACGAGGGCCGGGCGGTGACTTTCACGGCTGTGATTCTAGGAGGGGGTACCGACAAAAAGGGGGGGTAAAAGTCGGTCAGTTCGGACTACTTCGATGAACTTGCGATACGAGCCCAGGCGGCGATCGCCTGGTCGATGTCCGCCGTGGAGACATCCCGGTGCGTGAGCATCCGCACCTTGCCCGCCACGAGAGTCGCGAGCACTCCCTCGTCCCGGAGCCGCTCGACCATCTCCGCGGCCGACAACCCGAGCGAGGTCGGGTCCGCGAAGATGATGTTGGTCTCGACGTCGTCGGGCTTCAGTGCCCCGGGCACAGTTTCGGCCACACCCTCCGCCAGCCGCTTGGCATTGGCGTGGTCCTCGTGCAGACGACCCGGCCCCTCGTCGAGTGACACCATCGCGGCGGCCGCGACGATGCCGGCCTGACGCCACCCGCCCGTCAGCTGCACGCGAACGCGGCGAGCCTCCTCGATGAAGTCCGCGGGGCCGCACAGGATCGAGCCGATCGGCGCGCCGAGGCCCTTCGAGAAGCAGAACATCATCGCGTCGACCTCGGCGGCGTACTCGCTGACGTCCGCGCCCGACACCGCGCACGCGTTGAAGATCCTCGCGCCGTCCATATACAGCGGCAGCCCCGCGTCGGCGACCACCTTCCTGATCTCCCGAAGCCTCTCGAGTGGCATGACGGTTCCGCCGCCAACTTGATGGGTGTTCTCGACTGCGACAAGGTCGACTACCCGAAGCCCCAGCGCATCGGGCTGCAGCGCCTCGGAGATCTGCTCGGCGGTGGGGATGCCCCGCTCGCCCACCACCGACCGGTACGTAACGCCCGACAGAGTCGCCGCACTGATCTTTTCGACCGTGATCACGTGGGCCGTTGCCTCGGCGACCACCTCGTGGCCCTGATGCACGTAGGTTCGCAGGGCCGTCTGGTTGGCCATGGTTCCGGTGGCCGTGTAGAGCGCGGCCTCCTTGCCCGTAAGCTCAGCCACACGTTCCTGGAGGCGATTGACCGTGGGATCGTCACCGAAGATGTCGTCGCCCACCTCGGCCTCGGCCATCGCCTTCCTCATGGCCGGATTAGGCCGAGTGACCGTATCCGAGCGTAGGTCTATCACCACTCTCGGAGTCTACCCAAAGCCCCCGTGGCCTTGAACTGGGAAAGCCCTTCACAAAGGCTCATATCTGGCCGATAACTCAGGCGTATGGACGGCCAGACCTGTTCCTCCTGTAGCGCGCAGAACACTGTCGAAGCTACCCATTGCTGGCAGTGCTACCAGCGCTTCTCCGCCCCGGGCCCCATCCCCAGCATCATCCGTGGCCTGAACCAGCCCCGGTATGGCAGTGGCTACACGCCACCCGTCTCCGCCCCAACCAAGCCACTCGCGACCGCCCGAACAGCACTCCTAACGCGCGGAGCGCTGATCTCGGTCCTGCTCCTTGGCCTGGTATGGATGTGGAGCGGGGCGGGGGGGTTCTCATTCCCCAACTATGTCGGCGGCGTGAAGAGGATCGAGACCGACCTCATCAACTCGGGGGGTGACATGGTGCCGGACGCGATCTCCGCGACCGGAGCGGACGTCGATATCTACTACGCCTTCTACGGACCGGATCTCCAGCCCACTTACGTGATGTTCGCCGCCGAGTCGCGTGAGGAGGACCTGAGATGGCTCCTCCGAGAGCAGGGGCGCCGCAACCGGACGGGAGTGGGCTGCGCTCCCGACCACATCAACTCCTACTGCATGTGGCGCGCAGATGACGGCGTCGTCGGCCTCTACGGTTGGGGCTTGGGCGTGGGCGTGATGAGCCCCCTCTCCGAGTCGGTCCGATCCAACATGGACTGAGCGACCAGGTCGCTCTGGTCTCAGCCTGCCAGGTACGCGTAGCGTTGACGGAACTCGTCCGGGCTCATCCCCGCGGCCTCCGCGATCGGCCCGAGCTTCCCGGCATCGTCCAGGTCCTCGCGCTCCAGACGGATCATGTACTCACAGGCAGTCCGGTAGGACATGCTGCTCGTGTCGACCTCGCGGATCTTCACGCGGCCGGTCTCCGGATCCGAGAAAGCGCCGAAGGGCAACGCCTCGAGGTTTCCTTCCTGGACCGTGATCATCCCGCCGGCATCGGATGAGCCCTTGTCGAACAGCCCCCTGAGGTAGTCGATCGCTCCGTAGCCCAGGTCGCGCGTGTACTCGATGTCGAACGGGATGGGCGCGGCGCATCGCAGCTCGTAGCCAATGCTCTTTCCCTCGATCGTCACCTTCTGTCCCCGACTCTTGAACCGGTCCTTGACCAGCTTCGCCAGGACACGGTGTAGCTCGAGCTCGGCGAGGCGGATGTGGCCGTGCTCGTCGCGCTCGACGTCCGGCATGGCCTTTGCCAGGTCGTCTTCCGAAAGACGTAAGGCGATCCCCTCCGCGAGGATCGCGACCCCGAACGGCCGGCCGTGCGCGATGCGCTTGAGCATCGAGGTCTCGAGCCTGTCGACCAGCTGGCCGAGCTGTACCGGCGCGTCTTTGGGGAACTCTTCCCCGATGATCGTCACGGTCGCTCCCGCCGCCTTGCCGATGCCCAGCGCGAGGTGGCCGGCCTCCCGTCCCATCGCCACCACGAAGTACCAGCGGTTCGTGGTTATGGCGTCCGTCATGAGGTTGATGACGAGCCCGACTCCGACGTGCCGGGCCGTCTGGAACCCGAACGTCGGCATCCCGCCGGGCAGCGGAAGGTCGTTGTCGATGGTCTTTGGGACGTGGGCCACCCGGATCGACCCGCTCGCGACCTTCGCGACCTGCGATGCCGAGAAGGCCGTGTCGTCGCCGCCGATCGTCACCAGGGCATCGATCCCTAGATCGCCCAGCGCCTTGACCGTGTTCGTCATGCGCCACTCGGGATCAGCGGCCTCATCGTCCCTGGTGGTCGGGTTGGCCCGCGAGGTGCGGATGATGGACCCGCCTTGAACGTGGATGCGGGACACGTCGGTGATCCTCAGGGGCATGACCTGGTCGGTGACGCCCTCGATCAGGTGCTGGAACCCGTCCAGGATCCCCACCATCTCCCAGCCGGAGTTGACGGCCTCGATCGTGGCCGCCGAGATCACAGAGTTCATGCCGGGGGCCGGCCCGCCCCCGCACAGGATCGCGATCCGTCGGCTCATGCGAGGCAGGATAGGTCGGCCTCGCGCATGGGTCCAGAAACCGGCCTCGAACGCCGATACATCTGGCGATCCCCCCCTATCGAGAAGGGCGAAGCATGCGCGGGAAGCTGAGCCTGACACTCTCGGTGCTCCTGCTCGGAGCGCCTGCGGGAGCGCAGACGCTGGGCACAGCCCGGGAGGATCGGGCGGATGCCCAGGCCAAGATCCAGGCGATCTCGGGCGACTTCGGCGCGCTCTCCAAGCAGTACTCGCGCATCCAGGCCCGCGCGAACATGGCGGCCGCTCACCTGGTCGATGCGCTCATGATCCAAAGCCAGCTCGAGGCGGACGCAGCGAGCTCGCGTGCGCTCCTCGACGATCGAGCCGACGCGATCTACCGAGCCGGCCCGGCCGCGTTCATGGACGTCCTGCTCGGCTCGACGGGGCCGGGTGACTTCCTCGCCCGGCAGGAGCTGGTCGAGCGCGCTCTCGGCGATGGTGTCGAGGACGCCGCGGCGGCCGTCAAGGACCTTGATGCAGCGAGCGATCTGGTCGCCGAGCTCGAGGAGGCCCGGACCGAGCTGGTCCGTCAGC
>JBOGVX010000103.1:0-17261 GCA_050693165.1 Actinomycetota bacterium | reverse complement strand
GACCGGGGGCACGTTCGGCTCCGATCCGGATCGCTACTACGCGTCCGACGACTTCCACCCGAGCGACGCCGGCTACGAGCTCTGGGCCGAAGCGGTTCTGGGGGCTCTGGCGGACATCGGCGTCGGCTAGAGCCGCAGCGCCTTGATAGGAGCCAGGATCGCCTGTGGGTCCTCCCGCCAGACCTCCGGCTGAACGTCGATGTACAGCTCGATCTCGTTGCCGTCCGGATCCTCGATGTAGAGGCTGTGGGTGACGGTGTGGTCCGCCGAGCCGGTGACCTTCACGCCGGCGGCAAGGAGGTCCTCGAGAGCTTGCTTGAGCTCCTCGTCGGTCTCACCCACCTTCAGCCCGAAGTGGTACAGCCCGGCCCTCGGGGGCGGTGGTATGGGAGTGGCGCCCTCTCCGACTTCGAGTAGCAACAGCTCGTGGTGGGTGCGGCCCGAAGAGAAGACCGCAGCCTGGCTTCCCATGCTCGCCACCTGCTTCCAGCCGAGCACGTCGCCGTAGAAGCGGCGTGACCGCTCCAGGTCCCTCACATACAGCACCAGATGTCCGAGCTCTTTGACCTGCATGTGAGCCTCCTCTCGGGACAGGGCAGAACCGCGTCCCCACGAACGATATTCCCCGCTGCCATGCTTGGAAGCATGAGAAGGTCCGTGCGAGGCTTGACTTGCTCGTTGGAAGGGTAAGGCTGGCGAGATGAACGACGACGACGGCATCTTCGGACCACCTGAGGAGCCATCCGTTGCGGGTCCGCCCGTGGCGGGACCTTCGACCGAGCCGATACGTCCACGCCCTCCGGAGACCGCCCCCATCCCCGAGAGCGCGAGACATCCCATCGTGGTTCCATTGAAGGAGTCGACGATCGGGGGGTTGCCGCGGCCCCTGGTCGTGGCGGCCATGGTCGTCGTCCTCGTGTCCCTGTTCGGCGGCTTCCTGATCGGACGTGCCACGGGCGACGGCGACGAGTCCGCCGCCCCGGCGGTCACCGGTCGCCGGAGCGCCTGCGCTCGCGCGCTCTCCCTCTCTCAGCAGGTCATCGAGCTGCAGCGGCAGGCCCTCGCCAACCGGACCGAGGCGACCCGGTCGATCGCCCTGGGTGACGAGAGCCGACTGCAGGAGCTGAACACGGAGCTTCAGGCGCTGTCGACCGCCATACAGGAGGGGCAGGCCAAGGTCACGGCCGGGACGGAGAGGTGCCGGAGCGGTGGCGGAGGCGGCAAGGGGAGTGGCGGCAAGCGCGGGGGAGAGGAAGACAAGGGCGGCGGGGGCAAGGGCGGAGGTAACGGATAGCCCGTACTCGAGCGTCCGTTCTAAGGTCGAACAGTAGCTCTCTGAGTGACGATCTCCTCCAGGACCTCCGGTAGCGGCTCGACACCGATCCCGGGCCCATTCGGCACCTCCATGGTCCCGTCCTCGGCGACGACGAAGGGCTCGGTCACGTCTCTCTCGAAGTAGCGCTCCGAGGCGCTCGTGTCGCCGGGCATCGTGAATCCCGGGAGTGACGCGAGCGCGACGTTGGCCGCGCGGCCGATGCCCGTCTCGAGCATGCCGCCGACCCAGAGCGGGATGGAGGCGCTCGTCGCGAGGTCGTGGATCCGCATCGACTCGTCCAGCCCTCCGGCCCGGCCGAGCTTGACGTTGATCACGCGGCACGCGCCCAGCTCTATCGCGCCGCGCGCGACCACCGCGGAGGTGATGGTCTCGTCTAGGCAGATCGCCGTCTGCATGCGCGACTGCAGCTGCGCGTGCCCGGCGAGGTCGTTCTCCGACAGGGGCTGCTCGATGTACTCGAGGCCCAGATCGTCGAGGGGCAGCAGTGCATCAGCGGTCTCCGGCGTGTACGCGGCGTTCGCGTCGACCGACAGGGGAGTGTCGGGGAAGGCCTCGCGGACGGCGCGCACGTGCTCGACGTCGCGGCCGGGCTCGATCTTGAGCTTGACGCGTTGGTAGCCGTGATCGACGAATCGCTTCACGAGCCCGAGGAGGTCGTCGAGGCTCTCCTCCATCCCGAGGCTCACGCCGCACGGGACGCGGTCGCGCACGGCGCCGAGATGCGAGGCGAGCGACTCGCTCTTCCGCCGCAGCTCGAGGTCGGTGAGCGCGACGTCCAGTGCGGATTTCGCCATGTTATGGCCTGCGACGACGACGTCGGCCCGGCGCGAGAGCGCCGCGGGGATCAGGTAGTCGTGAAGGACCGCCCATGCGCCGGCCGTGTACTCGTATGAGTATCCGGGGCGCTCCATCGCCGTGCACTCGCCCCAGCCCTCGACGCCGTCCTCGCCGATCGCGCGGACGAGCAGGCAGTCCTTGTCGTTCGACGTTCCGAACGAGGTCGTGAAAGGCCGCACCAGCGGCAGCCTGATCCGGATGAGCTCGATGGCCTCGACCTGAGCGCTCATGGTCCCTCGAGCCAGTAGGCGGTGTTCGGGGGCTTGGAGAAGGAGGTGGCCCGGAAGCCGAACTCGAAGGCCTTCTCCAGGGCGTCGCCAACGGCGTCCCGCCAGGCATGAGCGAGGTCCGTATCACGGTCTCGGAGGGCGTGGTAGTCGGAGGGAACGGCGACGGACATGAGTCCGGCATCGGCCGGCACATCAGAGATGATCGGCCGTCCGTCGTCGTCCTCGATCACCGGGGACGACACGACCATGTTCCGCTCCTCGGACTCCTCCCTGGGTATCTCGCCGAGCGCGCGGCGAACCCGACCCGAGCTCAGATCCCAGACGACCTCGACCCGGTCGGATCTCTCGCCACGGTTGAACGCGTCGTCCATCTCTCCGTAGTAGTTCCGGTGGAACCTCTCCGCCACAGCTCCGAGCTTCACCAGGTTGAAGTACGCGTTGCGCGCGACCATCGGGTCGAACGTCCAGGTCACGCGCTCGATGCCTCGCTCGAGGCACCAGTCGCGCTGGGCCTTCTTCAGAAGGAAGCCGACGCCGCGGTGCTGGACCTCGGGGAGCACCCCGGTGATGTGCGAGTGGAGGGCCGGCTTGCCCTCCCTTAGCCCGACGACGCCAACCTGCGTGCCGACGACTTCATCTCCCCGGAAGGCGGCGAGCACCTGTCCACCGTGTCCCGCCATGGCCCACAGCAAGGGGATCCCGATAACGCGGCGTTCCTGCCACACCCGGTCGAGTAGCTCGGCTGCCCGGCGCGCCTCGGCCTGATCGGCGACGGGACGGATCGAGATCTCGTCAGCCATCCGCGAGGAGGCTCTCGAGCAAGCGCGCCACCATCTCGGCCCGTCGCGGCATCTCCTCGACCAGCACATGCTCATCGCGGGCGTGCGCGCCTCCGCCCACCGAGCCGAGGCCGTCGAGCGTCGGCACGCCGAGGGCGGCCGTGAAGTTGCCGTCACTCGCGCCCCCCACCTCGGCGGCGCCGAAGTCGTAGCCGAGCTCGACCACCCGCCGGTACAGCTCCTCCGTGGTCTTGCGCTCCATCGGCATCCTGTTGACGCCGCCGCTGATCGAGATCGTGGCACCCTCTCGGATGGGCTCGAGAGCGTGCAGCCCGCGATCGATGCGCTCCGCCTCCTCAGCCGACCACATCCGCAGGTCGACCGCGCACCACGCCGACTCCGGAACGACGTTGTTGGCCGAGCCGCCCCCAAGCATCGTCACCGTCACGGTCGTTCCCTCATCGGGCCTCCCCATCCCGTCGATCACCCGGATCTGGTCCGCCAGCTCGAGCGCGGAGTTGATGCCCTGCTCCGGCGCGAGGCCCGCGTGTGACGCGCGTCCCCGGATGTCCACGCGGAACGTTCCCGTCCCCTTCCTCGCGAGCTTCAGGCTCGTGCCCTCAGCGGGCTCGAGGACCAGCACGGCACGGGAGTTGAGTGCCTCCTCCTCGATCAACGACCGGGACGCCGGGCTACCGATCTCCTCGTCGCCGGTGAACAGGATCGTGATCGGTCCGTCGGTCACCTCGCGAACCGCCCAGAGGCACTGAACGATCCCTCCCTTCATGTCGAACACCCCCGGGCCGCGAGCGACGCCGTCGTCGACGGTGAACGGGAACTCGGCGAGCGTGCCGCGCGGCCAGACCGTGTCGTAGTGGCAGAGCAACAGCACCGGGCGCTCACCCTGTCGCCGCCAGATGCGATTGGAACCGATCGTCTCGGTACCGGAGCCGAGCATGTCCCGGCAGAGCTCGTCGATGATGTTGCCGCAGAGCTCGACGCCCTCGCGGTCGGTCGAGAACGACTCGGCCTCCACGAGGCGCCGAAGCACCTCGGTCATCTCGCTCGCGCTCACTCCGACCGCTTCAGGACGCCCATGTCGTACAGGAGCGCGGCGATCGTTCCGCCGATGATCGGTCCGATGAAGTAGACCCAGAGGGCAGACATCTCGCCACTGACCAAGCCAGGCCCGAACGCGCGAGCCGGGTTCATCGCGGCGCCAGTGAACGGGCCGCCCATCATGATGTCCATCGCGATCGTCAGCCCGATGGCGATCCCCGCGATCTTGCCGAACGAGCCGGCCGGGTCGACCGCCGACGCGAACACGACCCATACGAGGAGGAACGTCAGTACCGCCTCGATCGAGATCGCCTGCCAGTCGGCGATGCCCTGGGTGACCGCGGGCGTGCCTATCGCGTTGGGCTCCCAGAGCTGCTGGGGGAGGAGCACGCGCAGCGCCAGCGCGCCGAGAGCGGCGGCGGCCAGCTGGATGAGGATGTAGAGGGCCGCCGCAGCAGTTCCGATCCGCCTAGTCACCCACACGGCGACGGTCACGGCCGGATTGAAGTGCCCGCCGGAGACGTGCCCGACGGCCGAGACCATCACGCCGATCGCGAGGCCGTGGGCCAGGGCGATCATCAGCAGGCCGGCTCCGCCGACCCCCGCTCCGAAAGATCCCGTCTGCAGGCCCACGAAGTCCGAGGCGATGATCGAGCCCGCCCCGATGAAGATCAGCGTGAATGTGCCGACGGCCTCGGCTATCAGCCGCTGGCTGATCGGTCGCTCCATGTCTCTCTTCCCCCTTTCGAGCCCGTTTTCCAAAGGCGTTCGTTCGGGAAGATGCTACTCTGCAAAGTGTCTGGGCCTCAGGGCTCGGACCTTTGGCGGCGGGGCGACGCGGGCACGCCCCGCCGCTCTTTTTTGCGGTCCCGGGGCTATCGCCGGTGGTACCCTCGGCTCCTCCCGGGCGCGTAGCTCAGCGGGAGAGCGCTCGCCTCACACGCGAGAGGTCGTAGGTTCAAATCCTGCCGCGCCCACTCAAGCTGGTAAGCCCCCCAGACAAAAAAGAGATCCGGCCCGTGTTTGGACCGGATCTCCGATGAGCTGGCGGGTCGGTTAGTCGTTCTGACCCGGGGGAGCGTTGCCCCCCTTGTTCGTGTTGGTGGTTTCCTCCTCGTGGCTGCTGCTGAAGCTGCCCTTCTTGGAGGACTCCGTCGTCCAGTTCTTGTTCTTGCCCTCCTCGGTGCAGTGGATCGTGCCCCGGGTCTTCGTGCATCCCTCGGGCAGATTGCCGGCCCCGGCGACCGGAGCGAGCCCCACGATGAGAGCGGATGTGATCAGAAATACCTTCATCTTCCTCATGTTGATTTCACCTCCCCATGCGTGCGTAGGTGTTCTAACGACTCTACCCGGGTTGGGCGGTGGCAAACAGGGCTGTCTATCTCTGCTCCGCCAGAGCTTCAAGGGCCAGGATGTAGCTGCGCGCACCGAAGCCGCTGACCACGCCCGTGCACGCGGTGGCGACGATGTCGGTTTGCCGGAAATCCTCGCGGGCGGATGGGTTGGAGAGGTGAACCTCGACCGTCGGGATATCGACGGCCGCGATCGCGTCGCGGATCGCCACGCTCGTGTGCGAGTACCCGCCGGGGTTGATCAGCATCGCGTCCGCCCAGCCCTTGGCCTCCTGGATGAGCGTGACCAGCTCGCCCTCGACATTCGACTGTGCGGAGCGGACCTCGATGCCGAGCTCCTTCCCGCGCTCGGCGATCCGAGCGTCGATGTCCTCGAGCGTGTCGGAGCCGTAGATCTCCGGCTCGCGCGTGCCGAGCAGGTTGAGGTTCGGGCCGTGCAGGACCTGCACCTTCACGCGCGACCACCGTCCAAGTGAGATACGGCCTCCGCTGGCTCGATGCCCGCGAGGAGAGCCGCACCTTTATCCGTTGGAACGACGAACACGGCCTCGCCCGAGCTGCGCTTCTTGTCGGCGGCCATCGCGGATACGAGCGCGTCCGGCTCGAGGCCCTTCGGTGCCACTTGAGGAAGTCCCAGCCGCTCGAGCATCGAGGCGAGCCTTTCGGGCAGGCGAGCGTCGGTGACCCCGTGCTCGACTCCCAGACGTGCGGCAGCGATCAGACCGGCGGAGACGGCCTCGCCGTGCGAGACCTCGTAGCCGCTCGCCGACTCGATCGCGTGCGCGAACGTGTGGCCGAGGTTCAGGCTCTTGCGCACACCGCGGTCGCGAGGATCTGCGGCGACGTAGCCGGCCTTGATCCGCACCGCTTGCTCGATCACCCAGCCGATGTTCGTCATCGGGTCCTCGGCCTCTAGCCAGTCGAGGAAGAGCGGCGAGGCCAGCATCGCGGCCTTCACGATCTCCGCGAAGCCCGTGCGGAGCTCGCCTTCGGGCAGCGATCCCAGCGCGGAGGGATCCGCCAGCACGAGCCGGGGCGGGTGGAACGTCCCGACGAGGTTCTTGGCGCCGGCGTGGTCTATGGCGACCTTTCCGCCCAGGCCCGCATCGACCATCGCGAGCAGGGTCGTCGGCATGTTGACGAGCGCGATCCCTCGCGCATAAGTCGCGGCCGCGAAGCCTGCCGCGTCGAGCGTCGCTCCTCCTCCGACAGCGACGACCACGTCTGTTGGCTCGATGCCGTTCTCACGCATCGCTGTCAGGAGCTCGGCGAGCGCAGCGATCCCCTTGGCGGCTTCACCGGACGGGAGAGGGATCCGAACCACCTCCATGCCTGCGGACGAGATCGACTCGGCCGCCGACTCGCCAGCATCGCGCGCATTCGGGTCGGAGACGACCCCCACCTTCCGCGCGTCGGGAAGCAGGGCCGACAGTTCCGAGCCGAGAGTCCCAATCGCTCCATCGCCGAGGATCACGGGGCCGTGACCCGGGGCCGCGACCTCGATTCTCGTTAGCCCCTCCGGCGCGCGCTTTCGGTACAGCTCGACGATCTGCTTCGCGGTCTCCTCGGCGGGCACATCCGTGGTCTCGACCTGCTCGCCGGCTGCCGCGTAGGCCTCGGCACGCTCGGCGAGCAGCTTCCGGATCTGTTCTTCAGGGTTCGCGGTGAGAAGGGGGCGATCGTGCGCGTCGCCGACCCGCCCCGCTATCGCCTCGGGCGTGGACGTCAGCACTACCACGAGGTTCCCTTCGGAGAGCTTGGCGAACTGCTCGGGATGAAGCGGGGCGGCACCGCCCCCGGAAGCGATGGCCGACGCCGACAGCGCCACGGCCTCGACGATCGCGCGACGCTCGATCTCGCGGAACGCCGGCTCGCCGAGCTCCTCGAAGATGCGAGGGAGCGCCATGCCTGCTATCCGCTCCTGGCGGCGGTCCAGGTCCACGTACTCCAGGTCGAGGAGCTCCGCGGCGGGCGGGCCCGAGGTCGATTTCCCGGTTCCCATGAACCCGGTGAGGACGATGTTGGGCCGCCCCGGTGGCAGCGGGGGAGCCGGGAGATCGGTGCGCTTCACCGGTTCCTCGGCCGGCCGCTGCCGGCGACCGCTCGGTGCGCCGCGAGCATCGCGTCGAGCCGGTCCTGTCCGAAGCGTTCGCACATAGCATCCGCGAGGACCCAGGCGATCATCGCCTCGGCCACGATCGCCGCGGCGGGAACGGCCGTCACGTCCGAGCGCACGTGGGGAGGGTTCGTCGAGTCGCCGGTCTCGAAATCGACGGAGGGGATCTCGGCCCGGACGGAGGAGAGGGGCTTCATGGCCGCTCGTACGACGACGGGCATGCCGTTCGTCACGCCGGCCTCGAGTCCGCCGGCGCGATTCGCGGTGCGCGTGACGTCACCTTTCCGAGAGACGATGGGGTCCTGTGCCTCCGTGCCCGGCCTTCTCGTGAGCTCGAACGCCGGTCCGATCTCGACACCTTTGACCGCGTGTATCGAGCCGATCGCCTGCGCGAGGCGCCCGTCGAGCTTGCGGTCCCAGTGCACGTAAGAGCCGAGCCCCGCCGGGACGCCGACCGCGAACGCGCACAGAACTCCGCCCAGGGTCTCGCCGGCCTCGCGGGCCTTGTCGATGGCCCCTCGAATCGCGGTCGAGGCTTCGAGGTCCGGGCATCGCATCGGGTCGTCCTCGGCGAGCGCGGCGAGCCTCTCGAGCGCCGGGGCGTCGAGCTGGTCCACGGGGGGAAGGTCCGCGATCACGTCACCCGTCGAGATTACGAAGCTGCCGACGCGAGCGTCGAACGCGGCGAGCAGTGACTTGGCCGTGGCACCGGCAGCGACCCGAGCCGCCGTCTCGCGCGCGCTGGCGCGTTCGCGAACCGTGCGGAAGTCACCGTGGCCATATTTGATCGCACCGGCGAGGTCGGCGTGGCCGGGCCGGGGCGCCGTCAGCGGCTTGGGGTTCTCGGGCTGGTTCGCGAAGTCCTTGTTCTGGATCCGCATCGACAGGGGAGCGCCCGTGGTCCGCCCCGCCGCGACGCCACCGGTGATCTCGGCGTGATCCTTCTCGATCTTGGTCGACCTCGCGCCACGTCCGTACCCGCCCTGGCGGCGCACGAGCTCCCGGTCGATAGCGACCGGGTCGATCGCGACCCCGGCGGGCAGACCTTCCACGATCACCGTCAGCTCCGGGCCGTGTGATTCTCCGGCCGTGAGGAAGCGAAGCATCAGACCCCCGCCCGATCGTCGAGCGACGCCAGCGCGGCATCGCGCATAGCCTCCAACGAGGCCCGGGCGCCCGTCCATATCTCGAAGGAGCGCGCTCCCTGCTCGATGAGCATCTCCACACCCTCGATCGTCCTGCAGCCGAGGTCACGGGCGGCCGCGAGGAGCCGCGTAACCCGAGGGCTGTAGACGAGGTCGAACACCGCGAGCCCTCCGTGCATCTCGACACCGTCGGGAAGGGGGGAGTGCTCGCCCATCGGTGTCGCGTTCACCAGCAGGTCCGCGTCCGCCAGAACCTCTCCGAGTGCCGCGGCGTCGAGCGAGATCGCCTGCCCGCCGCATGCCTCGGCCACTGCTGCGGCGCGCTCCGCGTTCCGCGCGGCGATCGTCACGTCGGCCCCGGAGTCCCTGAGCGCACCCCCTACCGCTCGCGCGGCTCCGCCCGAGCCGAGGATCACGGCGTGCCCCGGCGAGGGACGTCGCGCGCGGGCGAGCGCGGCCATGAAGCCCGCTCCATCTGTCGAGTCGCCGATCGCGCGCCCTCCTGTGAAAGAGATCGTGTTGACGGACCCCATCTTCGACGCATCGCCCCTGACCTGGTCGAGCAACGGAACTACGGCCTCCTTCAACGGGCGCGTCACGTTGAGCCCGATGTGCCGCTCCCGTAACGAGTCGAATACCCTGGGCAGCTCCTCCAGACCGACCCGCTCCGCAACGTAGCCGAGGTCGAGGCCGGCCGCCGCGAACGCCGCCCGGTGCATCGCGGGAGAGGGGCTCTGCGAGACGGGGTCCCCGATCAGTGCGACGGTCCTCATCTGAGCGACTCCAGCGTCTGGAGGAATCCGGGGAAGGAGTCGGCCACGCTCTCGATGCCATCGATCACCACCGCCTTCTCCGAGGCGAGCGCCGCCACCGAGAACGCCATCGCGAGCCTGTGGTCCCCTCCCGAGTCGACCGATCCGCCTCTCAGCCGTGTGGGGCCCGTCACGGTGAAGCCGTCGGGCAGCTCGTCGGCATCCGCGCCCAGCTCTCGCAGTCCCGCTACCAGCACGGCGATGCGGTCGCTCTCCTTCACTCGAAGCTCGCCCGCGCCGAGCACCACCGTCGTGCCTTCCGCCAGGGCGCCGAGCGTGCCCACGAGTGGCAGCTCGTCGATCAGGCCGGGAACCTGTTCGGCGTCGATCTCCACTGCACGCAGGCCCTCCTGCCGGATCGTTATGCGACCCGACGGCTCAGTGCCCTGATCCTCGGCCGGCTCGATCTCGACCTCGACGCCCATGCGCGCCAGTGTCGTGACGAACGAGGTTCGCGTCGGGTTCAGGCCGACCTCCTCAACGGTCACGACGGAGCCGCGAACGATCGCGGCCGCCGCGAGCAGGGGAGCGGCCGAGGAGATGTCTCCCGGCACCTTCGCCTCGAACGCGAATGGAGCGGTGGGGCGGCTCACGGAGCTCCGGCCCGCATCGATCTCGATCGGCATCCCGAGCCATTTCATGAGGCGCTCCGTGTGGTCGCGCGTCGGCGTTGGCTCGACCACTGTGGTGGTGCCGTCCGCACGCATCCCCGCCAGCAGGATGGCCGACTTCACCTGCGCGCTGGCAACTGGGAGCTCGTACTCGATCCCGGAAAGCGGAGTCCCTGCCACCCTGATCGGCGGCCGTCCTTCGGTGGTCTCGATGCGAGCGCCCATGAGCCGAAGCGGCTCCGCTACCCGCTCCATCGGCCGCACCATCAGCTGAGGATCGCCGGTGAGGGTCACGTCCAGCTCGGAGCCGGCGAGCAGTCCGCAGGCCAGCCGCATCGTGGTGCCCGAGCGCCGGCAGTCGAGATCTTCGTCGGGCTGGGCGAAGCGCCCGTCGAGCCCGCCTATCGCCACCGCGCTTGGGAAGCGAGTTACGGGAACGCCCAGAGAAAGGAGCACGGACAGCGTGGCCTCGCAGTCGCCGGAGTCGGAGAACCCGCCGATCGAGCTCTCGCCCGACCCGAGCGCGGCCAGCAGCGCCATCCGGTGCGAGATCGACTTGTCGCCCGGGACCCGCACAGTTCCGGAAAGCGGGCCCTCGGCCGGGCGGATCTCGCCGATCGCGGTTGCTCTCATCCGAGCGCATCCTCTCGGGCGGCGGACGCCTCGGCGAACAGGACTCGCAGGGCGTCGGCGTCCTCGAGCGAGGCCTCGGCGCGATCGAGCGCCGCCCGGACCGCCTTGAGCGCATCGCGAACGGCGTCGGCATTTGCGGCCAGGAATCCGCTCACCATCCCGGCATCGCTCGCTGCCAGGCGGGTGGCTCCGGCGAAACCCGATGCGGCCAGGTACCGAACCGAGTCGTTGGGGAGCTCGCGCGACGCGAGAGCCACCGCTGCGGCGAGCAGGTGAGGGGCGTGGCTCGTCGTGGCGACGACGCGATCGTGCAGCTCCGCGTCGATCACGACCGGACGCGAGCCCACAGCTTCAGCGAGAGCACGGCCCCTGGACTCGGCCTCGGGGTCGTCGCGTACCGGAGCCAAGGCGAACACGGCACCCTCCAGGATGTCGGGGGAGGCACCCTCTGCTCCGCGGCGCTCGCTGCCCGCGAGCGGATGGCCCCCGATCGCATGGACCTCGGTCGAGAAGTTCTCGCGCATCGCATCGACGACGACCCGCTTGGCGCTGCCCGTATCCACGACGAATGATCCCGGCGAGAGCTTCGGGCCGATCTCTGGGATCAGCCGCACGATCTCGGGGACCGGCACGGCCAGAACGATCGAGTCCGCGTTGCACGCTTCATCCAGCGAGACCTCCCCGTCCCCGCCTCCGCGCGCGATGCTCTCCCTCACCGCTCCCGGGCGCCGGTCCGACAGCACGACTTCCGTGCCCGCGGCGCGAAGCGCGACCCCGAGCATCGTTCCGACCTGCCCGGCGCCGACTATCGCGACGCGCCCGAGCCGATCCGTCACGCGGAGCTCCGTCCTACTGCGGCGGCGACGCGGCGAACGTCGTCCATGAGAGCCGCGAACTGCGTCGGGTTCAGGGACTGGGCTCCGTCGGACAGGGCTTCCTCGGGGTTCGGATGCACCTCGATGAGCAGGCCGTCGGCTCCGGCCGCGATGCCGGCTCGCGCGATCGGCGTGACCAGGTCGGCCTGTCCGGTCGCGTGGCTCGGGTCGACGATGACCGGCAAGGACGTCAGCTGCTTCAGGACCGGTACCGCGTTGATGTCAAGGGTGAACCGCGTGGCCGTCTCGAACGTGCGGATCCCTCGCTCGCACAGCGCCACGTGAGGCTGGCCGTGAGCCAACAGGTACTCGGCAGCCTGCAAGAGCTCGTCGACCGTCGAGCCGAGCCCGCGCTTGAGCAGCACGGGCTTGCCCGCAGCTCCGGCAGTCTTCAGCAGCTCGTAGTTGGCCATGTTGCGAGCGCCGATCTGAAGCACGTCGGCGTGCTCCGCGACGATCGCCACGTCCTGCGGCGCAACGACCTCGGTGATAACCGCCATGTCGAGGCCGTCGGCCACCTCTCTCAGTATCAGCAGCCCCTTCTCGCCAAGTCCCTGGAAGCTGTATGGAGAGGTCCGCGGCTTGAACGCGCCACCACGCAGGATCCGCACGCCGTGTGCGCGCACCGCCTCTGCGGCTTCCCTCAGCTGGTCCGCGCTCTCGACGGCGCAAGGGCCCGCCATCACGGACACCTCCGGCCCGCCGATGCTGGCCCCGTTCGGCAGCGGGATCACGCGGTCCTCCGGATGGAAGTCGCGGCTCGCGAGCTTCGCAGGATGGAGGATTCGAACCACTCGCTCTACGCCCGGAAGCGCCTCGAACGTGCCGTCCGCGACGGTCCGCTCGTCGCCGATCAGGCCGACGATCGTCCTCTCCTCGCCCTTCGATATGTGCGGCTTCAAGCCGAACGACTCGATGCGCTCGAGCACGTGGTCGAGCTCCTGGTCGCTCGCGCCCGCCTGCATGACTATGACCATCTCAGGCCTCCTCTCCGACTGCGACGACTTCCAGCCTGAGCGTGACGGCGTCACGCAGGTAGACGTGCCGGACATCCGACTGGGGCTTGCGTGTGTTCCATAACACGAGCAACCGGATGCAGTGCCGGATCCCGGTCGCTCCGCCGTGCTCGAGCACCTGGAGAAGCGGCACGTCCTGCCATCCGTGCTTCCTGGCGACGGCTGCGGGGGCGGCAGAAGGAAGGTCATCGGTCAAGGTGAAGATCGCTGCGGCGATCTCGCTGATATTGATCTCGTTCACCCGCTCGATCTCGTCGAGCAGCTCGCCCACCGCGTCGGTGATGAGCTCGGGCCTGGGGCCGTCGACGGTCGTCGCCCCCCGTATGCCTCTCGTCTCGCTCATGGGTCCCTCCGGTTTCATCCGCACAAACGAAAAGGCGCGGAGCTCCTGGCTCCACGCCTCCTCCGTCGGTTCTCTTGTCTTCTAGCCGCTGAGGATGGGCGTGGGCCGGCTCCACGTGCGATACGCGTAGGTCGTCCCGAACGCAAACCCCAACAGCATCGTGCCGGCTATCTTGCCCTCGAAGGGCCGGTGCGTCAAGAGAGACCACCATCCGGGCCCCACTTCAGACAACCCCTCGGCGGGCGCCGACCCGGTCCATCGCCTCACGCAGAGAGGCGACATAGTCGTGGAGCCCCCTGGACCCGCTCTCCTCGGCTCGCTGAACGGCCGCGCTACCGACGACGACCCCGTCCACGAGCAACAGCGCCTCGGCTGCCTGGGCAGGGGTCGAGACTCCGAACCCCGCGTACAGCGGCAGGTCCGTCGCTCGGCGGGCTCGCTCGGCGAGTTCGGGGAGCTGCGAGGACAGCTCGGCTCGGGGTCCGGTGATGCCGGTCCTGGACACCAGGTAAAGCCATCCGTCGGTGGTTCGGGCGGCCTCGGCGAGGCGCTCGTCGTGCGTCGTGGGCGCAACCAGATGGATGCGCCGGAGGTCGGGCTCGATGTCGATCGGCAGGTCCGCGATGATCATGCTCGACGCGCCCGCGTCTCGAGCGTCCCTCGCGAACTTCTCGTAGCCGTACGCCTCGAGCAGCGAGGCGTACGTCATCGGAACCAGTGGCACGTCTACGGCCGCGTGAGTCTCCGCTAGGGCCTCGAGGCACTCGCGAGTGCGCATGCCCTCTGCCAGCGCGCGCTCGCTGGCCGCTCGGATGATCGGGCCGTCGGCCAGGGGATCGGAGAACGGGAAGCCGAGCTCGATCAGGTCGGCGCCTCCGTCCACGGCAGCGCGCGCGAGCTCGGCGACGTTCCGCGAGCAAACGAGGTACACGGCGAGCGTGCTCACCGGGTCACCACCCCGAGGTCCTTGTCGCCGCGTCCGGACAGGCCGACCAGCACGAGCTCCTCGTCGAGCTCGAGCGCCGCGGCGACGGCGTGCGCGGACTCGAGCGCGGGGATGATGCCCTCGCTGCGGGACAGGAACCTGAACGCCGACAGCGCCTGCTGATCTGTCACGGTCATGTACTCCGCGCGCCCGGAGTCGCGCAGCGATGCGTGCTGCGGCCCGACCGCGGGGTAGTCGAGCCCCGCCGCGACCGAGTGCGCGTCCCTGACCTGTCCGTCGTCGTCGGCGAGCGCGAGGGTACGAGCGCCGTGCAGGACAACGGGCCGGCCCTCGGCCAGGCTCGCAGCGCCCGCGGCCTCGACACCGATCAGCTTCACCGAAGGGTCGTCGAGGAAGGCATCGAACAGGCCGATAGCGTTGGAGCCGCCGCCGACGCAAGCCACGACCGCGTCCGGCAGCCTTCCCTCGGCGTTGAGGATCTGCGCACGAGCCTCGCGTCCGATGACCGACTGGAGCTCGGCGACGAGCTTCGGGTACGGGTGCGGCCCCACGCATGATCCGATCAGGTAGTGCGTGTTCTCGACGTTCGCGAGCCAGTCGCGGATCGCCTCGGAGATCGCCTCCCGCAGCGTGGCGGCGCCGGTTTCGACCGGGATGAGCTTGCCGCCGAGCAGCTCGATGCGCTCGACGTTCGGCCGCTGCCGGGCCACGTCGGTGGAGCCCATATAGATCTCGCACTCGAGACCGACGCGCGCGCATGCCGCGGCCACCGCGACGCCGTGCTGTCCTGCGCCGGTCTCAGCGACTATGCGGCGCTTGCCGAGGAAGCGCGCCAGCAGTGCCTGGCCGATCGCGTTGTTGATCTTGTGTGCGCCGGTGTGACACAGGTCCTCGCGCTTCAGGTAGATCCTGCGCAGGGGATCGAGCTGCGACGCTCGGGTTATCGGCGTCGGCCGTCCCGCGAAGGTCGCGAGCGCGTCGTCGAGCTCGCGGCGGAACGAGTCGTTCGCGCGGAGCGAGTCCCATCCCTTCTCGAGCTCGTCGAGCGCGGGCACGAGAACCTCGGGGACGTAGCGCCCCCCGTACGCCCCGAAGAAAGCCTCGGCCGCAAGGGTACTCATGCTCCCGCCTCTCTCGCGTTCGCAACGAATGCTCGCATCGAGTGCAGGTCCTTGATGCCCGGCGAGGACTCGAGTCCCCGCGCGGAGTCCACGCTCCACGGCTTCACCGTCTCGATGGCGTGGGCCACGTTTCCCGGGTTGAGTCCGCCGGCCAGCATCACCCGTTCCTTCCGAGCGACCTTCGCAGCCCGCGACAGATGGTCGGGATCCTGGCTGCGTACGGGAAGGTCGAGGACCCGTGCTACGTCGCGTCCGCCCCGAAGGAGGCGGGCCTCGCGGGACCGGTGTCCGTCCTCCCGGCCGTAGATCTGGACCAGGTCGGCCTCGGGCGCCTCGTCTTCGATCACCACCGCAACGGTCAGCATCCCTGCCGGCACGGGCAGGACGCGCTCGGCGCGCCGCGGGCTCTCCGCGAAGACGAACCCGGTGAGGTCGATGCCGGCTTCGTACGCGGCGAGGACGTCCTCCTCGCGTGTGAGGCCGCACGCCTTCGTTACCGGGCGAGCTATCAGGTGGCGGAGAGCGGCGCCCGGATCCGCAGCCCTCATCAGGGCGCTGCCGATCAGCACGGCGTCGGCCCCGGCAAGCTCCGCCGAGATCACATGCCCGCGGTGCTCTATGCCGCTCTCCGCCACCACGACCCTGTCGCGCGGGGCTCCCTCGACGAGCTCGAGCTGGAGCCTCCTGTCGATGTCGAACGTGGAGAGGTCTCGCGAGTTGATGCCTATCGGGTCGGCGCCGAGCCTCACTGCTCGATCCAGCTCGCGCCGGTCGTGTGCCTCTACGAGCGCGTCCATGCCGAGGGCGCGCGCGCTCTCCTGCAGCCGCGCCGCCGCCCGATCGTCGAGGTCACGAAGGATCAGGAGCACGGCATCTGCTCCCACGTCGCGGAGCTCGCCCAGCTGCTCTTCCTCCGAGAAGAAGCCCTTCGCCAGGAGTGGCAGCCCGGTCGCGGCTCGTGCCTCGCGCAGGTCGGCGATCGATCCCCCGAACCGCTCGTCGACGAGGATCGAGACGGCCGCAGCGCCGGCGCGCTCGAAGTCGCGAGCCAGCTCGCCCGCGCGTGCCCCGGGACGCAGGTCGCCCGCCGAGGGCGAGCGCCGCTTGACCTCGGCGATCGCTGCCAGGCCCGGTGTTGCGAGAGCGCCCCGGAGCTTCGTCAAGACGCCTTCTCCTCCCGCTCCTGAGAGAACGCGACGAGTGAGTCCAGCCTGTCGGCCGCCGCGCCGGAGTCGATCGCCTCGGTCGCCAGCGCGACGCCGACCCGCATGTCCTCGGCGAGGTCGGCCACTGTCAGTGCCGCCGCGGCATTCAGGAGCACCGCATCGCGCTTCGCGCCGGTCGCCCCTCCGAACACCCTGCGGATCGCCTCGGCATTCTCGGCGGGCGTCCCGCCGGAGAGCTCCTCGGGGTAGCAGCGCGGGATCCCGAGGTCGCGAGGGTCGAGATCCTCGCGCTCGATCCTACCGTTGACGTTGTACACGAGGTTGACCCCCGCCGGGGAGAGCTCGTCTATCCCTCCGGCGCCGTACACGACCATCGCTCGCTTCGTGCCGAGACCGGACAGCGCCTCGGCAACCTTCTCCGCGAGGTCCTCCGCGTACACCCCGACGACCTGACGTCCTGCCCCGGCAGGGTTCGTGAGTGGCCCAAGGATGTTGAACACCGTCCTCGTCGCCAGCTCCCGGCGAACCGGTCCGGCGTGCTTCATCGCCGGGTGATGCGCCTGGGCGAATAGGAAGCCGAACCCCAGGCTGTCGATCGAGCGCGCGATGTCGTCAGGCCCGAGCCCGATGTCGAAGCCGAGAGCCTCCAGCACGTCGGCGGAGCCGCACGCGGAGGACACGGCACGGTTCCCGTGCTTCGCGACGCCGGCGCCCGCGGCCGCGGCGACCAGCGCCGCCGCGGTCGACAGGTTCACGGTTCCCGCGCCGTCGCCACCCGTCCCCGCGGTGTCGATCACGTCCTCGCGCTCGGGCCTTACGGCCAGGGCGTGGCCGCGCATCGCCTCGGCACATCCGGCGATCTCGTCCACGGTCTCGCCCTTCGC
>JBOGVX010000102.1:0-3378 GCA_050693165.1 Actinomycetota bacterium | reverse complement strand
GTGAAGTCGTTCAGCCCATGGACGTAGAGGACGCTCGCCTCGACGTTGTCCACCCCGTACCGGAAGTTCCTGTCCGCCCAGAAGGGCGACTCGTCACCCGTTGGATCCGCCGAGTTCGAGTAGACGTCGGGGAAGCAGCTCACGCGCTCGGCGTACCTGGTGCGCTCCGTCGGAACGACCGTCGGTCCCGTGATCGCGTAGCCGGCGGACGCCCCGAGCCCGCCGAGGGTCAGCGGTACGCCGTCGAAGTAGCCGACGTCGTAGAGGCTCGAGATGCCGGCGACGGTGATCATCGTCGTGAGGCCTTGGGGTCTCAGAACGGCGCCGGCATTCTGCGTCTCGGCGTCGTACGACTTCCCGTACGAAGCCACCCTTCCGTTCGACCAGGGCTGAGCTGCGAAGTACTCGACCAGCGTCTTGAAGTCCTGGGCCTGGTTGGGGCCGTCCTGCTCCAGGCAGCCTCCGGACTCGCCGGTCCCTCGGACGCTGGATAGGACCACCGTGTAGCCCTTGGGCGTGTAGCGGTCGACCAGGTCCATCGACCGCGATCCCGGATTGGCATCCGTCCCGTAGTAGGGGGAGTGAACCAGGATCACCGGTGTCTTCCACGACGGGTCGCTCGAAGTATCCGGCCGGTAGACGCGGGAGTGCAGCATCACCCCGTCGTGGGCGCGGACTTCCACGGCCGTGAACGAAGCCGCCTTCGGGAACCGGTCCTGGGTCAGGCCCTTGGGCTCGAAGGCGATCGGGTCGTCAGAGGCGTCCTCCGCCCGCGCGACCCCGGGCGCCATAAGGCCCGCCACCAGCGCAAACGCGATGGATGCCCTAACCAGGCTGCGGCTCGACGAGGAGGGATTCACAGTCAGGGACTAGTTCGACGCCGAGGTGTCAGAACCCTTCGGGCGCTAGAGCTCCACCTGCCAGAGGAGTTGACCGTTCCCGTCGAACGCGGCCACGTACAGGCCCGTATTGCCGAAGCAACCATGAGGACCGCACGTGAGGTCGGTGGCGTAGGCCGTCACCACGGCCTCGGTAACGCCGTCCCCGTCCACGTCCGCGTAGCCCCAGTCGAGCACGTGCCCGTAGTCCGATTCGGGCTCCACGACGGCCTCCCAGGAGGGCTCCCTCGTCAGCCCATTCAGGACCCGGAACTCTGCCCGGTCCGACCCCTCGTCGGTCTCGAAGAGATCGTCACCGGCCATGGCATCGAGGTTGCCTTCGGTCAGCGCCCACAGCAGGTCCTGGGCCGAAGTGTCGTTAACGGCCCAGAGCGGGCCGCCGGTCTTCCCTTCCAGGGCGGAGATCTCGAACCTGGTTGTCGCGCAGGCCTCCTCGCAGCTGAACTCCTCGACGCCGAGGATAGGGTCGGGGTGGCCGTCTCCGTTGAGGTCGTGGCGCGTGTTCACGAAGGGGTAGGCATAGCTGAAGTCGTCCTGGGTCTCCCTGACCGTGGCCGTTGTCGCCGTCCAGATCCGGGTGCCCGTTTTCCCGCTCCGGCAGTCGATGTGCGAAGTGGTGTCGTACTCGAAGGGCGTGGCTCCGCTCACGTACTCGGAGAGCACCATGCAGAGGTCTTCGCCCCCGTCCGCATCGAGGTCGCCGACGGGATCCGGCGGCCCCTGATACGACGTCGATTCGAAGCCGTGCTCGTGGCTCCATCCGGTGAACGAGATGGGGTCGAACACGCCGAAGGCGGAGTAGCCATCGTTGACGGCATCGCGGCGGCCATCCCCGGTGTAGTCCGGGCCCTGAAGGATCTCGCCCAGGCTATCCAGGGGAAGGACCTCGAAGTCCGTGCGGGTGCCGTCGGTGAACCGAAGTCTCTCGGCGTAGGAGCCACCTCCCGTCGGGAGGGAGGTGATGAAGACGGCCTCATCGCTTTCGCCCGATGGACCATCGGTGACGAAAGCCTGCGAGTACGTGTCGAACGCCGCGTTATCAGCATCGAGCGTGGGCCGCAGCGTGCCAAGCTCGATGCCGGAGTCGCCGTCCAGTGCCACCACCTCGGGGTGGCCCGGATCGCTCCACGTCGTGAAGGCGATCTCCGCGCGCTCGTCGCCGTCGGCCTGCACGGAGCCGTTGATCTCGTGGAGAGGGCCGAACGGCTGGTAGTTCGAGCCGGGCAGCTTGTAGGTCCAGAGCAGGCCCCACCTGTCGACGAGACCGAACACGACCTGCATGCCGTCCGCTCCCAGCCACTGATGCGCGATCACGAGGACCTCATCGCCGCCGCCCGAGGCGAAGTCGTCGACCACGTAGCCGGCGAACCATGGCCCGCGCTTGATCTTCCGTCGCCACATGATGCCGCTCTCGTCGGCTGCGACGATGAAGCGTCGGGGGCCGACGTACTGCTCGAGCAGGATCTCTTCCTCCCCGTCACCGTCCAGGTCGGCGGAGATGAGGGCCTGTCCGTAGCCCCCCAGTCCGCTCTGCTGAGAACCCATTACCTCCACGCTCTCCCCGCCGGCGAGCTCGATGGAGGCCTGCAGGGCCTGGCGCTGCTCGGCCTGGGAGGCTCTCCCGGCGAGGATGTCCTCGCGGCTCACCGGGCCGGGGCGTTCCACGGGGGCTTCAACGGGGGCTGGGGCGCTGGTCGCGGATGGGCTGGCGGGTATCAGAAGAACGGCGAAGGTGGCGAGCGTGAGTCGGCGGGCGAGCATCCGGGGTCTCCCTCCCTGCGTGGATTTGTCTGGTTCTTCAACCCAGGGGTTCGCCGTCGAGGGGCCCGGTTCCTGCTCTGTGCAAATCCACAGGTCATGACATGAAAGAGCGGGCGAGGATGTCCCGCCCGCTCCGGCCCGAATCAGGCTGCCCGTCGAAGCTGAGGTGCCTCCTCCTTGACGCTAGCCTGCGTGTTTGCCCAGCCGCCCCGCGCCGCGAATGGTTACAGCTCGAGGTTCCAGAGGAGCTCGCCGGTCGAGGTGAAGGCGGTAGCGAAGGCGTACTCCTCGTAGTCCTCGTACCAGCAATACTCCTCGCCCTCGTAGACCTCGCACACCGGCTCGCCGATCCCCTCGTACGCATCGGAGGTGAGCACCGCCTCCAGCGTGCCGTCCCCGTCGAGGTCCGCGGCTATAGCCGAGTCGACGTATCCGGAAGCCTCGCCCGTGTCGATGAAGCCGTCCCAGGCCTTCTGGCGAGAGAGACCGTTGTAGACGGCGAAGGGAGCGCCGGGGGGCTCGGTCTCGTCGTAGACGTAGTCGAAGCTGTCGTCCCCGGCCACGCCATCGAGGTTGGATCCGGTGAGGCCCCAGATGCCGTTCGAGTCCTCAATGTCGGTGGTCGACCAGATCGGAGCGCCATTGGTCCCGTTCAATGCGGTGGCCTCGAAGGCGGTCGTCTCGCAGTAGTAGTCGTCGTCCGAGCACGTGTACGCCT
>JBOGVX010000101.1:0-8793 GCA_050693165.1 Actinomycetota bacterium | reverse complement strand
GACGAAGAAGGCCATCTCTCCTACGGCTCCTACCTGCGCATAAGAGACCTGCTCGATCTCCAGCTTCCCCAGTCGAAGCCCGCAGCCCACGACGAGACCCTCTTCATCATCGTCCACCAGGCTTTCGAGCTCTGGTTCCGGGAGATGATCTTCGAGCTCGAGGCGATCCGCGAGCTGATGTTCGCCCAGGACCCCCAGCGAGCCCGCCACCTCCTGCACCGCGTGCACACGATCGAGCGATTGCTGGTCGAGCAGATAGAGGTCCTGGAGACCATGTCGCCACAGGACTTCCTGGAGTTCCGCTCGAACCTGAACCCCGCCAGCGGCTTCCAGTCGGTGCAGTTCAGGGAGATCGAGTTCCTCGGCGGGCTGAAGGAGAGGGGCTTCCTCCAGATGGCCGCCGACGAGGAGGACCGCGAACGGCTCCAGCGGCGCTTCAACGAGCCGACGCTGTGGGACGGGTTCTGCCATCTCCTCGAGAAGAACGGCCTGCCCATGCCGTCCGATGACGCCGACGCCCGGAAGACGAGCCTGATCAAGATGGCTCGAGACAGGGACGCTTTCGCCGAGCTCTGGTACCTGTCCGAGGATCTCCTCGAGATGGACGAGTTGTTCTCGTTGTGGCGGCAGCGCCATATCCTGATGGTCGAGCGTCAGATCGGTACGAAGCGCGGAACCGGCGGATCGAGCGGCGCCTCGTACCTGCGCACGACGCTCGAGAAGCGCTTCTTCCCCGAGCTGTGGGAATTGAGAGGGCAACTGTGAAGGACCTGATCGATTATCGAGATGAGTTCGGCGTCGTCCAGCGGAAGTCGTACCTGATCAGCGCGTCGCTCGGCCCGGTGTCCGGACGGTCGAAAAGCTACCTGCAGGAGTACGTCGACAAGTGGGAGGAGATGGGAGCTCCCGAGCCGTTCTGGTTCGAGGAGATCTTCCCGCGCCTCCGCAAGGTGAAAGGCATCTACGGCGACCTTATCGGCGCCGACCCGTCCGAGCTCGCCATCACGACCAACGTCACGATGGCGCTTTCCTCGATCCTGTCGTGTATCGACCTCTCCGGCGAACGGAACAAGATCGTCCTGACCGAGCTGGACTTTCCCACCAACGGCCACGTTTCGCTCGCGCACCGCAGCAAGGGTGCCGAAGTGGTCTTCCTTCGGAGCGAGGACGGGATGACGATACCGACCGAGTCATTCGCGGAAGCGATCGACGAGCGCACCGCTCTGGTGATGATCAACCGGGTGCTCTACAAGTCGAGCGCCCTCCAAGACGTGAAGGAGATCTGCCGCATCGCCCGCGAAGCCGGCGCCTGGACCGTGATCGACGACTTCCACGGCGCGGGCATCGTCCCCCTCGACGTCCACGACATCGGGTGCGACTTCCACACCACGGGAGTGCTCAAGTGGCTGTGCGGCGGGCCGGGCCTGACGTTCCTCTACGCCCGCAAGGACCTGATCCCTTCGCTCGAGCCGGCGATCGCCGGCTGGTGGAGCCAGCGAGAGCCGTTCGGGTTCAGGACGACCGAGCTCGACTACCACCCGACGGCGCGGCGGTTCGAGACCGGAACGCACGCCGCGCCGATCCCTTTCATCGCGCAGGGCGGTCTCGAGATCATCACCGAGGTCACGCCCGCGCGGATCCGCGCCCGCCAGCACGAGCTCCAGGAGTACCTGATGTCCCGCGCCGACGAGGCCGGGCTTCCGGTGCGCACCCCACGGGACCCCGCGGCACGAGGCGGGGTCGTCAACATAGGGGTCGGGGAGCAGGCCCTGAAGATCGCCGAGGCGCTCTACGAGCGAGACGTCTGCGTGGACTCCCGCGCGGATGGCATCCGCGTGTCGCCCCATTTCTTCAACACCGATGAGGACATAGACCGCCTCTTTGAGGCGCTCTCCTCGATCCTCTAGAAACGCCGAGAGTGCTTGGTGGACCAAGCAACGTGATATCCTGAGCAGGTGCCCAAGACCCCCAAAACCCCCGGTGAGGTGGCCAAGCTCGCGACCGACGTCGCCAAGACCGCGAGTGAGGTGGCCAGGTCCGCCGGCGATGCCGCCAAGGAGGGGATCGGCGAGTTCATCAGGGTCCAGCGGGGGCTCGCGAAGCTCTCGCTCCGCCAGCTGGCCAAGGCGGCCCAGGTCTCGAACGCGTACCTCAGCCAGGTCGAGAGGGGGGTCTACAAGCCCTCGGCGAAAGTGCTGAACCACCTCTCGGCGGCCCTGCACGTGTCCGCGGAGACCCTCTATGCGAAGGCGGGGCTCCTGGAGGAGCGTGACCCCTCCGAGATCAGCCCCAGCGTCGAGGACGCCATCCGCCTCGATCCGCGGCTGAATGCCGAGCAGAAGGAGACCCTCACCCGGGTCTACCGGAGCTTCACGGGGTCCTGAGCAGGGCGTTTGGCAGACCAAGCATTTCGCTTGACATCCCGAGCAGTGGTTGGTAAACTAAGCACCGTAATCGAGCCATCAACCTGAGGAGGTGCACAGATGGCCACGTACTCACAGAACGTGACCCAGATGTCGGACCGTCTGATCGACGGGATCCGTCAGGTGGACGAGTTCGTCGTGAACAAGACGTCCGCAGTCACCCAGAAGATCGGCGAGATCCTTCCGACGGATCTTCCGGGTGCGTCCACCATCCGCAGCTTGCCGCGGCCCGAGGAGTTCGTGAAGCTGTACTTCGACTTCATCGAGCGCCTCGTCAAGACCCAGCGGACCTACTCGCTGGACCTGGTGAAGGCTTTCGAGCCCATCACCGCCAAGGTCTGGAAGCCGGTTCGCAAGGCCTCGGCGGCCGCATAGCCAACATCCAAGTCCCGGAACCCTCGGTGCCTCCCGCGCCGGGGGTTTCGGTCATTACCGGCTGTTCAGACGCTGACGGTCCGATCCTGGTCCATCGTGAGCGTGCAGGTCGAGCCGGTAACTGTGTCGCAGCCCTGCCAGTAGGTCGCCCCAGAGGAAAGAGTGAGCGTGACCTGCGTGTGGTTCGCATACGGCTCATCGCAATCTGGTGGGCAGGAGATCCCGGCGGGTTCGCTCGTGACGAAGCGAAGGCAGCACCGCACATTCACCAGCAAGGTGAACGGAGGGAGTTCGCAGGAAACGACGGTGCCCTCGGCGGCGGTCTCGTTACCGTAGTCCGACAAGCAGGTGTCGGTTCCTTCCCCTCCGTCCAGGTAGTTGTACTCGGAGTCGCCGTCCAGCAGGTCGTCACCGGGCCCACCACACAGTCTGTCGTCTCCACTAAGACCGTAGATGGTGTCGTTGCCATCGCCCCCGAGGACGATGTCCGGCCCCGCGGTCCCTCTGATCTCCTCCGCCTTGGGTGTGCCGACGAGCGTCGCCGCGTAGCCGAAGCATGACCCTTGCGGGGCCTGACCGGGACGTGGGTAGCCGAGGTTGCGGATGACGAGTCCCTCCCGCCCGATGTCCTGCCAGTCGCGCCTATGGCCCGGGTACGTGACCCGTCCGCCATGTCGCCTTGCCAGCATTGGCCCGGGGTTGACCGGTCGGAACCCCTCGATCTCCTCGTAATGAAGGTGGCCTCCTTCCGGTCCCGGGGGAGAGACGTTGCCCGACCAACCCGTGCGGCCGATCTGACAACCCCGGCAGACGTGCTCGCCGGGCTTAACCGTCAGACTTCCTTGATGCAGGTGGAGGTATCGAGATAGGCGCCCGTCAGGATGGACGATTTCGACGAGGTTCCCGTGGCCACCGTTGCAGTCGGCGTCACGACCATCTGGTGTGGTGTCACGGCATCCGCCCTCTGCTGCGAGGACCGTTCCCGAACCCGCCGCGTACACGGGCACGCTCTTGCCCGCCGGGACCACGAAGTCGATGGAGGGGAATGCGTGCCCTCCGCGGTGCCCCCAGGTGCGTCCAACCCGGATCCGTCCGGTGAGAGGTACCCAGTCCGCAGACTCCAGCTTCTCCCTGGACGACCCTGGGCCGGCCCCCGCCCAGCTCGGGGCAGTGGCCGCTACCGTGCCGAGGGTGAGCACGAGCGTCGTGATGACGATCGGCATGAACGTTGAGCGAGATTGGTCGGGCGGCGCGGGCATCGCGAGGGCAATCATCGCATGAAAGGCTGGATTCCCATCCTGCCAAGGGAGGGCCCTGTGGGTTGACAGGAACACTCAGCGTGGCATTGAATGGGGTGACGGCTCGGCCACGTGTCGGGCCAGGAAAGGGAGGAGGGATGCGGATGCGCAGGCGAGTACTCGTCGTGCTTCTGACCGGGCTGTTCAGCCTCGTGGGGGTCTCCGGGGCCTTCGCGGGCAAGCCGGGACCGGGCGACAAGCAGTGTGTGCCCGGACAGCAGGGCAACCCCAAGCCGGGACACAAGGCTGGGGTCTGTCCGAACCCCGGTAAGTAATCGCAGTCATCTCGAGCGGGGGCGCCACACGGCGCCCCCGTTTCGCGTCCACGTTCGCTGTTGATACGCTGGCCCGAACCGACCTGGAGGAGCGATGGACCGACCCGAGATCCTCATGACACCCGGCCCCACGCCTGTACCGCCGAGCGTCCTTCTGGCACAGGCGAGCCCGCTCGTCTATCACCGAGGTCCCGGCTACGGCGACCTCCTCCGAGAGGTGACGGAGGGCCTGCGCACCCTTCTGAAGACGAAGAACGACGCGCTCGTTTTCACGGCGTCCGGCACCGGGGGACTCGAGTCGGCGGTGGCGAACCTGTTCTCACCCGGAGACCGGGTGATCGTTCCAGTCGCCGGATACTTTGGCGAGCGCTTCGCCAAGATCGCCGAGGCATTCGGGCTCGACGTTGTGCGGCTCGAGTACGAGTGGGGCCGCGCGGTCCTGCCAGAGGACGTCGAGAAGGCGCTGGCCGAGGCTCCGACCAAGGGCGTGCTCGCGCAGCACAGCGAGACCTCCACCGGCGTCGTTCACGACATCGAGGGGATCGGCCGCGTCACCAAGGCAGCCGGCGCGCTCTTCATCGTCGACGTGATCTCGAGCCTGGGCGCGGTGCCTTACGAGGGAGACGAGTGGGGGATCGACGTCGCCGTGGGGGGGTCGCAGAAGGCCCTGTCCGCGACGCCGGGCATCGCGTTCGTCTCGGTCTCCGAGGCCGCATGGGCCGCGACGAAGGACGCCAAGAACCCGCGCTTCTACTTCGACTGGGCCGCGTACAAGCAGTCCTACGAGCTCCCGAACCCCGAAGCACCGTGGACACCCGCGATCAGCCTGATGCTCGGCCTACGAGAGGCCATCCGTCTCTACCTGGACGAGGGGCCGGAAGCGGCGTTGGAGCGTCACAAGATCCTTTCCGAGGCGACCAAGGAGGGCGTCCGAGCCCTCGGCCTGGATCTCGACGGCGAGCACCCCGAGCGGGCATGGGCCGTAACGGCCGTTCGCGCGCCCGAGGGGATCGACGGCAACGAGCTCGTCGCGAAGGTCCGCAAGGACCACGGGATCATCCTCGCCCCCGGACAGGGGCCGCTGAAGGGCAAGGTCTTCAGGATCGGGCACCTGGGCAACTACGACCGCTTCGACATCCTGCGGTGCCTGGCCGCGCTCGAGCTGACGCTCGATGCGATGGGCTACCCGGTCAAGCGCGGCGCCGCGATCGCGGCCGCCGAGGAAGTCTTCGGGCGCTCCGGTTAAGGGCTGAGCTCTAGCCCTGGAGCATCCCCCGGATCTCGTCCATCGAGAACGCCCGCAGAGTCTCGGTGGTCGCGTTCCCGCGCCCCGCGATCATGAGGGCGAGCTTGCCCGCCGTCTCGTCGTCGGGAGCCTCGTTGACCGCGATCTGGTCGTACTGGCCCATCGTGACCCAGTTCCCGATCGTGGTGGCGCCGTGGTCGGCCAGGCGCTTCTCGACCTCCTGGACGCGGTCGGGAAGGCTGCTCACCTTCTCGCGACCCTGATCGGTCCACCTGATGAGCGTGATGTAGACCGGCATATCTCCCTCCTTCCGTAGCGGAATGACAATTTCACCCCAGTAGTCCGGAGGAAATCAACTCGGCCGGTCTTATGACGGCGCAGCCGAGGGGGCTTGGCGCTCCTCCCTGACCAGGATCATGGCCCGGCGGGCAAGGACGAGGGACAACGAGAACACCAGGAGAGCGTTGACCGGATGGAGGGCAGCGATCAGGGGTGAGGCTTCACGGGCTTCGAGCAGCAAGGGCTGGACGAAAGTGACCACAGCCAGGACCACCCCCATGACGATCGTCTTCCGGCCCGCCCTGGCGAGGGCCGGCATGACGAGGAATGTGAAGCCGGCACTGTGGAGGATCCAGCCCGTGTTCCGGTGAAGTGCGACTCCCCCCTCCTGGCCGAACAGCATCAATCCGGCGAAGAACACCTGGGCCACGATACCGGCGGCGAAGACGGCGGAGATCACTAGGAACGTGTACCTGAAGGCCCTCCGCATCGCCTGAGTGTAGATGCGAGGAGGGTCATGAGAGGGCCGGTAGACTCGAATCATGAAGGTTCTGGTGACCGAGAAGCTTGCCGAGCGAGGCCTGGCCCTGCTCGAGCAGGACTTCGAGGTCGACGTGCGTACCGAGCTGGCCAACAAGGGGCTGGCCGCGGCGATCGCGCCCTACGACGCAGTGATCGTCCGTTCCCAGACGAAGGTCGACGCGCCCGCGATCGAGGCCGGGGACAACCTCAAGGTGGTCGGGCGAGCGGGGATCGGGCTCGACAACGTGGACGTCGAGGCCGCGACCCGCAAGGGCGTGATGGTCGTGAACGCCCCGCAGTCCAACATCTTGTCCGCGGCGGAGCACACTCTGGCGCTCCTCATGGCCCTGGCGCGCAACATCCCCCAGGCGGATGCCAGCCTCAAAGGCGGGGCCTGGGAGCGGGAGAGGTTCCAGGGCGTCGAGCTGCACGGCAAGACGCTCGGTATCGTCGGTCTCGGCCGCGTCGGGACGATGGTGGCGCAGCGCGCGCTGGCGTTCGGGATGCGGCTGATCGCCTACGACCCCTACGTCTCCAAGGACCGCGCTCGCGAGCTGGGCATCGAGCTCATGCCCGATCTCGGCGCGTTGCTCGTCCAGGCCGATTTCATGACGATCCACCTACCGAAGACCGCCGAGACTGAGGCGCTCATAGGGGAGCGGGAGCTCTCGCTGATGAAGGAGGGCGTGCTGATCGTGAACACCGCGCGAGGCGGGATCATCGACGAGGCCGCGCTGGCGAACGCGCTGAAAGGCGGCCGCCTCGGCGGGGCGGCGGTAGACGTGTTCGAGACCGAGCCGCCTCCGAAGGGCCACCCGCTGATCGGACTCCCCAACGCGATCGTTACGCCGCACCTGGGCGCCGCCACTAGAGAGGCGCAGGACAAGGCCGGTATCGCGATCGCCGAGATGGTCAGGCTCGCGCTCAAGGGTGAGTTCGTGCCCTACGCGGTCAACGTCGCCGCGGCCGAGGTTCCGGAGCAGGCCCGGCCTTTCCTGCCGCTTGCCGAGCGGCTCGGCCGCATCCTCACCGGGCTCTCCGAGTCGCCGATGCGCGCGATCTCCGTCGAGTACCTCGGCAAGGTGGCCGAGCTCGACACCCGCGTGCTCACTCTGGCCGCGCTCAAGGGCGCGCTATCCGGGGTCGTGCACGAGCCGGTGTCCTACGTCAACGCGCCAACCATCGCCAAGGAGCGAGGGCTGGAGCTGTCAGAGCGCCGGACGGTCGAGTCGCAGGACTACGTGAACCTCATGCTGCTCCGAGCCGAGACCGAGTCGGGCGAGGTCGCCGTCGCCGGAACGCTGGTGGGCATCCGCGACGCCGAGCGGCTGGTGCGCGTCTACGACTTCGATCTCGATATGGCGCCGGCGAAGCACATGGCGTTCTTCCTCTACGAGGACAAGCCCGGCGTTATCGGAAAGGTCGGAACGCTTCTCGGCGAGGCGCGCATCAATGTCGCGAGCATGGAGGTCGGCCGGAAGGAAGCCGGCGGCCTCGCGCTGATGGGACTCACAGTGGACAGCCCGATCCCCGACGAGGTCATCGACCGGATGGTGCAGGAGGTCGGTATGAAGTCGGCCCGCTCGATCACTCTCCAGCCGACGGGCTAGATCTCAGAGGCCGGCGAGCCGGCTCAGCCCGTCAACCTTCGCGAGTACCAGGCGGCGCCCGTTGCGCCTCACCAGACCGCGGCGCTGGAAGTCCGACAGGATCCGCGTGACGTTCTCGCGGCTCCCCCCGGACAGGCTTGCGAGGTCCGCATGGGTGACGACCGCGGGAAGGACCGTGCCGTCCTCCGGGAGGTCGTCGAAGGATGGTGTGCAGAGCCCGATTAGCCGCTTCGCAACGCGACCTTTGAGATCCAGGTAGAGAAGGTCCTCGATCAGGACTTCGTGCTCGGAGATCTGCCTGGCCAGGGCCCGGAAGACCGCGCGGCTGGCCTCGGGATGCGAGGCGAGCACCTCGAGGAAATCCTCGCTCGGAATGGCCAGGGTGGTCGTCGGCTCCATGGCGGCAGCGCTCGCCGTGCGCCGCATCTGCCCCAGAGCCCCCAGCTCGCCGAAGAGCTGCGGGGGCTCGAGTGTCGTATGCAGCTGGCGGGCGCCGGTGACAGAGGTCGAGGTGATCTCCACCCGGCCCTCGGTCAGGAAGTGAACGTCGGGCGCGTCGTCGCCCTGATGGAAGAGGTAAGTCCCCTTGCGGTAGTCGTGGACGCGACCCTTCTCCACGAGCTCCTTCACCGCCAAGGTAGGGAGCGTGTCGAGAGGGGGAGTGCTCTGCAGCGAGGTCTCGAGCCCACGACTCCTGCCCGCCGCCGTCATGGGGGCAAGCCTAGCGAACCGGACGGTACGAAAAGCCCCGTAAATGGGCGAGCG
>JBOGVX010000100.1:0-6942 GCA_050693165.1 Actinomycetota bacterium | reverse complement strand
GTGGGTAGGTGACATGAAGAATCAAACGACGCGGCTCCACCGAAGTGGGGGACCATCAGACCCTCCATCAAACCCGGGGCGGTTCAGGACCGACTGAACTGATTCAAGCGCGGCCACTTGGATACTCCACGGCACGGTTAGAATTCCGCGAGGGTGGGAAACCGGCCCGGTCGCTTGGGCTGCCGCCCCCCGGGGAGCAGTTCCTCGACAAGGAAGCGCTCAAAGAGATCGGCAGTCGCTATCACCAGGAGTTTGTTGGTCCGCCGCTGCCCCCGAAAGGCTGAATGCGGCTGGGTAGCTCACGAAGGCTGTTCATCAACACCACCCGACCGCGCCGCCGGTTTTTCCGAGATCGACCCAAGAAGGAATCAGCGGGCGAACGGCGAACAAGGACGGTGTGAGCCCGCAGTCCCGTATGCCCGCTGTCCGGAGCGGAGCCCTCGTTCTTGCTGTCTCCCTGCTGGGGGGACTTCGACTCTTCGGGTCGTTCTCGTCGCCCGGCGGCCTCGACGAGCTTCAGACCCTTGGAACCCTCCCTGGGAGTGCGGCATTCAGGGTCGCCGCATCCGAGGCCGTCGCTCAGGAGGCACAGGTGGTTGCCGGCACGGATCACGTCTATCACCCGGGACGATTGGGAGAGGACGACGTGGTGGTCCCGAGCACTCCCATCCCGTTCTGTGTTGGAGGCGAGGCTCCCGACACGTGCTACTCGGGCGAGCCGCTGCGGGTGCAGTCGGGCTACCTCGGTCGAGATGCGGCCGAGCCGACGATCGGCGTAGATGACGAGGGAGTCGCATTCATGGCGGCAGCGGCCTACGACGCGGCGGCGGGCCTTCCTCGGACTCGCGTGATGCGATCGATCGATGGCGGCGTGTCCTGGTCGTCGGTCGAGCCACGGATCCCCGGCACGGACTATCCCCTGCACGCGGCATCGTCGGATCCTTACCTGTACGTCGACGAGGAGACCGGACGCGTCTACTGGCTGGACTGGCACGGAGATTGCTCCTTCCTCACCTGGTCCGACAACCAGGGCGCCAGCTGGCTGACGAACCCCGAAGCCTGCGGCTCGCCGGTAACCGACCACCCGACGATCGTCACGGGCAATCCGCCCCCGCCACTGCAGACCGTGAACTATCCCAACGTCCTGTACTACTGCTTCAACCGGGTGGCTGATGCCAGCTGCGGCCGCAGCCTCGATGGGGGCCTTACCTGGACTCCCACGGGCGCGCCGGCCTTCCCCGGCTACGAGGTAGGAAACAGCTACAACAAGTTTGGCGTGCCGGGTCTCTGCGGCGGGCTGCACGGTCATGCGGTCACGGACCAAGCTGGGAGGCTCTATATCCCCAAGTCCCACTGCGGCATCCCCGTCCTCGCCGTGTCTGAGGACGCCGGCACCACGTGGCGTCGGACGGTTGTCAGCACGAAGTTCGCAACGGGCGCGGCGCACGTGGGCGAGCACCACTCCGTGTCCATCGACGCCGCCGGGAACGTCTACTACCTGTTCTGGGACGACACGGCGCATCTGCCCTGGCTCGCCATCAGCAAGGACGCCGGCCGTACCTTCAGCGAGCCGATGATGATCGCTCCTCCGGGAGTGACTCAGGTCAACCTCCCGGCGATGGTCGCGGGCGATGCGGGCAAGGTCGCGATCTCGTTCCCGGGGACGATGGGTGACCCGGACGACGCCCGCCGCCCGTGGGACTCATACGTGCTGGTAACGACGAACGCGCTGGACGCCAACCCGACGTTCGTGGCCACCACGGGCAACCCACCCGACGACCCGATCCACCGTGGGAACTGCCACGGCCGATGTGGCCTGATGCTCGACTTCCTCGACCTCGTTACGTCTCCGAAGGACGGCGGGGTCTGGGCTGCCGTCGTCGACACCTGCACCGCGCTCAACAACTGCAACCGCACGACAGGAACCCCAGGAGCGGCGAGCGATGGCGAGGGAGTCGCCGTCCGGCAGGTGGGCGGGCCGCGCATCCTGACCCCGGCCAGTTAGGCGCACCGCGCAGGTCTATCGTAGCGTCTCACCGGTGAGCCTCCGCATCGTGACGATCCTTGTCCTCTTGTCGGCCGCGTGTTCGGGAGACGAAGCACCCCGTCCGAACATCTCTCCGATCCCGAGCAACCTCGGCGACTTCAAGCTCTCGAGTCCCGCGTTCCAGGAGGGAGGTCCGGTCCCCGAGACTTACTCGTGCGAAGGCGAGGACCTATCGCCTCCGCTCGAGTGGTCGGGGGTTCCCGATGGGACCGCGGAGCTGATGCTGACGCTCCTGGACCCGGACGCCCCGGGCAGGGTCTTCACTCACTGGACGGTGTTCGAGATCGAACCCGCGAGTGGTGGATCAGCCGAAGGCACCCTCCCGGACGGCGCGCTGGAAGGTACGAACGACTTCGGTGAGGTGGGTTACGCCGGGCCCTGCCCTCCGGAGGGGGAGTCGCATCGATACGTGTTCACGCTCGCCGCTATGGCCGAGCCTTCCGAGCTCGAGTCGGGGGCGCCGCCGGCCCAGGTGGACGCCATCCTCTCGGGCGCCGTGGCCACCACGACGCTCACGGGCTCGTATCCTGGCGAGGCTCCCTAGCCGAAACCTCTCGTGCTCGCTACGCTTGAGAGGTCGGAAGGAGGACCGCCATGCGTGAGTCGACCGAGGTACTCGACGCGCTCCTGAAGTTCTACGACCGCCTGTCAGCGGGTGACGTCGGGAGTTTCGAAGACCTCGTGTCTAGCGAGGACGCCACGCTGGTGATTGGCACCGCTCCCGGGGAGTTCGTTCGAGAGCGAGAGCGCCTGAGGTTCGGGTTCGAAGCCGAGGGCCTGAGTCTCGATCCTGGCGAGGCTCCTGTCGGTTATGAGGAGGGATCCATGGGTTGGGCGATCGACGAGCCGACCATGAACTTCCCTGACGGGACGTCTATCAAGACCCGTCTAACCGCGATCATGCGCAAGGAGGACAGCTCGTGGAAGCTGCTCCATGGCCACTACTCGGTCGGCGTGCCCGACGAGGAGGTCGGGGATCTCCAGAAGCGGTGGTCCGGGTAGGGCCTGCGGCACCTCGGGCGTCGCCTTGGTCCTCGCGACCGCAACGGCCTGCGCGAGCCCAGCGCCCGTCGGCGATCCCGCGCCGCAGGTGGAGGAGACATCCCAAGGGGCCGCCGGCGTGGAGGCGTTCGTGACGCGGGTCGTGGACGGTGACACGTTCGAGGCAAGGCTCGACGGAGAGATCGTCGACGTGCGGCTCATCGGGATAGACGCGCCCGAGTCCGTGATCCCCGGTGAGCCCGTCGAGTGCTTCGGGCCCGAGTCCTCAGCCTTCACCGAGCGGAACCTCGAGCACGAGGACGTCCTGCTCGAGTTCGACGTCCAGCGCATCGACCCGTTCGGGCGCACACTGGCCTACGTTTGGAAAGGCCGGCGATTGTTCAATGAAGATATGGTGAGGCAGGGATTCGCGACCGTGGCGACCTATCCGCCCAACATCGCCTACGTGGAGCGGCTGGTCGAGGCCGAGAAGAGGGCTCGCCACAACGACCTCGGCGTCTGGGGGGCGTGCCTGCTTCCCATCGACACCGGCGCCGACTGGAGGGAGCTGGGCGATGCCTGAGGGAGCCACACTTCGCCCGTTCCGGGTTGCGGCCCTGGCGATCTCAGTGTCGGGCATCGGCCTGATCGTTACGGCGGAAGCGAGGGGACCGCGCTCTCTGGTCGGCTTCGGGATGTTCTGCCTGGGGATGGCCGCGCTCGACGGCCTCTTCCGGGGCAGGTTCGGTTTCCGTCAGCCGGCGATCTTCCTCGGCTTCATGGCCGCAGGGATGGGGGTCTGGGCGTTCCTCGCGAGCTCATTGCTCCAGCTCCTTGGGCTACCTATCGCGGCAGGGCTCCGTCGCCTGATGATCGCTTCGGCGGCCTGCTTCGCGGGCGCCGCCACGTGCGCGCTCCTCACGGTCACTCCCATCCGGGGTCGTCAGGGTGTGCTCGATCGACTGAGGAAAACTGGAAGGTTCCTGCTGGCGGCTAGCCGGGCTGGTGAGCCGCGCCGCGATCAGCCGTACGCCGCTGCGCAACCGTTGCGGCAAGCTGGACCAGCGCAGGGAGGTTGAAGGGCTTCGTGACGTAGGCCGCTACTCCCAGCTCGCGAGCCCGTTCCACGTTCGCCGCCGAGTCCGAGGCCGAGACCACGATCACGGGAGGGCTGTCGGGCCGTCCGCGCAGTGCCTGGAGAACGCCCCAGCCATCCAGCACGGGCATCATCAGGTCGAGCAGGACGATGTCGGGCTTATCCTGCTCGATCCTCTCCAGCGCAACCTGGCCGTTCCCCGCCTCGATCGACTCGAAGCCCGCGGCTCGCAGGTTGGTCCGGAGGAGGATGAGGATGTCAGGGTTGTCGTCGGCGATGAGTACGCGCGGCTTACCTTCCATTTGCTCCTCGTCTCTCCCCAAGGTGGCTCTGAGCACTCTATCGGTCGTCCGGATGGTCCGATTGAGTCCTGATCTGCGGGCGTGGGACACCCGGCCTACACCGCCCTCAGCCGGTCTACAGGGGTGTCAGCCGACCGGGCCGAGGAAGCCGCCGACCACCATCAGGGCCACGGGGACGAGGAACATGACGCCGACGAACAACCAGAGGCGACGGTTCGTGGTCACCACCCACTCGTCCAGGGCCATGATGCCGTTCTGGAGCGGTCGATAGAGGAACGCGAGATAAAGCACCGTGATGATGGACACCGCGATGGCCTCGGCCAGCACCACCTGGACACCGGAGGCGCGGCTCAGCAGCATCGAGGCGACGAGAGTGTCCGCCAGAGTCGTGATGTTCGCGCCTGCGATGTAGGGGATCGCCTCCCTGCGCTTGATGTAGCCCTTGCTCGCCAGCGGCACCAGGACGGTCAGCGCGACGGATACCGAGAGCGTCAGCAGGGCGGCGAGGGAGCCCAGGAAGAACATGGGCCACGGCTTCTTGAGCCAGTGCGCTCGAGAGTCCACCTGTCTCTCGCCGTCGAGCGAGGGCAGGACCTGGTCCAGCAGCTTGAACGAGAGCAGGATCACGCCGAGGCCGACGGGGAACAGCAGGGGAGCGGGTACCGACGACTCGGCGAAGCTCACGATCCAACCCCACCCCACGTCGATGGCACCCTGGACCTCCGCGGACGCCGTCCAGGCAACGCTCGACAGGACCCCGGACTTCAAGATCCCGTACCCAAGCGCTATGCCGGGGAGGTAGACGATCGCGGTCATCGACAGGGCGAGGACGCCCATGCCGAGCGACTCCCGGCGGTTCGGGCTGCGGATCGCATAGATGAAGCCGACGAGCAGGACGATGAAGGACGCCCCCAGCCTCGAGCCCGACAGCATGCTGAACGTCTGCAGCTCGGTGATAGCGCCGGCGTCGTGGAACGTCAGCGCTGTGGCCGCGATCGGCGAGCCCGACAGGACCAGGTAGGCCCCCAGCCATCCCAGGCCGAGGGTCTGGACGGCGTTGTCGAACAGGCCCGAGCCCTCGAGGCGCGGCGCGATCGCCCCGGCCCCCTTCTTCATCAGCTGGATGGCGAGGATGAACAGGAAGAGCGCCGCGGCCACCGAGAGGAGCTTCGACAGCCTTCGGCGCCATACGCGGCGCCTGGCCGCCACCTCGACCGGGGCCTCGCTCAGCTCGGCACCTCCGTCGCCGATGGCGCTCGATCCGTTCTCCGGAACGAGCGTGGGTCGCTCATCGATCTGACTCTTCTTATGGTCGGTCACGGCCTCGGGAGAGGTGGGGGACCGGGTAAAGATACCCGGCCCGCCCCGGGGCCGCCAAAGCCCGGTCTGCTCGCTGGTACCCTTCGAGCATGGTCCCCAAATACAGGCCATTGGAGATCGAGCCCCACTGGGTCGAGGTTTGGGCGGAGGAGGATCTCTATGCGGCCGGCGGAGACGATGACCCGCGTGAGCGCTTCTACGCCCTGGACATGTTCCCGTACCCCTCCGGGGACCTTCACATGGGGCACGCCGAGGCCTTCGTGCTGGGAGACACCATCCCCCGGTTCAGGCGGATGCAGGGGTACAACGTCCTCCATCCGATCGGGTGGGACTCATTCGGGCTGCCCGCGGAGAACGCCGCGATCCAGCGTGGGATCCATCCGAAGGAGTGGACCTACGAGAACATCGAGAAGCAGGCGGCCTCGTTCCGCAGGTACGGGGTCTCGTTCGACTGGTCCACCCGGCTACATACCTCCGACCCCGAGTACTACCGCTGGACCCAGTGGCTTTTCCTGAAGCTGTTCGAGCGCGGCCTGGCCTACAGGAAGACCGCACCGGCTAACTGGTGTCCCAAGGACCAGACCGTGCTCGCCAACGAGCAGGTCGTGAACGGTGAATGCGAGCGCTGCGGCACGCCCGTGGTCCGAAAGGACCTGACCCAGTGGTTCTTCAAGATCACGGACTACGCGCAGGCGCTCCTCGACGACATGGAGCTGCTGCCCGGCTGGGCCGACCGGGTTCTGAACATGCAGCGGAACTGGATCGGTCGCTCTGACGGCGCCGAGGTCGAGTTCGAGATCGCGGACACAGGCGACAAGGTCACCGTGTTCACGACTCGGCCGGACACGCTGTGGGGCGTCACGTTCTTCGTCTTCGCTCCGGAGCACCCGAGCGTGCGGAAGTACGCCGAGATCGGCGGCGTCTCGGATGAGGTCACGGCGATGCTCGACCGACTCCAAGCAACGCCTCTGACCTCCCGCGAGCAGGCCGAGTCGCGGGAGGGCATCCCGCTCGGCATCAGCGCCGTCAACCCCGTCAACGGGGAGAAGGTGTCCTGCTTCGTCGCGCCGTACGTCCTGATGGAGTACGGGACCGGCGCCGTCATGGGCGTGCCCGGGCACGATCAGCGCGACTTCGAGTTCGCGCGCGAGCACGGCCTCGAGGTGCGCGTGGTGATCCAGCCCGAGGATCAGATC
>JBOGVX010000099.1:0-38539 GCA_050693165.1 Actinomycetota bacterium | reverse complement strand
GTGCTGATGGCACCCACAGTGGCGGCTCTGCCGCGCTCGGGGAAAGCGGAGCCAGCAATAACGCCAGGCAAACCACCGCTGCCTTCAGGATTCGTGCCTTCACAGCTTGTTCACTTCCTTCACTTTCTCCTCCGCGACACTTCCTTGCGCAGGCTTTTTTAGCCCGTCGGTCCTCCTGGGCTATGGGTTGGAACGGGTGCGTTGAGACTTCGTCGCGCCGGGTCCGATCTCCTCCGCGAGCCAACCAAGGTTGGATGACTCCAGTGAGCCCATCCCCCGTGCCTCCGTGAGCCCCCGTCATCATTCCTTCAGGGCGTCGATTGGAGCCCCAACCCGCTTGAGTCATCTGTGGTTCAGATGGTCGGGACGGCAGACAGGGCGGGGGGAGTGGGATTCGAACCCACGAGACCCCGAAGGGCCTAGCGGCTTTCAAGGCCGTTCACGTGGAATCGCGCCACCTGCGGAAACGGCCTCGAAAGCGCCTCTGAGCAGCGGCTTTGACTTCCCAACAGTTCCCGATAGTTCCCATCGTTTCCCGGCCTCTCGCGGGATGGATGCGGGACGGGATTCCATGGGTGCCGTGTCGCGGGAAAGACGCGGGACAGGGATCGATGGTCGAGAGCTCTCCGGACGGAGCGGGGACGGGTGGCTCTATCTGCCCGCCGAGCCGCCGCGGCGGGGGGACCGGGGATCCGATCAGGGGGTTGGGAAGGATCGAGGGCCGAGCGAGATGCCCGGCCCTCGATCATCCTCCCAGGAGCTTCGGGAAGCGCCTACGCCGTTCCCTCGTTGATCGTCGCGTCGTTCGAGAACTTCCCGGGGAATCCGACCATCGACCGGTTGCCGATGTAAGCGTCGGCGGCGGACTGGCCCGTTGCGTCCGCGGTGACCTCGCCCACCAGCGTGATGGTGTGCAGGCCGGCACCCATGTTCAGCCGGATCCAGGTGAACGAGTTCGCGCTCTTCGTGGCGATGTAGTCGCGGCTCCCGTCGTAACCATCCTGCGGATCCTCGGTGTCCTGCACGGTGCGCTCGAAGACCCGGTTGCAGAACGTCACCTTGTCCGTGTCGTCGCCCGGCGGGGGCGGATTCTGCGGCGGAGTGCTCGAGCTGATGACGGGCACGATCTTTCCGTCGACCTCGATGTGGGCCTGGATGGTCGCGGTCGCCCGGGTGCTGTCCTGCGCCCCCGGCTGAGTCGACCCCAGAAGGATCGTGTCGGTGATGAGCCCACATTCCATGCTCACGTTGAGGACGAGATCGGTCGGCTTGGAATTCTTCACGGTCGCCTTCAGCAGCTCGATCCGGAGGGTGGGCCCGCTCCGGAGGACCTTGGAAGCCGCAGCGAAGATCTTGTCTGCGGGCTGGTGGTTGGCGGATGCGCCGCCGCCCAGCGCACCGGAGATGAGCGCGGTGACCACGACGAGCACAACCGTTACCGAACCCTTACGAAGTTGCTCCTTCATGCGGGCCATCCTCCTTTGGGCCATGGCGGGCCCCTCGACGGGCAAAACGGGTTTATGTAACCGGAGCAAGCATATGGTGTCAATCCGGCAACCCCGCAGGCCGGATAGAGACGCCCCAGAGGTGAGGGCCCATCGAGTGGTGGTCGTCCACCGGACAGAAGGGCGTGGGAGATGGAGGGCTCCCTCGGCGCCGACCGACGTACTCTGCGCCCCTCGCGCGGGACAGAAAGGGTTCGCGGGCGAACATCTGAACCGTCCCGCAGCCTTCGGCGATGCAAACCCCAGCTCAGGGCGGGGGGACTGGGATTCGAACCCAGGAGACCCCGAAGGGCCTAGCGGCTTTCAAGGCCGCCCCGTTCGTCCGCTCCGGCATCCCCCCTCGGCCGAGTCTACCGAGCGTCAGGTGCCCCGGCTCCGGAAGAGCAGGAGCATCACGATGAGGTACGCGCCCGCGAGACCGACGTTGATGCCGACGACCACAGGCCTGTCCGGAGGCCCCGCCAGGTTTGCGCCATGCAGCGCCACGCCCAGGACGCACAGGAACACCGCTATCCCCCGCCACCATCTCCACAGCCGCAGAACCGCGATCCCCGCGAGGACCTGCAGCGCGAGCAACCCGCCCACGGACGCCATCACCAGGCGGTCCGCATCGGTGGCGATGAGCGCATCGAGATCGAGCACCAGCGCGACACCGATGAACCCGAGCTGCGCGAGAGCCACCAGGATCAACAGGGCGCCGGCCCAGCCGACCGCGGGGGGCCGCTGAGGACCCCAGTCCAATTCCTCGGACACGCTCAGCTCTTCGGCTCGAGGATCCGGTAGCGCTCCGGCAGATGTGGGTGAAGCGCCTCAGGGACGACGACCGAGCCGTCCTCCCGCTGGTTGTTCTCGAGGATCGCTATCAGCGTGCGGCCCACCGCGCAGGCGGTTCCGTTCAGGGTGTGGGCGGGGCGGTTGCCGCCCTCGTATCTGACCCGGCACTCCAGCCGCCGTGCCTGGTAGTCGGTCGTGTTCGAGCAAGACGTCAGCTCCCGGTACGCGCCCTGCCCCGGGAGCCAGGCCTCCAGGTCGTACTTCTTCGCGGCCGAGGCTCCGAGCTCGCCGGTGCACACGTTCATGACTCGGTACGGAAGGCCCAGGCCCTGCAGGATCTCCTCCTCGCAGGAGAGCAGGAACTCGTGCTCGTCCCACGAAGCCTCGGGCTCGACGAACGAGAACATCTCGACCTTGTCGAACTGGTGCACCCGAAAGATCCCGCGCGTGTCCTTCCCGTATGCGCCGGCCTCTCGGCGAAAGCACGTCGAGTACCCCACGTAGCGGCGCGGCAGCGAGGAAGGCTCGAGCATCTCGCTCTGATGGAGCCCGGCCAGCGGCACCTCCGACGTTCCCACCAGGTAGAGATCGTCGTCGCGGGTGACGTAGATCTGTGCCTCGTCCGTCGGCAGGAAGCCCGTGCCGTACATCGCCTCCTCGCGAACGAGCACCGGCGGGATGACGGGGATGAATCCCTTATCGAGGAGGCGGTCGAGGCAGTACCGAACGAGCGCCCACTGGAGCATCACGGCACCGTCGAGCAGATAAGTGAAGCGCGCACCCGACACCTTGGCCGCCCGCTCGAGGTCGATGATCCCCAGCCCCACTCCCAGGTCGACGTGATCCCTCGTGTCGAAGCCGAAGCTTGGAGGCGCGCCGACCTCGCGGACCAGCTCGTTGTCCTCGTCCGACTCGCCTTGAGGCACGGACTCGTGCGGCAGGTTCGGGAGGCGAGCGAGCAGCTCGACCAGACGCTCCTCTGTCTCGGCCAGCTTCGGCTCCAGCTCCTCGAGCTGCTGAGACGCCTCGCGCACCTCGGCGATCAGCTTCTCTCGGTCCTCACCCTTCGCCGCGCCGACCGCCTTCGATCCCTTGTTCTGCTGCGCGCGAAGCTCCTCGACTCGCTGCGTCAGCTCACGCCGCTCGCGGTCGAGCTCGAGCGCGCGGTCGAGGTCCGCGGTCAGAGCTTCGGAGCGGCGGGCGAGCGCGAGCCGGAAACGATCGGGATCCTCGCGGATCGACTTGAGGTCGAGCACCGGCGCGCGTCAGGCGCCCGGAGTACGACCCCGAGCGGGTGCCGCCAGGCGCATCTGCTGCGCCGGCTGTCCGGAGGTCAGTGCGCCCTGGATCGCCATCTCCTCTTCCTCCGACAGGTTGTGGCTCGACGTCCAGCCCTCAACCGGCTTCGCGTAACAGCGCGTGTCCTGCCGACCGTTGATCGACGTGATGACGAGTCCGTTGCCCTGTCCGTCCAGCAGAGCCGCGGAAAAAGAGAGGTGGCCGCCCATATCGTCAAAAGCGTCGTAGCGAACCAGGCCGACCTTCTGCACCGTTCGCAGGAGAGCATCGCTCTGACGTCGCTGGCCCTCCGCGAGCTGACGAACCGCCGTCTTCAGCTGGGACAGATCTTGATCGTGCTTGGTCAGAAGCAGCACGGCCTGCTTGTCGTCGGACAGCTTCCTGTTCCCCTTCGGAACACTGTTCACCACGACATAAAGGGTGAAAGCGCTGACGGCTATCGCCACGAGCGAAACGATCGTGAGTACCTCTGGGGAGAGTGACATGATCGCCTAGCCTATCCGCGCGGAAGGCCACCTCGCAAACCGAACGGTTCAGGACGAAGTCACCCACCCCTCCCCCAGAAGTACTACGGGAAATGGTCCCAACGGGCTATGTACAGCCACACCCGCTTTCAAGCACACTTGCCCCGTGCCCGTATTAGCAGAGGGGAGAGGTGTAAGCGTGATCCGGGTCGTGATCGCGGACGACCATCCGCACGTGCGATCGGCGCTCAAGCACGTCCTGGAGCTGGAACCGGACTTCTCGGTCGTTGCCGAGGCCGAGGACGGCACCCAGGCCGTGGAGCAGATCGCCAGGACACGGCCCGACCTCGTGATCCTCGACTACCGCATGCCCCAGCTGAACGGGGTCGAGGTCGCGCTGGAGGCCACGAGGCATTCCCCGGAGACGACGATGGTCATGCTCACCTCCGAGGACGACCCTCGCGTTCGGGCGGAGGCAGCCGATGCGGGGATAGTCAGGTACCTGCTGAAGTCCGGCCGCGCCGACGAGCTGGTGAGGACCCTTCGCGCCGCCGCTGAAGCTGAGCGCGAGCCGATCTCGGTCGTCGTCGAGCCCGAGACCGGGGCCGGAGAGAGCCTTCCCCCACCCCGGATCGCCTAGCAGCGACCCGGATAAACCCCAGGCAGGAACAGCGCCCGTTCGTGTTGAACCCTTAGGGAGCCATCCCGTAACAAGCCCCCAACACGAAGAGAGGCCGCCCGATGACCCGTCTCCGCCTTGTTCCCACCGCTGGAGCCGTCCTGCTGCTTACGGCGGCGCTGATCCCCGCCGCGGGAGCCGCGCCCGTCGTGCCCGTTTCCACGAACGCGGGATGCGACCCGCTCGACCCGTCCATGTGCCTGTTCCCCTTCCCGAACGACTACTTCACGGTCGCCGACCCGGCGACCGACACGGGCCGTCGCGTCAATTTCAGCCCGCTGGCCATGCCTCGAGGTGGCACCGAGGTCACCGAGGGCGGCGAGGGCAAGCCGGTCGACCCAACCGAGTGGAACCGCAACGACGGTTTCTCACCCGGTTCGCTGATCCTCACCCACGTCCCCGGCCTCGACCTGCACGCGACCTGGGGCACGGCGGACCGTGCTCACAGCACGGTGGGCCCCAACACGACCGGCTACTTCGACTACCGCGATCAGATAACGGACATCGGGCTGTCGACCCAGGAGGGCGCCCCGATCGTGCTCCTGAACACCGAGACCGGCGCGCAGCATCCGTTCTGGTCGGAGCTCGACACGCAGCCGGCCGCGATCGCGGGCGGTGAGCAAGCCCTGATGATCCGGCCCGCCGCCAACCTCGAGGAAGGTACGCGCTACATCGTTGCCCTGAGGAACATGAAGCGAGCCGACGGCTCGATCCTCGAGCCGAGGCCCGAGTTCGCCGCGTATCGCTCCGGTACGGGTGCGGACCCGGCGAGACAGCTGTACTACACAGAGAAGATCTTCCCGCCGCTTCAGGCTGCCGGCATCACTCACACCGACCTGTACCTGGCGTGGGACTTCACCGTTGCGAGCGAGAGGAACCTCTCGGAGCGGATCCTGCACATGCGCGACCTGGCTTTCGCCGGACTTGGCGACACGAACCTGGCAGATGGGTTGGTCCAGGGTGGGTCTCCCACCTTCGTCGTGGACCGGGTCGAGGATCGAACGGACTCCTGGACCGACTCCCGGGGCGTCGGTCACCAGCAAGCGATCCGCAGGGTGAGAGGGCGAGTCACGGTCCCCAACTTCATGGACCGCATCCAGCAAACCGAAGCTCACGTCAAGGAGAACGAGGACACGGATCCCGTGGTGGGAGAGCGTGCTCCGCTGGACCTCCCGGCTCCCGGCTCACGGCTGCTTTACCTGGACGGGGATGGCCTGCCCGACCAGAACCCGGCAGAGCCGACGATCAACGCCTCCTTCGTATGTGACGTCCCGCTCGACGGTCCTCGGTTCCCCATGCTGTACGGCCACGGACTTCTTGGCGATCGGTACCAGGTCGGAGACCTCAAGTCTCCTCGGCGCGACGGTCCCTTCATGGGCTGTGCCGCGGACTGGTGGGGGATGTCGACACCCGACATCCCGACGGTAGCCTCGATACTCGTCGACGGGTCCAACTTCCCATCGCTTCCCGACCGGGCCCAGCAAGGCTTCCTGAACTTCATGTTCCTCGGCCGCGCGCTGGTTCATCCCGATGGGTTCGCGTCGGACCCGGCATTCCGGCTCGACGGCTCGCCGCTGATCCAGCTCGGCGACCCCGACGGCCGTGCCAAGCTGTTCTACGACGGCAACAGCCAGGGCGGGATCATGGGGGGCTCACTCGTGGCGGTCTCACCCGACATCCACCGGGCGATCCTCGGAGTTGTGGGCATGAACTACTCGACGCTGCTCCAGCGAAGCGTGGACTGGGAGGACCCGTACGCGATCCCCTTCTACGAGGTCTACCGCGACCCGATGGAGCGTCAGCTGCTGTTCAACCTCATGCAGATGCTCTGGGACCGAGGCGAGGCCAACGGCTTCGCCGCTCACATGACCGACGACCCATTCAAGAACACCCCCTCGCACGAAGTGCTGCTCCAGGTCGCCTATGGCGATCACCAGGTCGCCAACGTCTCGGCCGAGGTCGAGGCGCGAACGATCGGCGCACCCATCATGCTGCCCGGCCTGCCGGCCGGCCGGCACTGGGCACCTGGCTACTTCGGAGGCACGGCGAGCTACCCGTATCGCGGCTCATCTCTCGTGTACTGGGACAGTGGCAACGCATCGCCTCCCAACGGGAACATCGCGCCCACGCACAGCAGCGACCCCCACAGCCATCCGCGGAACGAGCCCTCCTCGAGCTGGCAGGAAGCCCAGTTCCTGCTCACGGGGTGGATGGTCGACGTCTGCGGCGGCGGTCCTTACCTGACCCTTCGCAACCCGATCAACAACGGGACGCCCAGCTGCCACGAGCCCGAGTGGGAACCGGGGTCTCGGGACTTTTGAGCTCCAGGCCACGTCGGATAGCATTGCGGACCGTGACCAGAACTCGACTCGCGCCGCTGCTCGGTCTCGTGCTTGCGCTCCTGGTCGCCTGCGGCGATAAGGGAGGCTCGGTGGACCAGCAGACGTCAGGTGGCGGGAGCGACCCGGACTGTCACGAGGAAGCGTTCACGTCGCCGACCGGCCTCGGCATCCTCGACACGAACTGCGGTGACGGGGCGGAAGCCGTCTCCGGGAAGAGCGTCAGCGTCCACTACGTCGGTACGCTCGAGGACGGCACTCAGTTCGACTCCTCACGGGATCGCGGAACGCCCTTCGAGTTCCAGCTCGGCGGGGGCCAGGTGATCGCCGGATGGGACGAGGGCATCGAGGGGATGAAGGTCGGTGGCGTGCGGGAGCTGACGATCCCTCCCGACCTCGGCTACGGGGCCAGCGGGTCTCCGCCCGTGATCCCGCCGAACGCGACACTGCTGTTCGAGGTCGAGCTTCTGGGCGTCACCTAGACGCCCGGCTCAAGCCCAGTCGATAGAGACGACCTCCACGGGCTCCGCGATGCCGCGGACGTTCACCACGCGCGGCTCCGAAACCGTGAACCTGCCTTCCGCGGTCGTCGAACGGCTCGCCAGGATCTCGCCGCCATCCGCGAGGCCTGCGATGCGAGACGCCTCGTGGACACCCTTGCCGGTGAAGTTCTGCCCGACCTGAGTTGCGCCCGCGGCATGCAGGCCGATGCGAACCTGAGGCGCGAAGCCCTGGGTTCGACGCTGGTCGGCCAGCCGGCGCTGGATGGCCACCGCGCACGCGGCTGCCTCGTCCGGCGATTCGAAAGCAACGAAGAACCCGTCACCGGTGGCTGTCACCTCTGTGCCGCGATGCGCGGTGAAAAGCCCGCGCAGCGTCTCGTCGTGCCAGCGCAGTAGCCCCTCCCAGGCTTCGTCACCCATCGCCTCGAGAAGATTCGTGGACTTGACGATGTCGGTGAACATGAAGGTCTTCTGGACGCGCTGGGACACACCCTTACCGCGCAGCTGCCACGGGAGGAGCTCGTCGACCTCCTCGACCACGATCGCCTGCGTCGGGCACGAGAGCGCTGCCTCGCGGAGCACCTCGGCCTCGACGCTCTCGACGTCGATGACGTCGGCCTTGTATGCCTCTCCCTCGTGCCAGTCGAATGCGGTGGGCGCGATCGAGATGCAGTTCCCCGCCGCGACACACCTGTGCCTGTCGACGCGCGCCCGCAGCATCGCTAGACCACCTGCTCCCTGAACGCGAAAGCCGTTGCCTCGGCGCGAGACGAAGCGCCGATCTTCGCGAAGATGCCGGCCAGGCGCCTCGAGACCTCCTTCTCATCGATGCCCAGTCGTTCGGCGATCTCCTTGTTCGTCAGCCCCTCGACGAGCGGTCCGAACAGGTCGAGATCCGCCTGGTCCATGGCCGGGGCATCCGGGTCCGCGGGCTGCATCATCAGGCCGTCGAGCGAGCCGGCAAGCTTCACGAGCGACTGTCCCTGGGGCCCTCGAAGCCAGCGCACCCGCACGGACTCATCCGCGGTCCGCTGAGCGGCCACGGCTAGCGTGAGCTGTAGGTGCATCCGCGCCATCTGCGCCTCCTGCTCGTTCCCCTGCTCGATCAGTGCCTGGGCCACCGGCACGAGGATCTCGACATGCGCATCCTCCTGTCGGGAGTCCTCGAGGGTCCCGAGCGCGGTCCGGGCGGCCGACAGGGCGGCCTCCGCGTCACCGCGAGCGAGCCCGATCCGAGCCAGGGCCGCATCGGCCTGAGCTCCCCAGGGCGGATGGCCCGGTAGCACCTCGATCACCTGCCGGACCTCGTTCGCGGCTTGCTCGGCGACCCCGAGGAGCTCCTCATCCTGGTGCTCCGCTCCGAGCTTCGCCGCCTCGATCGCGAGGAGCGCGAGAGCCTCGCAGCGCGCGGCGGGCAGCCCCTGATCGGTGGCCATCTGCACGGCGCGCTCCAGATGAGTGCGGGCGCCGGCCGCGTCCCCGGACGCCGCCCTCAACATCCCCGTCCACATCTCGAGCGTGCGCGCGCGGAAGGGCGTGGGACTCTCCGACGCGATCGCCCCGGCCTTGTCGAGCCATTCCTTCGCCTCGGCGAGCTCACCCACATCGAGGTGAGCGAGCGCGGTTCCCCCGGCGGCCACGAACTCGAGCCCACGGTCGCCGATCACCTTGGCCTGGCGGTACGCATCGGCCCCCCGAGCCAGGGCAAGATCGGGCACGAGCTTCGCCCTCGAGAAGACGTGGACGCCGTAGAGCATCTGCGCTTGGGCGAGGTGACGCTCACTCTCCTTCGTGAACCTGTCCATCCGCGACGCGAGCCTGCGGATCTCCTCGATGTGCCGTCCGGCCCCGGATCCGAAGTGGATGTCCGGACCCCAGCTCAGGTAAGCCAGCGCGATGATCGCGCTCATCGCACCGCGACGGTCCCCGGATCTCTCGTAGAGCTCCAGTGAACGGCTGAGTCGCTCCTGCGCTTCCCCGGCGAGTGGCGCGACAGGCGTCCCCATCACCAGATCCGACGGCGACTCACCCGCGGCAACCCGGGACATTATCGGTACGAGCTCGCCTGCGAGGACCCTCTCGATGAAGTAGTCGCGGACCCGGGCGAACGCGATCACTCCCAGCTCCCGCTCGGAAGCCGCCAGCGCTGCGTCGTCACCGAGCTCCTCAGCCAGCTCGACGGCTCTGAGGTAAGCCTCGCGCACGGCATCGACGTCGATGCCGTGCAGCGAGATGCTGTATCCCTCGCCGATCGGCGTTCTGAGAAGATCCTGCCCCAGCTCGATGCAGGCCGCGAGCTCGGACTCGCGGTCGCCGTGAGACGCCGCGAGCTCCCGAACGCGCCTGGCGATCTCCGCGCCCTGCTCGCACTCGTCCGAGATCCTGAGGGCCGCCGCCCGCCGCAGCTGGATCTCGGTTTCGAGAGCCGGGTCTCCCAGAGCTTCCGAGAGAGCGGCGAGCTCCGCGAGCCCCTCCAGCCTGTCCTGAGGCCTTCGCAGGATCTCGAAAGCCTGGTCCCTCGCCCGCAGGAGCGCGACGCGGTCTTCCGGCTTCGATGCGGCCGACAGCGCCAGGTCGACCACCCGGAGAACCTCCTCCGGTGCGCTGGCCGAAAGCGCGTTACCGATCGCCTGCAGCGAGAAGCGGACGCACACGGGAGCGTTCCCCGCTGCTTTCGCGTGGAACGCGAGCAGCGGCAGGCTCTCCGGGGCCGGCTCTCCGGACATGAGCAGGCCGACGATCGCCCCGTGGATCGCCCGGCGCTTGGTCGGAGGGAGCACGCTCGCCGCGTACTCGCGCACCTGGTCGTGCGCGAAGCTGTAGTCGGCAGCGGAGTCCTCGCCATGCTGGACGAGCAGCCCGGCTGATACCGCAGGAGCCAGTGCCTCCTCAAGCTCCTCCGGGGAGCGCTGCCCGTCACCCAGCTTGCCCTCCAGCGCGTGCAGATCCTTGAGGCTGAAGTGCCGTCCCAGCACGCCGGCCTCCGCGAGCACATCCTTGGTCTCGTCGGGTACGCGGGCGGCTCGTCGCGAGATGAGCGTTCTCACCGCCGACGGCACCAGCCGCTCCGCGTTCTTGGTCAGCGACCAGGTGCCGTCGATCTCCTGGAGCATGCCGGCATCTCGGTAAGAGTGCGCGATCTCCTCGACTATGAACGGCACGCCTTCGGCCTGGGCGTGCATCGTCGCGGCGCTCGTTGGATCGACCTTGCCCCCGAGCAGCTGCTTGAGCAGCTCCGTGCTCTCGAGCTGGCCCAAGCGCGCGACCTTGATCCGCCGTATGAGGCCTAGCCTCTCCATGTCCGCGAGGAGGTTGACCGCCTCGTTGACGAACTCCATCTCCTCCGGGCGGACCGCGAGCATGATGAAGATCGGGCTGGTGCCGGCAGAGCGAACCAGGTACCTCAGCAGCCGCAAGCTGTCGTCGTCTGCCCACTGAGCGTCGTCGATGAGGAGGGCGAGCGGCTTTTCCGCGGCAAGGCCTCGTATCGCGACCGTGGCCAGGTCGAGGGTCCGGAGCATCTTCTGGTCGGGAGGCATCGCCTCGAGACCCGGGTCGTCCCGACCGGACAGGATCTCGAGGCTTCGGCGGAGCGGCTCCTCGGCGTCGGTGCCGGTCGCAGCGTCCATCGCCTCGGGAGCTCCGACGATCGAGCGCGCGAGAAGGAACGGCCCCCGGATCTCCTCGTCGGCGGCGACGGCGATGGTGGTGAACCCTTGGGCGCTAGCGGTCTCTGAGGCTGCGAGAAGGAGCCTGGTCTTCCCGATCCCGGGCTCGCCCTCCACGGTGACTCCGGACATGCGACCGCCGCTCGCGGACTTCAGCTCCTGTCCGATCGCGTCGAGCTCGATGGGGCGACCGACCACCGCGCCGACCGTCCGCTTGAGCTGCATCGGGAGGGGCGCGAAGGACTGTTGAAGGGGAGCCAGCGCCGGAGCCTCGTCGGTGTTCACGGAAGGCCATAGTAAGTCCCACCTGCGCAAACGGGAGGTCTCATGGGAAAGGGCTCACGCAAGAGGGTGGCTAAGCACCCGGGCCTCCAGCCGGGCGAGCAGGTGATCGACGCCCTTTTGGGGCATGGGCCGCGGCATGCTGAGGACCGCCGACATCGCGGGCAAGATGTTGCTCAGCAAGCAGATCTCCAAGAAGCCCAAGTATGCGGAGGAGCTCGACGCGGGCAACGACGACCGGCGGGATGGCGTCGCTGATCGAGCACAACGGAATGTTCGTGCTCACGGATCGCCGGCTGCTGTGGATGGAAGCGAAGACGGCTCTCGGCAAGCCGAAGGCGATCAACTGCGAGTTCTCGCTCGGTGACGTAAAGAACGTTGTGTACGAGAAGCCGATCCTCTCCGTGCACTTCTCGGACGGCTCCGCCGGAGGGATCCACGTCGCCGACAAGCCGCTCGAGTTTCTCGCCGCCTGGCAAGCGTCTAGGCCGAGCTAGAGGGGCAAGAGCCCTCGTCGTACACTTCGTGGGCACGTCGGGGGCGTGGTGGAACGGCAGACACGCATGCTTCAGGAGCATGTGCTCGAAAGAGCGTGGAGGTTCAAATCCTCTCGCCCCCACCAAAGTCTGTAGATGGCCCTCGCGGGCCCGAAACAGACGGATGCCTATAATCCGGGCGGTTCATCGGCCCTGACCAGGGGAAAACCACTTCGTCCAATGGGTGTCCTTCGCAATTTCGAGAGGCGTCTCGAACGTGGTATCGAGGGGTTCTTCAAGGCGGCGTTCCGATCGGGCCTTCAGCCGATCGAGATCGCCAAACGCATCCTGCGCGAGATGGAGACCTCGAAGACCGTCGGCGTGAAGGAGGTCTGGGTCCCGAACCGCTACACGCTTACCGTCTCGCCGGCCGACCGAGAGCGATTCGCGAGCATGGAGGGCGCCCTGGTCCGCGAGCTCGAGAACGTCGTCTCCGAGGGCGCGAAGGAGAACGGCTACGGCCTGGTGGCACGCCCGGAGGTCACCTTCGAGACCGGCGACGGTCTCAAGAAAGGGGACCTGATCGTCTCCGCAGAGCTCTCCGAGGCGCCGGGACCGCAAACCGCCGAGGCGCCGATAGGCGCCGCCGGGCCGCCCGCCAAGCTCATGCTCGAAGGCTCGAGCGACGAGTGGCCGCTCTCGGCGGAACGCTCCGTCATCGGCCGCCTGTCCGGATCCGAGGTCGAGATCCAGGATCCCGGCGCCAGCCGCCAGCACGCGGAGATACGGCGCGACGGCGAGGACTTCATCGTCGTGGATCTCGGCTCCACGAACGGCACCCTGCTGAACGACAGCCCTGTTTCCGAGGCGACGCTGGAAGACGGCGACCGCATAACGATCGGCAGGACGATCCTCGAGTTCCGGAGGGGCTGAGCGTGCCGGCATTCGTACTCACGGTTCTTAAGATCGCGCTTCTCGCTTTCCTCTACTTCTTCATATGGCGCGCGGTGCGGGCTGTTGTGATCGACCTGTACGGCCCCAGGGAGAAACGTCCTCGTGGAGAACGGCAACGACCCGCGCGCCGAGGAAAGGGCGCCCCAACGAAGCTGGTCGTGCTCGACGCGAATGGGAACCGGGTCAGCACCCATCGTCTGAGCGGCACCCTCGAGATCGGACGCGACGCCTCTTGCCAGATAAGACCGGAGGACACCTACCTCTCCCAGAAGCACGCCCGGGTCTTCAACCGCAACGGGTCCTGGGTCGTGGAGGACCTCGGCTCGACGAACGGCACCTACCTGAACCAGCAGAAGGTAACGGTGCCATCTCAGCTGTCCCCCGGTGACAGGATCCGCATCGGCAAGACGGTGATCGAGGTGCGCAAGTGAGACGGGAGCGCCCCCTCTCATGAAGCTCCAGATCGGCGCCCGAACCGACGTCGGCCGCGTACGGCCCGGCAACGAGGACTCCTACATAGCGGAGGAGCCGCTCTTCGCGGTCGCGGACGGCATGGGTGGGCACCAGGGCGGCGAGGTCGCCTCGAGCCTCGCGCTCGAGACCGTAGCGAAGAGGCAGGGAAACCTCGAGCAGAGGGTTCAAGAGGCGAACGCCGCGGTTTTCGCCCGTGCAGCCAAGGATCCCGGGCTCTCCGGCATGGGGACGACCCTCACCATCCTGCTCGCGGACGGCGACGTGCTTCGCATGGCTCACGTGGGCGATTCCAGGGCCTACATGCTCCGCGACGGCCAGCTCCGGCGACTGACCAAGGACCACACGGTCGTCGAGCGACTCGTCGACGAGGGGAAGCTCACCGCCGAGGAGGCCGAGATCCATCCTCAGCGGAGCATCCTCACCCGAGCCCTGGGCGTGGACCAGGCCCTGCACGTCGACCAGGCGGAGATCGAGCCGAAACCGGGCGACCGGATCCTCCTGTGCAGCGACGGGCTGACGGGCATGGTCGGCGAGGATCGGATCACCGAAATCCTCAGCGCGAGCAAGAGCCCCCAGGCGGCGGCGGACGCCCTGGTAGAAGCCGCGAACGAGGCCGGCGGCCAGGACAACATCACGGCGGTCGTCATCGACGTCCTGGGGGACGAAGCAGCGCCCGCTACCGACACTCGCACCCGCCATGCGCCGCCAAGACGAGCTCCCAAGTCCTCGCCGGGCAGCGGGAACCGCTGGGCGAAGCCTGCTATCTGGCTGGCGGCGGTACTGATCGTCGTCGGCCTCGGCCTGTGGACGGTCAAGGCGATGTGGATCGACAAGCAGTTCTACGTGGGCGAGTCGAACGGCGTCGTCGCGGTCTACAGCGGCATCCCCGCGGAGCCATTCGGTCTCGAGCTCTCCGATGTGGTCGAGGAATTCGGGGACCTGGACGCCACCGAGGTCGAGCGCTTCCCCGAGTACGCGGAGCTCGACCAGGGGATCACCGCCGGGAGCGAGGAGGATGCGCGGGCGATCGTCGAGCAGATGCGGGCCGCGCTCCAGCCCGTTCCGCCCAGCGATAAGCCGGAGGCAACGTGATCTCAGCCCCACTCGGTCGTGCCCGGCGTAATGCCGAGCTGGCACTGCTGATCCTGGCGAACGTGATCGCCGTGGGCGCCTACGCGCTCGTCGGCCTGGGGCTGGACGGGACCATCCCGGTTGACCTGACCGGTTACGGCCTGATCCTCGCCGCCGCGTACCTGGCCGCGCACGTCGTCGTGCGGCGGCTCGCACCCGCTGCCGACCCGGTGTTCCTGCCGACGGCCGTCCTTCTCACCGGCTTGGGCTTCGCGGCGATCTACCGGCTGAACCCGGATATCGCGGGGGCTCAGACGTTGTGGCTACTTCTGGGGATCGCCCTGTTCGCTCTGACGCTCGTCGTCATCCGCGACCACCGGCAGCTCGACCAGTACACGTACACGATCGGCCTTCTCGGCCTGCTCATGCTGCTGCTCCCCCTCGCTCCCGGGATCGGCCGCACGGTCCGAGGCGCGAGGCTCTGGGTCGGGATCGGCCCGCTTCAGTTCCAGCCCGCCGAGATCGGCAAGGTGCTGCTCGTCATCTTCCTCGCGTCCTACCTGAACGCGCGCAAGGAGCTACTCGCGGTTGCGACGCGGAGGATCGGGCCGATCGCGCTGCCGGAGCCGCGACACCTGGCTCCGTTGCTCGTCGCTTGGGGCGTCTCCCTCGTCGTCCTGTTCCTGGAGAAGGACCTCGGCTCCTCACTCCTCTTCTTCGGGATCGTGGTGGTAATGCTCTGGGTGGCGACGGGGCGCGGCGCCTATCTGGTCCTGGGCTTGATCCTGTTCGCGGCAGGAGCGTTCGCCGGATACGCGATGTTCGACCACGTCCAGGACCGGGTGGCCGTATGGCTGAACGTGTTCGACCCCGAGCTGATCCAGAGCGAGGGGTACCAGCTGGCACAGTCATTGTTCGCTCTGGCAACCGGAGGGATAGCGGGCACCGGCCTGGGCCAGGGGCATCCGGGATTCATCCCCGACGCGCACACGGACTTCGTGTTCTCGGCGATCGGCGAGGAGCTCGGCCTGCTCGGGGTGATGGCGCTTCTCCTCCTTTTCGTGCTGCTGGTCTTCCGCGGCTTCCGCGCGGCCGTGCGATCGCCCGACGGCTTCGGCCAGCTCCTGGCCACCGGATTGGCCACGGTGCTCGCGCTTCAGACGTTCGTGATCGTCGGGGGCGTCACGCGGCTCATCCCGCTCACGGGGATCACGCTCCCCTTCGTCTCTTACGGCGGATCGAGCCTCGTCGCCAACTTCGTACTCCTCGCGCTGTTGATACGCGTCTCCTCGGGAACGCCTTCGAAGGCGGCCGAGGATTCGGAGACGACCCAGTTCATGCGCGCGGCCAAGGAGCGGGGGCGCTAGTGGACCGGCAGATCAGACGCCTGGCGATCGGTTTCCTGGTCTTGTTCGCCGCGCTGGCGGTCAACCTCAACTACCTCCAGGTGATCGCGGCGAAGGAGCTCGCGAACAACAACGCGAACAAGCGCTTGCTGCTCGATGAGTACGAGGTGGATCGCGGATTGATACTCGCGTCCGACCGCATCACCGCCCTTGCCGACACCGAAAAGACGGGCGGCGACCTCAAGTACCAGCGGATCTACCCGCAGGATCCTTCGCTGGCTTATGGGCACCTGACCGGCTACCACTCCTTCGTTTACGGGCGCACCGAGCTCGAGCAGAGCTTCAACGACGAGCTGTCCGCCCGCGCCGATGAGCTGTTCCCGCAGCGTCTGATCGACGAGTTCCTCGGGCGCGACCTGAAGGGCGCCAGCATCGTCACCACGATCGAGCCCGAGCTGCAGGAGATCGCCGCCGAGTCCCTCTCGGGGCTGGAGGGCGCCGTCGCGGCCATCGACCCGGAGACCGGTGACGTCCTCGCCCTCGTATCCACCCCGACTTACGACCCGAACCCGCTCGCCTCTCATGACCCACAGGAGGTCCGCAGGGCCTACCGAGAGCTTGACCCGGAGGAGCCCGACTCGGTGTTGGTGTCGCGAGCGACCGACACGTTCTTCCCTCCCGGGTCCTCGTTCAAGATCGTGACCGCCGCTGCCGCGCTCGAGCGTGGGCTCGGCCCGGACCACTCGCTCCCCAACCCGACCGCCTACGACGTTCCGCAGACCACCAACGACCTCGAGAACTTCGGAGGGGGCCAGTGCCCCGGCGGCTCCGAGATCGACATGGCGAGCGCGCTGCAGATCTCTTGCAACGTCTACTTCGCCCAGCTGGCTGTGGAGCTCGGGGCCGAGGCGCTGGTGGAGCAGGCGCACCGCTTCGGCTTCTCAGAGGACATCGGCTTCGACATCCCGTTCGTGGAGGGCGAGATCCCTCCGGTGTCGGCGTTCGAGCTCGATATCCCGGCCGTGGCTCAGTCGGGGATCGGGCAGCGAGACGTGCGCACGAACGCGTTGCACATGGCGTTGATCGCGGGCTCCATCGGGCACGGAGGGATCATGATGCAGCCGCGGCTCGTGAAGGAGATACGTGACCCCGAGGGCCGCATCCTTGACCAGCCCGGCACATCCGAGTACGGCGCTCCGCTGTCGGAGCTGAACGCCGGGATCCTGACAGAGATGATGGTCAGCGTCGTTCAGTCGGGGACGGGAACCGCTGCTCAGATCCCCGGGGTGGCCGTCGCCGGCAAGACCGGGACGGCACAGACCGCGGAGGGCGAGGCGCCGCACGCTTGGTTCGTCGCGTTCGCTCCCGCCGACGACCCCGAGATAGCCGTCGCGGTCGTGGTGCTGAATGGTGGCGACCTGGGCAGCGAGGCCACGGGCGGCCAGCTCTCCGCGCCGATCGCTAAGTCGATCATCGAGGAGCACCTGGGCTGATGAGCGTGACCCTGGGCGATCGTTATGAGGTCGGAGCGGCCCTCGGATCGGGCGGCATGGCCACGGTCTACTCCGGACGCGACCGGGTCCTTGGCCGGCCGGTGGCGATCAAGATGCTCGCGGACAGGTACGCGGGCGACGACAGGTTCGTGACCAGGTTCAGGCGTGAGGCGCGCGCGGCCGCGCGACTCAACCACCACAACATCGTCTCGATCTTCGACACCGGCGATACCAACGGGCAGCACTACATAGTCATGGAGCTCGTCGACGGCGAGACGCTCGCGGACCTGCTCCGGCGAGAGGGTCGCCTGTCGCCCGACCGGGCCGCTCGGATCGGGAGTGCGGTGGCCGTGGCCCTGCAGGTCGCCCACGATCAGGGCTTCGTCCATCGGGACGTCAAGCCCGGTAACGTGATGATCACTCCTCGCGGCGAGGTCAAGGTCATGGACTTCGGCATCGCGCACGCCGCCACGGACGAGACGCTCACGCAGACCGGGATGGTTCTCGGAACGGCTTCCTACCTCTCACCCGAGCAGATCGGCGGGGACACGGTCGACCATCGCTCGGACGTCTACTCGCTGGGTTGCGTCGTGTACGAGATGCTCAGCGGACATCCACCATTCAGCGCCGACACGCCCGTGTCCCTCGCCTACAAGCACGTCAACGAGGCGCCGGAAGCGCTGACGGCCGCGAACCCGACTATCTCGAGGGAGCTGGAAGGCGTGGTCATGCGCACCCTCGAGAAGGACCCGGGCCGGCGGTACTCCTCTGCCGACGAGCTCGGCGAGTCGCTCAGGGCGGCCGTCGCCGGCGAGCCTACGGAGCCCATGCACGAGGCCACGGCGATCCTGCCGGCCCCGACGGAACCGATCCATGCTCCGCCCCGGCGAAGGCGGCTCTGGATACCCATCGGCCTGATCGCGGCGGTACTCGCCTTAGGCATCGTCGCGGCCTTCGTCGTGGGAGACCGTGACAGGCCAGAGAAGGCAGGCGGCAACCGCCAAGAGAGGCAGCAGCTGGAGACCGTTCCGGTGGAGCCCACCGTCACGACGCCTCCGCCGGTGGCGAACCTTGCCGGCGCCGTCTCGGGCATCCAGGAGCACGTGTCGACCGCAGTCGCGAGCGGCCAGCTGGACGAGGCCTTGGGCTCGGAGATCTTGGACGAGGTCGAGAAGGCCATGGAGGAGTACGCGAAGGGCGACCTCGACAAAGCGCTGGAGCACATCGGTCACGCCGATGAGGAGATACAGGTCGGGTTTTTAAAGGGAACCGTGTCTTCCATGGATCTGGCCACCGCGCTCGCGAACGACCTCGGCGTGATCCGCGTCGCGATGGAGTCGGGCGCCCCTCCCATCGAGGTGCCGGACCAGGATGACTCGGACGAGAGCGGGTCAGACGGGGGCTCCGACTCCGCACCCGGCAACAGCGAGAACGCTCCGGGACACAACAAGGACAAGGATGACTGACCGCATCTCGACCGCCGATCCTGCGGCTAGAGTGACCCGATGAGGGGATGCCCGTGAGCGAGCAGCGAAAGCGCGTCCTCGCCGGCCGCTACGAGCTCGAGGAGGTGCTCGGCCAGGGCGGGATGGCGCGCGTCTTCAAGGGCACGGACACCGTGCTCAACCGGACCGTCGCCGTGAAGGTCCTCTCTCCGCAGTTCGCCGGCGACGAGCAGTTCGTGGCGAGGTTCCGCCGCGAGGCGCAGGCGGCAGCGGCCCTGAACCACCCCAACATCGTCTCGGTATACGACACCGGTTCGCAGGGAGACGTGCACTACATCGTGATGGAGTACGTCGAGGGGCGAACGCTGCGCGACATCATCAAGCAAGAAGGTCCACTCCTGCCCCAACGCGCCATCGAGATCGCCGAGGCGGTGTGCGGAGGTCTCTCGGCCGCACACGAGGGCGGGCTGGTTCACCGAGACATCAAGCCCGGCAACATCATGATCACGCGCGACGGCGAGGTGAAGGTCATGGACTTCGGCATCGCCCGCACCTCGACCGGCGACACCCTGACCCAGACCGCTTCGATCCTCGGGACCGCGTCGTACCTGTCGCCCGAGCAAGCCCAGGGTGAAAGCGTCGACGCTCGCTCCGACATCTACAGCCTCGGCTGCGTCCTGTACGAGATGCTCACGGCGCGCGCTCCGTTCACGGGTGACTCGCCCGTGACGATCGCGTACAAGCACGTTCGCGAGAACCCCGTGCCCCCGAGCCGCGTCAACGCCGACGTTTCGTCGTCGGTCGAGGCCGTGGTCATGAAGTGCATGGCGAAGAACCCGGCGAACCGCTACCAGATCGCCGACGAGCTTCGCGAGGATCTCGCACGTGTGCACCGAGGCGGAGCGCCGCTTGCGACTCCCGTGCTGGCCGACTCCACGGAGATGCTGACGCGAGCGCGCGCCCGACCCGATCAGACGCAGATGATGACGGGGGGCATGCCGCCCGACGAGCGGCGCGGCGGGCGAAGGACCTGGATCGCAGCGATCGTCGTCATCCTGATCCTCGCGGCTCTCGGAGTCGCGGCGTACTTCCTGGTCAAGACCCTGGTGCCGCCCGAAGCCACCCTCAAGGTCCCCGACGTCGTGGGTGAGAAGGAGGAGGACGCGGTCGCCACCCTCGAGGATCAGGGGTTCCGCGCGGTCGTCCAGAGGGAGTTCAACGAGGAAGCGAGGAAGGACTTCGTCTTCGAGCAGGACCCCGAAGAGGGTGCCGTCGCCGAAGAAGGAGACCCAGTCACTATCACCGTGTCCAAGGGTCCCAAGCCGGTATCGGTTCCGGACGTCGTCGGTGAGAGTCTCGAGGCTGCCGGCGAGATCCTCGGGGAGGCCGGATTCCAGATCGGCGACGTGACCCGGGAGGAGAGCGAGGAGGACGAGGGCACCGTCCTCAAGCAGGACCCCGTCGCCGGCACCAGGGAGCAGCCCGACACCTTCGTCGACCTGGTCGTCTCGGGCGGGCCGGGAACGGTCGAGGTGCCCAGCGTTGTGTGCGACAGCATCGCGCAGGCACAGTCGGAGGTCGCCCAGGCCGGCCTCGAGTTCGACGTCATCGGATCGCGGTTCTCCGAGGACTGCCCGGAGGGCTCCGTGGCAGAGCAGACGCCCGCCGCTGGGACGGAGGTTGAGGAGGGATCGACGGTGAGCGTGGTCGAGACGGAAGGACCCGAGCCGACGCCCTCGCCCACCATCACGATCCCCACTCCTTGACCCGGGCGCGTCGGCGCCCGGGGGTACCATCGGCTCCGTGACTCTCCCCTGGTTCGTTGAGGAGCCCTTCACCGAGGAGGAGCAGGACCTCCTCCGCCCCTACTTCACCAACCTCGATAGTCCGGTGTTCGCCCTCGTCAACCTCCCCGAGGCGACGAAGGGAGCTCTGTTCGCCCGTTACTCGAGGTCACCGAAGTCGTTGCGCAGGCTGTTCCTCGACGAGTTCGCGGAGCATGCCGAGCGCCCGCTCGGAGAGGGCGACGTGGGTGCACGGCGAGCCGAGGAGCTGTACCAGCGAGTGTTCCTCGAGTACGGGGACGACTCGGTGGCACAGCTCGGCGGGGTTCACCTCGCGTGCGAGCAGTCCTCGCAGCTGCTCGCCAAGGTCCTCGAGTGGGGACGGCTCATGGCGTACCTCGAGCAGTCCACGCGCTACGTGCCATACGACGACAAACCGGGCGGGCGCTGGCGCTACGCGATCCCACCCGAGGTCGAGGCGGCGGGCCTGACCGACGGGTACACGCGCGTGCTCGACCTGGCGTTCGAGACGTACGCGAAATGGCTCGAGCCGATGCAGGAGATGCTGCGCGCGACCTACCCGCAGCAGGAGGGCGACAGCGACTTCGTCTATCGCTCGACGATCCGCGCGAAGGCGTGCGATGCGCTGCGAGGGCTCCTGCCGGCCGCGACCAGAACCAACGTGGGTATCTACGGGACCGGGCAGGCATACGAGCAGCTGCTCCTTCGGATGCGCGCGCACCCGCTCGACGAGGTGCGCGGCTACGCGGACATGATGCTCATCGAGCTGCGCAAGGTGATCCCGGCTTTCCTGACCCGGGTCGACGTCGAGGACCGCGGGGGCGCGTGGTCCCGATACCTCAAGCGCACCCGCGAGCAGATGGTGAAGCTCCGGACGTCACCCTCGATGGTGCAGGAGCTCCTCGACGGCGTGCCCTCACGGCCCGAGGTGGTGCTCAGCGATTCCGACCCCGAGGGGGAGGTCAAGGTGGTCGCCGCCGCTCTCTACTCGATAGGCGACATTCCCGACGACCGGCTCATCGAGATCGCCGGAGGCATGAGCGCCGAGGAGCGCGCCAGGATTCTCAACGCCTACGTCGGCGAGCGCACGAACCGCCGGCACAAGCCGGGTCGCGCCTTCGAGCGGACCTCGTACCGGTTCGACGTGCTGTGCGACTACGGGGCATTCAGGGACCTCCAGCGTCACCGCATGCTCACGATCGAGTGGCAGCGGCTCTCCCCCATCCACGGCTTCGAGCTTCCACCGGAGGTCGAGCAGGCGGGAGCCACCGAGGACTGGAAGCGAGTGATGGAGGAGTCGGCCGCCCTGTACGAGGAGCTGGTCATGCGAGGGCTGGACGAGGTTGGCCAGTACGCGGTCGCCATGGCGTACCGGATCCGATTCGTCATGCAGATGAACGCTCGCGAGGCCATGCACGTCATCGAGCTGCGCACCACCCCCCAGGGCCATCCCGTCTACCGCCGCGTGAGCCAGGAGATGCACCGCCTGATCGCGGAGGGCGCCGGGCATAGCGCGATCGCGGAGGCCATGCGCTTCGCCGACCACTCGAGCGTCGAGCTCGAGCGGCTCGATGCCGAGCGTCGTACCGAGGCCAAGCGCAAGGCGGCAGACCACGCGTGAAGGATGCCCTGATCCTCGCAACCCTGGTGGTGGTCGGCCTCGTCGCCGCCGGCCTCTCCCTGCTCGCCTGGCACAAGCTCAGCCGTGGTCCCGCCCAGGGAAAGGAGAAGGAGCGACCTCGACTTGACTCGGAAGACCCCGGCGTATGACCCTGCCATCAACCTGAAGGGAGGCCTCACTTGAAGCGATACCTATCGTCCCCGCTCTTCCTCATCGCGCTGATCTGCTTCTTCCTGCCGTTCTTCGCGGTGACCTGCGGAACTCAGAAAGTGACCGAGGTCACCGGCCTGGAGCTCGTGACCGGCCAGGCTGAAGACCAGATCTCAGAGGATCTCCAGAGTCTCGCCGGCGGCGAGTCGGGGATCCCGGGCCTGGGCGACATCCCGATCCCGGGAGCCACTCCGTCCATCCCTGCCGTCGCACCGGTCGGGGGAGACTCGGGTGAAGGCCCCGACCTCGGCACCGTTCAGATCTGGGCGATCGTCGCGGCGGCCGTCGCACTGCTCGGCATCTTCCTCGCGCTGATGGCCGGGCGAGCCGGCGCATTGATGGCCCTGGTCCTGGGCGCGGCGGGCGCCGTTCTCATGTTCCTGCTCGCGTCCGCGTTCAAGAGCGCGTTCTTCGACGGACCGGGATCGGAGCAGGCCGAGCAGATCATCACGATCGAGAACAAGATCGGCTACTGGGTGGCGCTATTCGGCTTCATCCTTGCAGCGATCATGGGGTTGGTCCGTCTCCTGCTACCCGATCGTCCTGCCGGCGCCGCGATGGCCGGCGGGGGTGGGTTCGAGGCGCCACCCGGCGCTCCGCCACCGGCGGCACCGCCGCCCGCACCGCCGGCGGACGCTCCACCGGCCTAGGGACAGCGAAAGGGGCGGCCAACCGGCCGCCCCTTTCTTCATTCCCGGCGAGCTACCCCTTTTGCTTCTCCTCCTCGAGGAGCACTCGCCGAAGGACCTTGCCCACCATCGTCGTGGGGAGCTCCTTGCGGAACTCGACGTGCTTCGGAGCCCGGTACCCGGTGAGCCCGGTCTTCGGGTCGCGGGTCCACTCCATGATCTCCTTCTCCGTGGCCGACTGGCCTTCCTTCAAGACCACGAAGGCCTTCACGGCCTCGCCCGTCTTTGCGTCGGGTATGCCGACCACGCAGACCTGCGCGATCTTCGGGTGGCGGTACAGGACCTGTTCGATATCCGTGGGGTACACGTTGAATCCGGAGACCAGGATCATGTCCTTCTTCCGGTCGACGATCGAGAAGTAGCCCTCATCGTCCACGGTGGCGATGTCTCCGGAATGCAACCAGCGGATCCCGTCCTTGTGGACGCGGATCATGTCGTCGGTCTCGTCCGGTCGGTTCCAGTAGCCCTTCATGATCTGAGGACCGGCCATGCAGAGCTCGCCGGGCTCGCCGGGCTTCGCTTCCTTCTCCGGGTCGTCGAGGTCCACGATCTTGCAGTCCGTGTCGGGGATGGGCAGCCCGATCGAGCCGAACTTCCTCTTCCCGTAGATCGGGTTGATGTGGGTGACCGGCGAGGTCTCCGTGAGCCCGTAGCCCTCAACTACGCGGCCACCCGTCGACGCCTCGAACTTCTCCGCGACCGCGACAGGCAGCGGCGCCGCACCCGAGAAGCACGCGCGGATCGAGGACAGGTCGTACTTCTTCGACTCGGGCGACTCGTTGATCGCGATGTAGATGCGCGGTACCCCGGGGAACAGAGTCGGCTTCTCCTTCTGGATCGCCTTGAGACACATCTCGAGCTCGAACCGAGGCTGTAGCACGAGCTTCATCGCCTTCGAGATCCCGACGTTCATCACGGCCGAGAGGCCGTACGAGTGGAAGAACGGGAGGACGCACATGATGCCCTCCTCGCCCTCCTTGGTGTCAACGAACCACGTCGCCGTCTGGAGCGCGTTGGACACCATGTTGAAGTGGGTGAGCATCGCGCCCTTGGACAGGCCGGTGGTCCCTCCCGTGTACACGAGAGCGGCCACGTCCTCCACGGGATCGATGTCGGGCATGGGGGGAACGGGGTGCGATCCCTTCATCAGGTCGCTCCACCACGTGACCTGCGCGTCCGCCGGCACGGGCGGCCACGCGCGTCCCTCGTGCTGCGCCTCCTTCTTCTGCTTGATCGGTGCGAGCTTGTTGATCGGCCAGCCCAGGTAGTCGCCGATCTTGGTGACGATCACGCGCTCGAGCCCGACGTCGTCCTGTACGGCAGCAGCCAGCGGGTAGAGCAGATCGAGGGTTACCAGGATCTTCACGCCCGCATCGGAGAGCTGATGCGATAGCTCGCGCTGCGTGTAGAGAGGGTTGTTGCCGACCGCTATCGCGCCGAGGCGCTGGCACGCGTACCAGGCCACAACGAACTGCGGCGAGTTCGGGAGGAGCAGGCCCACCGGATCGCCCTTCTTCACTCCGAGAGAGGCGAGCGCGGCGGCGAACTGCTCTGCCTGCGCCTTCAGCTGGCGGTACGTGAGGGTCTTTGCCCGAGGCGCGACCGGGAAGGCCACGGCCGGGGAGTCGGGGAACCTCTCGACGCTGCGCTCCAGGAGCCACCAGACGGACTCCTCGGGGAACGGCTCGATCGACTCCGGGACCCCCGGCGGGTAGGACTTCAGCCAGGGACGGTCGCGGAGCGTGATCGTCTTGTCACGAGTGGCGCTTGTCCGCCGGGTGGGAGCCCTCTGTGCGGAAGTCTTCTTTGACGTCGCCGTCTTGCGGGACGCCGACTTCGAGCCCTTCTTATTGGTGCGTGAGCGCTGCGCCATCTCCTGCTCCTTTCGAAGTGTTACGGGGAGGGGATTATGTCGCTCTGGCCCCGAAGGGACAACTCTCCCTTGCCCGGCGCCTCGTGGTTCCCTACGGTGGAGCGCCATGACGACCGAGAGCCCCAACCCCATTGCCGAGGCCATGCGGGAAGCCGCAAGGCGGGCACTCCCCCCCGTAGAGGGCGACATCAAGGCGCCCGGCCTCCACAGAGAGGTCGAGGTCATCCGAGACCGGTGGGGTGTGCCCCACATCTACGCGACGGACCTGCACGACCTCTATATGGCCCAGGGATGGGTGATCGCCTCGGAGAGGCTGTTCCAGTTCGATTTCCTTTCGCGGCTGGCAACCGGACGTCTGTCGGAGATGCTCAGCGAGCTGACGGTGCCCGTGGACCGCTTCGTCCGCACGATGGGCTGGAACCGCGCCGGCAAACGCATCGGCGACGCTTACGACGACGCGTCGCTGGAGATGGCCGCGTCCTTCGGGGCCGGCTTCAGGGCGTGGATCGAGAACTTGCCGGCCAAGCCGGTCGAATATCAGGTCCTCGACACCGAGCCCGAGGTCCCACCCGAAGACGACCTGCCCGCGATAGGCGCGGCCGCGAGCGTGTTCATGGCTTACGGGCTGTCCCGGAACTGGGACCACGAGCTGCTGAGAGCCGAGATCGCGGAGCGGCTGGGTGTCGAGGTCATGCGCACGCTCTTCCCGGACCTGGACACGGAGTCCTCCCTTGTCGAGGCGGGCAAGGAGGGCGGCGGCGACCGCACCGCGCTCCTCCGCGACGCGATACTGCCGCCCTCGGGCCAGGGCTCGAACAACTGGGTCGTGGACGCGACAAGGACGAAGACGGGCAAGCCGCTGCTGGCCAACGACCCGCACCTCGCGATCGCGGCGCCATCCATATGGTTCGAGTGCCACCTGAACGCCCCCGGGTACCACGTCTCGGGGGTGACGCTCCCGTTCAGCCCCGGCGTGATCATCGGCCACAACGAGCGCATAGCATGGGGATTCACGAATACCGAGGGTGACGTGATGGATCTGTACCTCGAGAGGCTCTCCGAGGACGGGACCAAAGCGGAGTACGACGGTGACTGGGAGCCCCTGACTATCCACCGCGAGGAGATCGTGGTCCGCGGCCGCGAGGAGCCCGAGATCCTCGAGGTGCGCGAGACGCGGCACGGCCCACTGCTCGACTCCTACATGGTCGGCATCGCCGACCCGGTCATCGTCGAGAGCTCGATCACACGCCCGTACGCGCTCCGTTGGGTCGGCGCGGAGCTGGGGATCCAGCCCTCGGTGATCCAGGCTCTGAACACGGCGGGTTCGTGGGACGAGTTCCGCGAGGCGGTCGAAGGGTGGAAGTGCCCGGGTCAGAACATGGTCTACGCCGACGTGGACGGCAACATCGGATACCAGCTAACCGGGACGTACCCGATCCGGCGCAGGGGGGACGGGACGGTACCCGTCCCCGGGTGGACCGACGAGTACGAGTGGGACGGGTGGGTGCCGTTCGACGAGCTGCCGAGGGCGTTCAACCCCGAGGACGGGTTCCTCGTCACCGCTAACAACAAGATGCACGACGAGGGATACCGCCATAACCTCGGACGGGACTTCCTTCCGCCCTACCGTGCCCGGCGCATAGCTCAGATGATCTGCGAGCGGGAGACCCACGACACCGACTCGTTCGCGAAGATGCAGGTCGACACCGTCTCTCTCCCAGCGGAGACACTGCTGCCGTCGCTTGTATCGATAGAGCCGTCGAGCGACCGCCAGAAGACCGCTCTGGCGCTGCTGGCCGAATGGGACCACGACATCGCCGCGGACTCCTCGGCCGCGGCCGTATACGAGGTCTGGAACAAGCACATCGCGCTTCGCGTGTTGAGGCCGCTGTTCGGCGACGAGGAGCTCCTCACGCACTTCTACGGCCGGCGGCAGTGGACCAACGCGTTCCAGTACCAGGTACTGCCGAACCTCCTGGCGTACCCGACAGCCAGATGGTGGGGGCGCAACGGGATCGAGGCGCGGGACGAGGCCCTGCGCGAGACGCTCGACGCCGCTCTGGACGAGCTGACCGGCGCGCTCGGCGAGGACATGACCGTGTGGCGATGGGGCTCGCTGCACAAGGCCCGATTCGCCGGACGCCTCGCGCTCATCCCGGACCTCGCGGAGCTGTTCACGGCCGGCGAGGTGGAGATGGGAGGCGACGAGCAGACGGTGAACCAGGGGCTCTTCGAGCCGGGGTGGTCATACGACGTGGTCGTGACGCCCTCATGGCGCCAGATCCTCGACCTGTCCGACTGGGACGCGTCCGTGGGAACCCACACCGTGGGGCAGTCCGGGAACCCGGCCAGCCCTCACTTCGCGGACATGCTCCCCCTATGGGGAAGCGGCGAGCACCACGCGTTGCCCTTCAGCCGCGAGGCCGTCGAGCGGCACGCGGAGGCAACGCTCCGGCTGAAGCCCTAGCCCAGGGTCACGAAGCCGAGGCCCTCCCTCCGCAGCCCGTTGATGATCCTGGGCAGCGCCCTTAGGGTCGCCGCGCGGTTACCTCCCCCGTCGTGCAGCAGGATGATCGAGCCCGCCTCGGCCTGAGCCACCACGCGGGCCGCCAGGACCCTCGGCTTGCCTGCCTCGAAGTCCTCGGAGTCGACGGACCACAGGACGATCCGCTCCCCGACCGACGAGGCAACATCTCGCACCGAGTTCGACCACGAGCCTCCCGGCGGCCTGAAACCGGCCGGCTCCACTCCGAACGATACGACCGACCGGTGGCCCTTCTCGATCTGCTCGCGGATCTCGTGAGGGGGGAGGTCGGCGAAGGGCTTGGCAGCAGGATGGTTCATCGAGTGATTGCCCAGCGCCATGCCCGCGCGCAGCACGTCTCGCACGATGTCCGGGTAGCGCCGGGCGAGATAGCCGACAACGAAGAACGTGGCGGTGACGTGGAAGCGACCGAGGACCCGAAGGATGCGCGACGTGTAGGTGGGCGACGGGCCGTCGTCGAACGTCAGGGCGACCGCCGGTGGAGGCGAAGCATCTCCGGCGGGACGGAACGCCGAAGAGACGAGCTTGCCCGAGATCGCCCCGGTCGTGATCACCTGCTCGCCGGGGATCGATCCGACGTGTGCCTGTGGGTTCGGCAGCCCGCCCTCGGGAACGGGGACGACGTCGACGCTGACGGGCTCAATCCGGTTCCGGGCGTCGATGAGCTCGAGACTGTCACCGGCCGAGAGGCGGCGAGATCGCACGGCTTCCTCCCCGTTGACGACCACGGTCCCCGGGAACTCGTCGAGCTTGAGAGTCAGGCCTTCCACGTCGACGAGGTCTCCGGCCTCCGGTTCCACGCCGATCATCATCAGTGCCTCTTCCACGGTGCTGCGCGGAGGCACCAGTCGTGGGATACCCGCAACCACGACTTCGATCGGTGGCGGGAGGTCGTCCACTCGAGGCGTTGGCAACACGCTGAGAAAGATCGCGACGGGCAGGGCCGGCCACCTCCTGAGCACCTCGTGGCGATGGATCCGCCCGCTGATCATCAGAACATCGCTGGAAGGAGCGGGTCCACCACGAAGTAGAAGATCAGGAAGAGAAGCATGAAGGCCACGGCCGTGAGAACCGACCAGTAGAGGATGGCGAGCCCCAGGTTGCGAGGCTGGCGCTTGCGTAGCCACGAGAACATCAGCGACACCCTCTCATGAGGTCACCGGCTCGCCTACAACGCGCTGACGCGCGGGAGGCCCGCCGGCGAGCTCGATGGTCGTGGTCTCCACGTCGAAACCCCGGCCGAACGCATCCGACTCGGCCGCGAGGCGACCCATCCCCGGCTGCCTCGCGAGAGCGAAGGCCAGCTCGTCCGGATCACCGATCGCGGCTATGCGGTACGGGGGGGAGTGCAGGGTCCCGTGAAGCAGCAACGTGTTGCCGGCGCAGCGAACGGCCGACGCGCTGGTGAGTCGCTCGCCGTTGAGCGCCACGACTTCCGCGCCCGCTCCCCAGAGAGCGTTCACGACCGTCTGGATGTCGGCCTCGTGCACGACCAGGTCGTTCGGGTCCCCGCTTGGCGACCGTGGCGAGGAGCTGTCGTCGAGAGTGACGACCAGGCCGGGGCCGTGCATCGCGGCCCACCCGCCGGTTGCCGCCAGCCCCGAGATCTCCTCGCGCAAACCCCTGAGATCGCCTCCGCCGAGCTCCAGGGACTCGATGTCTCTCCTCAGCCCCGCCAGCTCGGCTCGGAGGGACCGAACCTTGGCGTTCTCCGCCTCGACCAGGTCCGCCAGCTCGAAGCGCCGCAGCTCTCTGGGAGCGCCGGGCGGCTGGGTGGCCCCCAGGACGGCCAGGAAACCGAGGAGGGCGGCTGCGAGGACGACCGCGACGCGCGGGGCGGGGGCTTCCATGTGGCTATGATATTTCCCGCCCTGGAGGGAGCAGAGTGCCAAAGTCCAAGTCGAAGCGAAGCAGGTACCAGGCACCGCCGAAAAAGAAGCCGAAGCCGAGCCCGCGCTGGTTCGGCATCACGGTCCTGACGATCCTCGGTCTCGGGGTGGCGGTGATAATCCTCAACTACCTGGGGGTCACCCAGCTCCTCCCCGGCTCGCCCAGGAACCTCTACCTGTGGAGCGGGCTGGGAGCCATCGCCCTCGGGTTCGGCCTGGCCACCCAGTGGCGCTAATCACACGGACGTAATTATCCCCATGAGTTTCCACACTGTGGATAACTAGGGGGGTCCAATAAAGGTGCCGATATACGCATACCGGTGCAAGAAGTGCGGTCACGAGCTCGAGGAGATGCAGCCGATGGGCTCCGGGGCCCCTGGACCCTGCCCCGAGTGCGGCGGGGTGCTCAAACGGACCTACGGGGCCGTCGGGGTCCGCTTCTCGGGCTGGGGGTTCTCGAAGACCGACAGCCTGACCCCCGGCGACCGACCCCGTAAGGACTTCAGGAAGCTGAAGGAGAAGGCCGAGGAGATCGCGGACGGCTAGCCGAGCTCGGGGACCGCTCGGGGGCGGCGTTCGACGATCATCTTCTCGCCGCAGTGCCGAGGGACCTGCAGCTCGCCCAGCTTCTCCACGCGGAGCTCCGTCTTGCACTCAACGCAGACGAAGAAGACATCGAGGTCCGCGACGTCCTCCGGCTCCATCGAGACGTGGGGCGGCGTATCGGCGATCCGCCGGAACAGCCGCGTGCCAAGGATCAGGATCACCAGCCCGAGAGGGATGGCGACGATCGGCGCTCCGGGGGCGACCCTGCCGACCCAGGCAAGGCCGAGCAGGGCCAGCGACGCGAAGAGCGCGCCGATCAGGATCTTCAGGAGTATCGGCACCGACTCGAGTAAAGCACGAGGGACGCCTTGCGGCGTCCCTCGCATGAGTTTCGAGCTGGGGCTTACAGGCGCTCGATGATCGTCGCGTTCGAGACGCCGCCACCCTCGCACATCGTCTGGAGGCCGAACCGGCCCTCGCGCCGCTCGAGCTCGTTGAGCAGTGACGCCATCAGGCGCGCGCCGCTCGCCCCCAGCGGGTGGCCGATCGCGATCGCGCCGCCGTTCGGGTTCACGTTCTTCTCGAACCAATGATCGGGGATCTGTAGCTCTTTCTTCCACGACAGGACCACCGAGGCGAAGGCCTCGTTGATCTCGACGACGTCGATGTCCTCGAGCTTCAGGCCCGACTTGTCCAGGGCCTTCTGCGTCGAGGGGATGACCCCGGTGAGCATCGTGATCGGGTCCACGCCTGCCAGCGAGAAAGTGTGGAAGCGGGCACGTGGCTTGAGGCCAAGCTCCTCGGCCTTCTCGCGGCTGGCGATGACCAGCACCGAGGCGCCGTCGGAGATCTGGCTCGAGTTACCGGCCGTGACGACGCCGTTCTCCTTGAAGGGAGTCCCGAGGGTTCCCATCTTCTCGACGGTCGAGCCACGGCGGATGCCCTCATCTTGCTCGAAGACCTCGGTTCCGTTCTCGCCCTGAACCTTGATCGGGGTGATCTCGTTCTGGAACTTGCCCTCGTCGGTCGCCTTTGCGGCGAGCTCGTGGCTGCGCAGCCCGAACTCGTCGAGCTGCTGGCGCGACAGGTCCCACTTCTCGGCGATGATCTCTGCCGAGACACCCTGGGGCACGAGGCCGCCCTCGTAGCGGTTCATCAGCGACTCGGGGAACGGGAAGCCCGGACCCTGCGAGGCGGTCACGCCCATCGGCACACGGGTCATGTTCTCGACGCCGGACGCGATCACGAGGTCGTACTCGCCGGCGATCACGCCCTGCGCGGCGAAGTGGGCGGCCTGCTGGCTGGAGCCACACTGACGGTCGATGGTCACGGCGGGCACCTCTTCGGGCAGGCCCGCGGCCAGCCAGGCGTTGCGAGCGATGTTGATGGCCTGCTCGCCGGTCTGGGATACGCAGCCGGTGATGTTGTCCTCGACCAGCGCCGGGTCGATCCCGGTGCGCTCGACGGCGGCCCTCAGGACCTCGGCAAGGAGGTCCACCGGGTGCCATCCGCTGAGCTTGCCCGCCTTCTTCCCGATCGGGCTACGTACGGCCTCTACGATCACTGCTTCGCGCATGTGGGGCTCCTCTCGGGGACGCTTACCTACTCGTCGGTAACATACACGAATCTACGCCTCTCCCTCACCTGACGTCAACCACGTGGCCCCTCGTGGCCTTCCCGAGCCCCGGCTATCCTCGCCCGGTGTCATCGCCGTCGTGTCTGTTCTGCGGGCGAGCCACGTACGACCCCGACAAGCGAGAGCGCCCCTGGGCTCGGGGCGTCAAGGACGGGAAGCAGGTCCTCGTGTGCCCCTCCTGCCAGACGGAGCGGCCGGACTGGGCGTCGGGTCTCGACCGATGCGAGTCCTGCGGGAGCCCTCGCCTCGGGGTCACGCTCGGCGAGGTGATCTGCCGTGCGTGTGGTCACCGCGTCTCAGCGAGCCTCTGATGGCGTGACGACGGAGCGCCGCTGGCTCTGGCTGAGCTACTCGGGCCTGATCGCGTTCGCCCTGTTCTTCGCGATACGTCCGCTCATCGGGCCCGGCGACGCCTACCGGCCCCGGCTGGTGCCGGGGATCACCTACGCGTACAGCTTCGTGGTCGTCGCAGCGTTCGTTCCGTACGTCGTTGCGGGCTGGGCGGCAAGGCGGGGCATCTCGTTCCGCCGGGCGGCCGTCGCCGGCGGGGTGCTCCACCTGATCGTACTGCTCGCGCCGCTCACGCAGTCACAGGACCTGTACTCGTACCTCTTCTACGGAAAGATGTGGGCCGTCCACGGCGCCAACCCGTACACCGTGCTGCCTCGAGCCTTCGCGTCGGACGCATGGTTCCCGTGGGTCCAATGGACCGATCAGGCGACCGTGTACGGGCCTGTTTGGACGATGGTCACCGGAGGCGTCGCTCGTATCGCGGGGGGCAGCCTCGCCGCGGGGTACGTGTGGATGAAGGCCGTGGTCCTTACCCTCGGAGCTGCCTCGATGTTCGGCCTCGCGGCAGCCGCTCGGGCGCGGGGGTCGGACCAGGGTCGGGCCGTCCTTCTCGGCGCATGGAACCCTCTGATGATCGTCTCACTGTCCCTGGGAGGCCACGCGGACGTCGCGGTCGCCGCCGCGATCCTCTGGGGCCTGGTCGCCGACCGACGCGGGAGGCCCCTGCTCGCCACGGTGCTCCTCACGGGCGCCTGGCTCGTCAAGGCCTACGCCGCGGTCGTACTTCTCGTGTACCTGCTCGCCCTGCTCAAACGCCGCCCGCCTCTCGCTCTTCGGGCCACGGCGGTGGCCATGGGAGGGACGACCCTCGCGTGGCTCCCGTTCTGGAAGGGCCCCTCCACCCTCGAGGGGCTCGCGGGCATCGCCGGCCGTGCTTCGGCCTCGCTCGCGGGCCAGCTGCAGCTCGCGCTGGGCTCCGTGTTCGGAGACGAGCCCGCGACGCTGATCGTGCGCATCGCGGCCGCGGGCGTGATCGGGGCGGTGATCCTCATGGTGACTCGGCGCTCGGGATTCGCGGAGGACCCCTGGCCCGGCGCGGCGGCCGCGTTCCTTGCCTACGTCGCCGTGACGCCCTGGTTCCTCTACTGGCACCTCGCCGGGCCACTGACCCTCGCCCTGGTTGCCGGCGGCGCCGCCGTCAGAACCGCCACCATGACGTTCAGCGGAACCGCGATGCTCACCGCGAGCTTCGGCAGCACGTGGTGGGGCCGTGTCCTGCAGACGTCGATCCGTTACGGGATACCCGCCTGGGCGGGGATCAGAGCCGCGCGGCCTCGGAAGAGAGAAGGAACACGGCCACGATCGCCCCGGCCGCAAGGATCGTCAGCCTGAAGGCCAGCCGTCCTCGCCCAAGTCGTCCCGCCTGAGCGACCGCCGCGATCAGGACGGCGGCGACCCCACCGGCCACTAGCTGGGCCGCGACCAGAGGCCGCGTTCCGAGAGCGACGACCAACAGGACGAGAGTCAGCACCGAGCAGGCCAGGTACAGCGAGGACCTCAGCCCGAGCACGTGGGGCAGTCCCCGCACTCGAGCGGCGCGGTCCGAATCGAGGTCGGGGATCACGTTCAGGAAGTGAGCCGCGAACCCAAGCAGCCCCGCGGCCGCGGGGATCCACGGCGGCGGCAGATCGCCCGTGGTCGCGAGCCAGATGTAGACGGGCGCAAGACCGAACGACACGGCGTACGGGAGTGGGCTCAGAGCCGTTGACTTGAGGAGCGCGTTGTACAGCCACGCCGAGCCGACGGCCACCAGCATGACTGTGGCCTCGGCGAGACCGAGCGGCACCGAGAGCCCCACGCTGAGCGGGAACGCGATCAGAGCGGCCGCCCAGACAGCACTCGCGCTGACGTCTCCGGCGACGATCGGCTTGTCGACCCGACCGGTGGCTCGATCCCGCTCACGGTCGAGGTAGTCGTTGGACCATCCGACCGAGGCCTGACCTGCGGCGGTCGACAGAGCTATCAGCCCGAGCGTCCAGCCTCTCGCTTCCCTGGAAACCGCGACAGCGGACACCAGGACGGTCACGGCAAGCGCCGGCAGGGGATGGGTCGCTCGAAGGAGCGCCAGTTTCATGTCAGGAGAGGGCTGCCTCCCATGCCGGGAGGTCCCGAACGAGCCAGGCCACCGACTCCGGCCTGCCCTGGTCGTCGTTGTAGCGGATCTTCAGCAACGGCCGAGCCACGGTCTTGCCCAAGTGGGACATGGGGTGCTCGACTGCCGAGATCCAGTCTCGTGTGATCCGGATCTCCTTGCGAGGGATCCACATGATGAAAAGGACCTCCTCGGAGGTGGCCGCCAGGCAGCCGTTGCCGCGGATCTGCCAGGCGCCCTTTGACTCGAGACCAAAGCAGTTCGCGCCCTCGTCGATCGCCACGATCTCGCTGTCCCCGAGCTCGGCGCGGACCTCTGCAGCAATCGCCTTTCCTCTATTCACGAACCACACGAAGCGAGAGGATAGTCGCGAGAACCGACCAGGAGGACAACGTGAAGAAGACAAGCCGACCGGTCGCGCCATTCGACGTGGAAGAGGAGTGGGTATCGGGGCTCCCCTTCGACCGTTTGCCGAAGGGGATCACTCATCTGCCACTGGAATGCGTCGTTTACATACCGTCGACCGACGGCGATCGCACGATCTCGGCCGAGGAGTTCGTCGCGCGGAGAGACGAGGCTGCCGATCTCCTCTCTTCCCTGTTCGGCGGATGCAGGGAGTCGATGGCAACTGGACGGTACAAGGCGAAGGACGGCTCGATGATCGCCGAGGAGGTCGCGGTCCTGACCGGTTTCGGCGACGCCGACCATTTCGAGCGCAAGCGCAAGGAGTTCCTCGCCTGGCTTATCGACAAGCGCGAGGACTGGGGCCAGGAGGCGCTCGGGTTCGAGTTCGAGGGCGACCTCTGGTACCTGTAAGCCTCTAGTCCCCGGGATCGATGCAGGGCAGGCCGGGCAGGATCGAGCTGGGGAACGCCGCCGCGAAGAGCCTCTCGCCTCCCGCTCCCGGCGGCACTCTCGAGGGATTCGCCGCGTTCTGAGCTCGCGTGTAGTTCATGAGGTAGCGGGCGATGTCTCCAAGGGAGTGCCCCTGGAGCGCGCTCTCGCTCACCCAGGTCTGCGTCGGGCGAGGCGACTGGATCGCCGCGCCGAAGACGCTGTGCAGGTCTCTGGCGAGCTCGTAGTTGTCGATGATGGACGCCCCGGTGGTCCCCTCCTTCGGGGTGAACCCGTGATCGGCCGTCAGGGCGAGCACCCACTGACCCTGTCCGACGTTGCGGTTCAGGATCTTGACGAGGTCTCCGAGGGCCTGGTCCACTCCGCGAACGACGGCCGACATCTGCCTGCTCGGGAAGCTGTACTTGTGGCCGACCTTGTCGATCACCTTGTAGTTGACGAACAGCAGGTCGGTCAGATCGTCGGCGCCGAAGCCCTCTCGCTCGATGATCTCGTCGACGACGCCGGTCTGGTACCGCGAGTAAGCCGGCGTGTAGGTCAGGGAGTCTGGTGTGTCCAGCCGTAGCCCGAACCAGCTCCCGTCTATCCGTCCGTCCTGGCGATCCGCGGCCGGCCGGATCTTCTTGTACCCGGACAGGCCGGGTACGTAGCCGGGGAAATGGAAGAACTGGCCGTTCGAGCCACTGAGCCGCCATTTGCCCGCGCGTTGAGCCGCCGCGATGTCGGCGTCGCCTCCCTGGAAACCGGTGCCGTGTCCGATCACTCCCAGCGTGCCCTCGGCGCCGACCATCCCGATCACGGGATCGTTGCCGTTGGCCACGTCGTACTCGTCCACGAGGGTGGGCGAGATCAACGCCTCGGCGCGCTGCGTACTGGTCGGAGGCCCCCCGCCGATGCGGAAGCGAAGATCGACGATGCCGTGATGGCGTGGGAACGCCCCGGTCCCGATCGACGCGTGGATCGACGGCGTAACCGAGGGGGACGAGCCGACGGTGGTGTTCTCGAACCATGCCCCCTGACGCATCAAGCGCTTCAGGTTCGGCCAGGACTTCGAGTAAGTCTTCAGTACGTTCCGCCCTCCCCCATCCCACACGAGGGTGAAGATCAACTTCGGCTTGGACGCGACGGGGTCTATCGCCTCAGGAAGGGGTGCTCCATCGGGAGCGTCGAAGGTGAAGTCGAGCATGTCGGCGTACGTCGCGGCGATGTCTGCCACCGTTGCGGGCCGCTTCACCGTGCCGGTCCCGGGCACGTGGCCCGGGCCGTAGAAGAGGAGCGGCACTTCCTGGAGGTACGGCCAGGTTCCCGAGTGCGAGTAGTAGCTGCCGACGAAGTTCGGGTACTTCGGCAGGAACTGAACCTCGCCCGAGCGACCCTCCAGGTAGCCGTTGTAGACGCGCTGGATCTGCTCTTTGGGAAGGCTGCACGCGATCCTCGCCCAGCTCTGAACCGCAGCCGCGATGTCGGCGCGCGGCACGCCACTGAACGCGAGCAGCAACGCAACGAGACCGAGAACGAGCCTCCGCAGGGCCGAAGTCACCGCCGGATGCTACCGGCTTGGGCTATGCGAGGCGGCGACGGCGGGAGCGCGCGATGGACAGGGTCAGCCACCGGAGCGCCAAGCCCGCCCCCACGATTGCCACTCCGACCAACATCAAGAAACCCATGGCAAACTGCCAAGACTCGCCGACGCCGTTTCCCCACCAACCCGAGTACAGGCCTAGGAAGATCAGTAGCCATTCGAGCAGGGGAACCACCAAGAGCCGCAACCTCCCGATCAGGAGGGCAGCTACAAAAGGGGCACCCAACGGAAGCACCCATAGGAAGACCCATGCCAGATGCTCCAAGGTCTCACTCGACCGATCGGCTGTGCATCCGCGTGCATCGTCAAGGCATTGCGAGTCGAAAGCGAGGCCGTGCTCTGACAGCTGAGCCAGTCGACTGGGACCTTCTACAAGAAAGCTGGCGACGTAGTCCTTGGGGGCGGCATCCCCGAAGATGACAACAGTGGAGTCCGGGTAGTAGACCTCGAGATGGCCGTGGTAGTTGGTGGCGGGGACCCCGTCGATGGTCTGATCCTCACTCAGGCGCGACGGGAAACCCGGCGGGCCTGAGGCGTACATCTCCTTGTTCCGCAGCGCAGATGGATACACCTGTATCTCGAGGGGAGTTGAGCACCCGCCTCCCTGCGGAGTGCAGTCACCATAGATGTACGAGATCTCGTTGTGCGAGCCGCCGCAAAGCCGCAGCACGGCGGTGAGATCGAGGCCCTCGAACGAGGGGCCCAACCAGTAGTTCGTGAAGTTCAGCTCGTCGACGACGGACCTGCACGCCAGGGGATTACGAGTCTGAAGTGCCCAGGCAGGGCTTGCGGCAGCGGGCTGTGACGGGGTGGCGCTGGTTAACAGGAGACCTGCAAGCAACAGCCCTTCGGGTGTGTGACTCGCACGTGAAGAACGAAGCCCAAGCCGTCTCTTCTGTGGGCGTGGGCTGAGGTCATGGAACTTGGATGATTCGCCGGGCATCACAGGGTTCGACCGCCCCGGCACCCGGATGGTTACGGGACCGGAGCGGCCAAACCGTTTTCTATCGAGCTCGGTCAGGTCTTGTGAGCTTGGTGATTGCCGCTGTTCAACTGACTGCCCACGTCGAGCGTGCAACTGCCGCTGATCTCGAACTCGGCTCGATCCATCTGTGGCTCGCCACCGTCGCTGAGAAGGAAGTCGATCTCAGCCGGAGACCCGTTGCAACGCCCCGTTCCCGACCCCTCGAACGTGTCGAAGGGTGCGTTGGGGTTCTTGGGGTCTATCGACCGGTCGTCGCTGCAATCGGCCGAGTCCAGGGTCAGGAGATGGAACTTGTTGCCGCCCCAGTTCACCTCGAGATTGTTCGGGGGATCCGCAACGTCGCAGTGGAGCTCGAACCCATGTGTCACGCGGACCCCGTCATCGATCCTGCCGCCCCCTGTCGTGCGGCCCTCGGCCCCGCCGATCACTACCGTGAGGCCGCCGATCGCGGCCGGATGCTGCTCGTGACCGACGTCCGTGTTGAAGGCCAGGATATCCAGGTAGCTCGGGAACGTTATGAACTCGTCGTGCCAGCAGCAGATGTCGAGGGCATCCGTCACTCCGATCGCCGTTCCCTCCGGCGTCGGCGCGATGTCGTCGAACTGCGGTGGGAACTCGAAGGTGAAGTCACCGACGTCGTCCAGGTACCCGTAAGGCTGAGTCAATGCTGCCTGCGACAGACCGAACAGGCCGCCACCGCTGTTCACGAACTGAACGACATCCTGCTTGCGGTTGACCAACAGGTCGTTCTCGGCATCGGTCAGTCCACCGGAGGGTGTTCCCGGCGCGCCACTGACCACCGCGAGGATCTGGAATCCCGCGAAAGACTGGCTGCTGATAGCGGCGCCGTTCGCGTAGGTGATGGTCTCGCCGGTTCCCGTTCCTATGTCGTCCCAGAACTCGGTTACGTCGTCGCCGGAGGCCTTGCCGCCCCCGATCACCAGTATCCCGTTCCCGCCGTTGGAGGTGTTCCCGAGGAGGCTGTCGATCACGTCGACGTAGTTTTGGATCGGACCGTGCTGACCGGCCTCCAAGTAAAAGTCCTCGGCGTCGATCCCCATAAGGATGAGCGGGCCTCCGGCGGCCGA
>JBOGVX010000098.1:0-1701 GCA_050693165.1 Actinomycetota bacterium | reverse complement strand
CGCATCTGACGACGCAGGGCGGAGCACTCGAGACCTGGGCGGGGGAGATCGAGATCCCCGTGCCCGGCCACCAGTACGCGCTCAATGCCGCCGGCGCCGTGGCAGCAGCGGCCCTTCTGGGGGTAACGGTGGAGGCGGCGGTGGCGGCCCTGCGAGATTACGGGGGCGTGCGCCGGCGCTGGGAGAGGCAGGGCTCGGCTCGCGGCGCGGAGTTCGTCGACGACTACGCGCACCATCCCACGGAGATCGCCGCGACGCTGGCCGCCGTGAGGGACCGCGACGGGGGCAGGGTCATGGCCGTATTCCAGCCGCACCGTTATTCGAGGACCGCCGCGATGTGGCGCTCGCTCGGGGAGAGCCTCCGTGCGGCGGATGTCGTGGTCGTCACAGATGTCTACGGAGCGGGTGAGCTACCGGTGGCCGGCATCAGCGGCAAGCTGGTCGTGGACGGGCTGGTCGAGGCGGAGCCCGGCAAGCGGGCCGTCTACCTTCCCAAACGTCCCGACCTGGCGCCCTTCCTGGCTCGCGAGATCCGCGAGGGGGACCTGGTCCTGACTCTCGGCGCCGGCGACATCACGATGGTCTCGGAGGAGACCCTCACGCTGTTGGGCCATGGCGACGGCTGAGACGCGCGGCGACCTCTCGGGAGCCGAGCGGCTGCTGCGAGAAACGGCCGGCGACAGGGTCCAGGCCGGATTCCCGCTGGCGCCTCTGACGTCGTTCCGGATAGGAGGCCCGGCCTCCCTGTACCTCGAGGTCGAGTCCGCGGACGATCTCGGAGCGGTTGCCCGCGCCGTGATCGAGGAGAGCGTGCCCTTCGTGGTGATCGGCAAGGGGTCGAACCTCCTCGTCTCCGATGAGGGTTTCCCGGGGCTTGTCGTCCGCCTCGGACGTTCCTACAGGTGGGCCGCCAGGGAGGGCGATCTGCTGAAGTCCGGGGGTTCGATGCCGCTCCCCGCCCTTGCGGGGGTGGCCTTGAATCACGGCCTGAGCGGTCTGGAGTTCGGCGTTGCGATCCCGGCCTCCGTTGGAGGAAGCGTCTGGATGAATGCCGGGGCCCACGGCCACTCGCTGGACGAGGTGCTCGACTCGATAGAGCTATTCGACCTGAAAGCCGGCGAGCTGAGGGTGATCCCCGCATCGCAGGCCGGCTTCGACTACCGCAAGTCCGAGCTCCCTGATCCCGGTGTCGTGGTGGCTGCGGGGTTCCTCCTCGAGCCCCGTGATCTCGAGGAGATCAGGGGACAGATGGAGGAGGCGCGAGCCTGGCGGAAGGCGACGCAGCCACTTGCGGAGCCCAACTGCGGGAGCGTGTTCAAGAATCCCCCCGGAGATCACGCGGCAAGGTTGATCGAGGAGGCAGGGGGCAAGGGCCTGTCGGTCGGAGGAGCCCGAGTCTCGGAGAAACACTCGAACTTCATCGTCGCGAACCCGGGTGCGAGCGCGGCAGACGTTCGAGCGCTGATGGAGGTTCTGCGCGACCGGGTCTTGTCGAAGTTCGCTGTCGAGCTCGAGGCGGAGGTTCGCATGGTGGGACCGGTCTCGTGACGACCGGACCGCGGAGGCGAGGCTCATCCGCCTCTCTCGCGATCATCACGGTGATCGTCCTCGGTATAGGCGCGTGGGTCTTCCTGACCTCCGCCTTCTTCGCCGTACGTGAGGTTCGCATCGAGGGATCCAGATCCTTACCGGCCGAGGAGC
>JBOGVX010000097.1:0-10491 GCA_050693165.1 Actinomycetota bacterium | reverse complement strand
GCATCATCTCGGTGCGCAGGTCCTGGTAGTGGTCCATCGGAGGCAGAGGGAAGTAGCCCTCCTTGTACCTGGGCTTGTACGCCAGGTTCTTCCCCCCCTCCTCGGCCCCGGAGTTCCAGATGCCCTCGATCGCATCTATGTGGTAGTAGCCCTCGTGCTGGTTCTGGTCGAAGCGCAGCGAGTCGAAGATGTAGAACTCCAGCTCGGGTCCCCAGTACGAGGTATCGGCGATACCCGTCTGCTGCAGGTACAGCTCGGCCTTCTTCGCGATCCCGCGGGGATCGCGCGAGTACATCTCGCCGGTCACCGGGTCCTTGACGAAGCAGTGGATCGCGATCGTCGGATGCGTGGTGAACGGGTCCATGTAGGCCGCGTCCGGGTCCGGCAGCAGGAGCATGTCCGACTCCTGGATCTCCTGGAACCCGCGGATCGAGGAGCCGTCGAAGCCGAAGCCGTCCTCGAAGCTCTCCTCGGTCAGCTGGGATATCGGAACCGAGAAGTGCTGCATCAAGCCGGGCAGGTCACAGAACCGGAAGTCGACGACTTGGGCGTCCGACTTCTTGGCCAGGTCGAGCACGTCCTTAGGTGTCGCCATCAACCCCTCCTTGGGCTCGGTCGGGGGAAGGCTAGCCGGGTCGGATTGCCCGGCGGTTTCGCAGAGGTTAATTCTGTGTTTCCGGGAGCGCTACCCGCTCGCCGCAAGGGTCAAGCCGGATAGGCAACGACGCCGTAGTCGTCGCCGTTGCCGTCATCGCCCGGAGCGTAGGTGAACCACGCCGAGGTGAAGACCGAGCTGCCTCCTTGGGCCACGCCCACGCCCACGGCGGAGTGGATGTTGGTCTCGGTGTCCGAGCCGTTGTACCGGCCGGTCCAGGCGAGAGTGCCGTCCACAGTCGAATACGCGATCGTCATCACGTCCGATCGGAGGTACGTGCCGTTGGCGAACACCTCCTGCTGACCCCCGACGTAGACCTTTGAGCCGTCGGGAGATACGGCCAGAGGATCGGTGAAGTAGAGGATGTCCGCCGGCGCGCCCAGAGGTTCACGCGCGGCCCAACGCTTGGCTCCCGCCTGATCGTAGGACACGGTAGCCCCACCCCACAGGACCCCATTGACGGCGGATCCGGTGACGTACACCGAGCCATCCGGCCCGACCGCCAGTCCAGTGGCGAAGGCGGGCTCGGTGGTGGTGCCGAACGAGCGGCTCCAGAGCTCCCCGCCCGTCGAGGCGTCGATGCCGAAGGTGGTCATCGAGGTGGCGCCGTTGCTCGGGTCGTCGACGTGCCAGCCGGTGCCGTAGATCCGGTCCCCGGAGGCTGCGAGCGCGATCGGGAGGTCATCGTTGGGCTGGTCGTGGCGACTGAGCCAGAGCTGCGAGCCGGCGTCCGCCCCATCCGCTCGGTAGCCGATGGTGACCGCGTCGTGGTCGCCACCTCGTTTGCTCGGCCCCGTCACGACGACCGCCTGTCCATCAGAGGTCATCGTCAGGGCGTGGCCGAGGCTCGGACCGATGGCACCCTCGGAGCCGTAGCCGCGGATCCACTCCCGCTCGCCGGTGTCGGCGTCGTAGGAGATCGTGGCGAGCTGACCGCTGGTGTTGGCGAGCATGTCGTAGTTCGTGGTGACCGCGTCACGCACCCCGGTCGCGAACACGTGATCACCCTCCGGGCTCACCGTGACCGCCATCCCCACGTTGAGCGCCTTGGCCGAACCGTGGTATGCCGATTCCCAGACCTGCTCACCCGTCGCCGTGTCGTACGCGACGGTCAGGAAACTTCCCTTCGCCGGTATCCACGCGTCCCAGTGGCTCACCCCGGTGACGTAGACGCGGCTCCCGTCGGAGCTGACGGCGATGCCGTAGGGCTGCGAGTACGGCCGGTAGTCGGGGACATGCAGCCGGCTCCACCGGCGTTCCCCGGTCGAGGGATCGAAGGCCGCAGTGGCGATCGCGTACGTCTCCGACTCCATGTCGAGGGTCAGGCCCGTGACGAAGACGGAGCCGTCCGTCGGGGAGACGGCGCTGGCCAGGGGGAGGTCGAACCCACGAGCCGGATTGCCGTGGTTCCAGGCCGTGTCGTACGTGCCCACCCAGGTCTCGCACCGGTCCCGGAGCAAGGGAGGCGTGCACGGTGCGGTGGCGGGACCGTCTGTCGCGTGCGGGACGGCGGCCAGGTCCAGGGAGGCGGGCGTGGGGAGGCAGAGCCTCGGAAGCTGCCGGCCGGCAACTTCGAGAGAGCACGTCTCGGAACCCTGGATCGGTCCGCCGGTATCCGCGTCGTAGGCGAGCACCGCCCACCCGTGCTGGGTCGAGCCGAACTCGGGGCCCAGGAACGAGCCCGACGTGAACAACGTCTTCCCGTCGGGCGAGACCGAGATGTGGTGGGTAAGCGTCATGTCGTTCTTGATCCGCGAGCTGTTGTACTCGGCGTACCAGATCGTCTCTCCGCTCCCGATGTCGTACGCGGTCGTGACGCTGTCCCACGCAAGGGCGGGGGGCTCCTGTCGCTCGGTGCCGGTGACGTAGGCCGTGGAGCCGTCCGGGGAGACGGCGACGTCATAGGCGAAGGGTCCCCAGCCCTCGTCCCCGTTGTAGAAGAATTGCGTCTGCCACAACGTGGCTCCGGTCGCCGCGTCGAACGCCCTGGTCCGATCACCGCTGAAGTCCGCGGTGGATGTGAAGCCGGTCACGAGCACGCGATCCCCGGAGGGCGTCAGGGCGATCCCGTCGAGTGAGGAGGGACCCAGCAACCGGCGCCACAGCCGCTGTCCGGTCCCGGCGTCGATCGCCACGAGAACGCTGTGGGCGGCGAAGTGGCTACGACCGGAGATGTAGAGCGTCGCGCCGTCGGGGCTGGTCAGCAGGGCGTTCCCCTCTTCCCAGCTCCACTCGGCCGCCCCGCTGTCATCGACGCGGAGCCACAGCTGCTCTCCGGTGTCCGCCGCGTAGGCAAGCGTGGTCATGTCGCGGTCGTCGGCCGGATCGAAGAAGTCCGGTCCCTCCGCGGTGTGCTCGCGTCCCGTCACGAACACTCGCCCGCCGGCCGCCGTGATGGCCAGCGGGGTGTCCTCGAGGTGCGCATCGCCGTCGTACCCCTCTAGCCATCGCTGTGCCCCCGTGGCTACGTCGTAGGCCGCCGTGACGTAATCACCTTCGTGCGTCCCGGCCACGAAGACCGACTCCGGGGACGCCGCGACCGCCGTTCCCGTGCCCCGGACGCCCTCGGCGCTCCAGTCGACCTGGCCAGTGGCGACGTCCAGGGCAACCGTCACCGTCTCGCCGCCGGTTTGCGCATCGAACTGCTTGGGCACGTCCTGGGCGCCGGTCACGAACGCGGTCGAGCCGTCTGGGCTGAGCGTCAGCGCCGTGGCGAAGTCGTTGAGCTCCTCCGGTCCCTCGTACACCCTGGTCCAGACCGACGCGCCGGTGGCCGTGTCGTAGGCCGCCGTGGTGATGTTCGACAGGTTCTCGAACTGATCGCCGGCCGTCCCGGCGATGAGCACCAGCCTCCCGTCGGGCGTCACGGCCGTCGGCGTGGGGAAGTCGGCGGATGAGCCGTGCGAGCGCACCCAGGAGGGGCATTTGTCGTTGTGATCGGGGACCGGGATGCAGATGGCGGGCGGTACCTCGGGCACCTGGGCCGCCGCCGGCGAGGCTACCGATGCGGCCACGACGAGCACCAGGGCGATCCTGGCGAGGCTCATGGCACGGGGACCGAGGCGGTGCCGCACACCGCGCCGAGACACGCCCGGGCCCACACGCGAGACGGCGAGCCGGGGGCGGCTGGGCGAGCCGAGAACGCGCCGCCGGCGAGCGTCGAGGCCGGCTGGAAGCCGACCTCGTCTTCGGAGTGGTCGGCCGGAGCCACCCCCACCTCGACGGTGAGTGGGGCGATGGAGATATCGGGAAGCGTCGCCAGATCCAGGGGGTGCAGGGCGCCCGTGATCCCGTCGCCGAGCCCAACGACCGCGCCCACCTGGGTGAGCGTCGCCGCGCCCGAGACGCCGAGTGCCGAGAACGGCACGGCCACCCGGATCTCCTCTCCGGTGGTGCCGTAGCCACCCGCCAGCCTCGCGGTCTCGATGCACGCCACGTCGCATCGGACCAGCGTGAAGACCGGCGCGCTGAACGTGCCGGTGGCGACATCCGACCGTGTGGCCCGGACCTGGTAAGAGGTGCCCCCCGCGCGGAGCGCCAGCGCGTAAACGACGCCCGGCACGCCCGAGGAGCCCTGCATTCCGGAACCGACCTGGGTCGGCTGAAGATTCGGGGGCCGGACTCCGGGGAGGCGGGTCACCTCGAAGTCGATCAGTAGGTCCTCCTGCTCTGGGCGAATCACCACGGCCACACCGTCGAGCTCGGCACCAAGGGCCTCCTCGCCGTCGTCCCCAGGGTCGGTGGTCTTGACCGCGACCAAACCCGACGAGGTGGCCGTGCCCTCGACGGCGATCTCGCCCCCGTCAGGGGACGCGCGCAGGTCCGAGATGCCGAGGGCGGGCCCTCGATGGCGGACGAAGATGTCGGAGTCGAACCCGGTGTTGGCGTCGCCCGGCACGATGTTCGGGTTGTCGCTGGCGAACGCGATCACGCTCGCGTCCGCGTTGGTTGCGCCGGCGCTCGTCCCGAACAGGCCGCCCCCGGACTCGCTCCCGTCGGCGTTCACGGAGACTCGCTCGGTGATGCCCGTCAGGCGGTCGTGCAGGAACAGGTCAGGACGGAAGTTGCCATCCGGCGGAACGAGCGTGGGTGCGTCGCTGATCATCGTCACGTACCTGCCGTCGGGGCTGATCCCGGTTCCGGCAGAGCCGTCACTCGCCTCGACTCCCGCGCTGGTGACCGACACGCGTTCCGTCGAGCCCGTTGCGAGGTCGTGCACGAACGCATCTGCGGTTCCCGACTGGACACCTCCATTGGCGTCGGTGGGCACCAGGTTGGAGGCGGCGGTCGAGAACAGCACGGTGCCGCCGTCCTGGCTGATCTTCGGGCCGCCGGACGCGGCGTTCGCGGCGATGCCGTCGGAGGCGACCGAGGCGATGCTGATCGCTCCGGTCTCGAGGTTCTTCAAGAACACGTCCCGGACGCCGTTGGCGTCGCCGGGCACGAGGTTCGTGGCGTCGCTCACGAAGACCACTCGCCGTCCGTCTGCCGTGATCGACGCCTGGGTCGATGCGGCGTTGCCCGGTGTGCCGTCGGCCGCGTTCGAAGCGCTCACCGTGTTTCCTGTCCCGAGATCGTGCACGAAGACGTCCCTGACCCCGTTGGTATCGCCGGGCACAAGGTTGGTAGCGTCGCTCTCAAACGCCACGATCCCAATATCGAGGGCACTGCCCGAGGGGCTGGCCGAGATGCCGTCGCCCTGGGTCCCGTCTGCGCTCACGGAGGCGTTGCGGACGGCGTTCGTCTGCATGTCCTTGACCAGGACGTCCCAGGTGCCGTTCGAGTCGTTCGGGATGAGATCCGTCGTCCGCGTGGAGAAGGTGACGAACCGCCCGCTGGGGCTGATCGACGGGGCGGCGGAGTTGAAGTTGCCCTGACCTCCGGTGGCGCTCTCGGAAGCGCGGCGCGTCGTGCCCGTCTGCAGGTCGCGCACGAACACGTCCGTCTGCTTGTTGGTGTCTCCCGGGATCAGGTTCGTGGAGTCGCTCTGGAAGGCCACGGTCTGGCCGTCGTTGCTGATGTCGGGGTAGTGCGAGTAGCTGTCAGCGTCGCCATCGATCGCCACGGTGACCATCTCGGTTCGTCCGGGGCGAGGGTAGGCCCGCGTCGTGGAGATCCCCAGGCTGAGGCAGGCCGTGATCGAGGTTACTAGCACGGTAAGGCGGCGGGCGAAGAGCGGCCGGGCAGCGCGCATAGGAGGAGACTTCGACGGTGACTCTAAGTGTCCCTGCCCGGTGATGGAAAGTCTCCACCGCGAGCGGGCGATGGAAAGCTTGCGGTAACGCCTGCGGGCTAGCGGGGGTCGGCGGCGCGGTAGCCGACGCCTCGGACCGTGTCGATCAGCTGCTCGTGCTCGGGCCCGAGCTTCGAGCGCAGACGCCTGACATGAACGTCCACGGTTCGGGTCCCACCGTAGAAGTCGTAGCCCCAGACCTCCTGGAGCAGCTTGGCGCGCGAGAATACCCGTCCGGGGTGCTCGGCGAGGAAGCGAAGCAGCTCGAACTCCTTGAAAGTGAGGTCGAGAACGCGGCCGCCGATCGTGACCTGGTATGTCTCCACGTTGATCGCCACGGGGCCGATCCTGATGACCGCGTCGCCGGTATCGCCTCTTCTTTGCCACAGCATCGCGAGGCGGAGCCGCAGCTCGTTCTCCGAGACTTCCGTGAACACGAAGTCGTCCACGAGTTCCTCCCACCCCTCATCTCTCTTGAGGCTCCGGGGCAGCACGGCCACCGTGGCGACCGGTGAGCCGGCGGACACGAGGATCTGCAAGAGCTCAGTGGCCCGCTCGGGCTCCGTGACCGCGTCGACGATGACCAGATCCGGGCCCAGGTCGGGCAGGGCGGCGAGCACTTCGGCCGTCGGCATCTCGGCCTTCACGTCGGCCTCGAGGCTCAGGAGGGCGGGGAGGACCTCATGAGGGGGCCGGTCGGATAGGAGGACGATGCGTCGCAAAGAGCTCCCTCCCGCCGAGCGTAACAGAGGTCACTGCGTGGCCGAGGGGTCCCTGGGGACTCCCCGAGCATCCCTTACCCTGGGCCCCATGGCCTCGCCGGCACAGACGATCTGGTCCCGCTCCTACACCGCCGCCAAGCCGTTCAGCGTCGAGACCGAGGACGGCGTCCGGCTCGAGGGCTCTCGAGTCGGCGACCGGGGCCCGTCGATCGTGTTCTGTCACGGGCTGCTCGGCTGGCACCGAAAGCCGAAGATCGTGAGGTTCGTCACGGCGCTCGCCCGGAGCTTCGTCGTCTACGCGGTGGACCTTCGGGGTCACGGCGAGAGCGAGGGCCTGTGCACGTACGGCGACCTCGAGGTCCTGGACGTGGACGCCGTCGCAAGGCTGGCGCGGCACGAGCGCCCCGGCGAGCCGGTGGCGACCGTCGGCACCTCTATGGGTGGCGTTGCGGTCGTGCGTCACGCTGCGCTGCGAGGCGGAGTCGACGCGGTCGTATCGATCTCAACGCCCGCGCGGTGGGACGGCCACACGTCTCGAGCGGTCCGCCAGATGCAATGGGTCACGGGCACGCCCAGGGGGCGGCGCCTGGCCGAGAGGCTCGGTGTCAGGCTGTCGGACCGATGGGACAGCCCTCCGACACCCGAGGACCTCGTCGAGCGCATAGCGCCCACGCCCTTGATCGTCGTGCACGGCCGCGACGACCACTTCTTCGACGAGGAGGAGGCCTGGCGCCTGTACCGCCGGGCCGGCGAGCCGAAGCGCCTGCTCCTCGCGTCCAGGTTCGGCCACGCCGACGACGGGCTCACGCCGGGGCTCGCGGAGCGTCTCGAGCCGCGTATCAGGGAAGCCCTCTCGCTGCGGTGACCTCACGCGCCGCCGCGCGCTCGCGTTCTACTGGTGTGCGGCTGCCACCGTTCCAGCGGTTCCTCGACGAGCATCGCGAGCCGGTCTACCGGTTCCTCGTCGCGTCGGCGGGGCCGGGGGAGGCCGACGACGCGTTCCAGGAGACGTTCATGTCCGCGCTGCGCGCCTACCCGCGCCTGCGTGAAGCGTCGAACCTGCGCGGCTGGGTCATGACGATCGCCCACCGCAAGGCGCTCGATGCGCACCGCGCCAGGAAGAGGAGGGCCGATCCCGTCGAGCAGGTGCCGGAACGCGCGGCGCCGCCGGCGGGGGAGCCCGAGCCGGCGCTGTGGAGCGCGGTCAGGGCTCTGCCGGACGGGCAGCGCGGCGCGATCCTGCTGAGGTTCGTCGCGGACCTCGCGTACGCGGACATCGCGGCGACGCTGGGATGCAGCGAGGAAGCCGCGAGGCAGCGAGTGAGAGAAGGACTCAAACAGCTGAAGGAGAGGGTCTGAGATGAGCTCGAAGGACATCGAGCGGAGGATCCGCGGCGCGCGAGCCTCGTTCGGGAAGAGGTCGGCGGAAGCCGCGAGGAAGCTGGCGGAAAGCGCCGGTTCGAGCGGGCTGCTCGACATCGCCTACACCGAGACCGACTCACCGTTCGGTCCGCTGTTCGTCGCCGTCACACGCCGGGGCCTGGTCCGCCTCGCCTACCCGAACGAGGACCGCGACGAGGTGCTGGAGGAGCTGTCGGCCGATGTGTCGCCACGCGTCCTCGAGTCGCCGGTGCAGCTGGACGAGGTCCGCCGCCAGCTCGACGAGTACTTCGCGCAGCGGGCCCAGGGGTTCGACCTCGAGATCGACTACGCGCTGACGCACGGGTTCACCCGCAAGGTGCTGAGGGCAACAGCGCGGATCCCGTACGGCGAGCTCACCACGTACCGGGTCGTGGCGACCCGGGCCGGCAGTCCCCGCGGATCGCGAGCGGCCGGCAACGCGCTCGGCAGCAACCCGATACCGATCGTCGTGCCGTGCCACCGGGTGATCCACACGAGCGGCGGGCTCGGCGGTTACACGGGCGGGCTGGACCGCAAGGAGTTCTTGCTGCACCTCGAGGGCTCGCTGGAGTGACCGGCGTGTAGGCTCGCGGTCCGTGCGTAGGGAGTACCCGACAGTCCACGGCCCCGGCCGCCGCATATCGATCATCCTCCTGGTGCTCGTCGCGATCGCTCTCGGAGCCGACTTCGGCATCAAGGAGATCGCCGAGACGCGCCTGGCCTCGAGCGTCGAGACCGCGCTCGATCTCCCCGAGCGCCCCGACATCGACCTCCAGGGGTTCCCGTTCCTCCTCCAGGTCGCCCGAGGCCGCCTGGACGCCGTGTCGGTCGAGGTCACCGACGTCGACGTGGAGGGCCTCGTGCTCGACAGCATCACGCTCAGCTTCGAGGATCTCGAGTTCGAGAGCTCGGCGCTCATCAGGGGCTCCGGCTCGATCGCGTCGCGGGGCGGGACTGCCCAGGCGGTCGTCACCGAGGACGCGCTGTCCGCGTACCTCCAGGACCAGGGCACGCCTGTACTCGTGACCCTGCCGGGCCCCGGGATCAGGGTCGAGACACGGGTCAGCACGGGCGGCGAGACGACCACGGCCACCGCGCAGGGCCCGGTCACCGTCGAGGGCGGTCGGCTCGTGTTCGCCCCCGAGGACGTCCAGGTCGAGGGCACGGTCGGCGTTCCCGCCGCGGCCCTGGCGTTCGACATACCCCTGCCCGCTCTGATCCCCGGCATCACGTACGAGTCCGTCCTGGTCCAGGACGGCATCGCGGCGATAGAGGCGAGCCTGGAGGGCGCCGAGCTGGATGTGGGCGGATGACCTCTTCGGATATCCTCTGCGCCCCATGAACGAGACAAGCCAACCCCACGGCGGGGAGCTGATCGACCTCCGCCTGGAAGACAAGGAAGCTCAGCGCGCCTCCGAGGAGGCCGCCCAGCTGCCCAAGATCGAGCTAGGTCCCCGCGAGACCGCCGACCTCGAGATGCTCGCCACCGGCGCGCTCTCGCCGCTCCGCGGATTCATGGGGGAGAAGGACTACCGTTCCGTCCTGGACGAGATGCGCCTGTCCTCGGGACACGTTTGGAGCATCCCGATCACGATCACGACCGACGATCACGGAGTGAAGCGGATCGGCGGCGGTGACACGGTCGCCCTGACCATCGAGGACCGTCCCGTCGCGCTGCTGGGCGTCGAAGAGGTGTTCCAGCGCGACAAGGAGCAGGAAGCGCAAGCGGTCTTCCAGACGACGGATCGCTCCCACCCCGGCGTCGCGGCGCTCGACACCGCGGGCGACTGGGTGATCGGCGGAGCCGTCAGGGCGTTCGGCCTTCCCGAGCACACGAAGTTCACCGACTACAGAAGGACACCCGCCGAGACCCGGGCCGCGTTCAACGAGCTCGGCTGGCGGAAGGTCGTGGGTTTCCAGACCCGGAACCCGGTTCACCGTGCGCACGAGTACATCCAGAAGTGCGCGCTCGAGATCTGCGACGGGCTGCTGCTTCACCCGCTGGTGGGTGAGACGAAAGGCGACGACATCTCCGCCGACGTGCGGATGAAGTGCTACGAGGTCCTACTGGAGGATTACTACCCGAAGGATCGTGTCCTTCTGTCGGTGTTCCCGGCAGCCATGAGGTACGCGGGCCCCAAGGAGGCGATCTTCCACGCGCTGGTCCGGAAGAACTACGGGTGCACGCACTTCATCGTCGGCCGCGACCATGCCGGCGTGGGCGACTTCTACGGAACGTTTGACGCGCAGAAGATCTTCGACAGGTTCGACCCCGACGAGCTCGGGATCACGCCTCTCATGTTCGAGCACTCCTTCTGGTGCAACCGCTGCGAGGGCATGGCCACGACCAAGATCTGTCCTCATGGCGAGGAGGACCGCGTGTCGCTGTCCGGGACGAAGGTCCGAGAGATGCTCCGGGGCGGCGAGCGTCCTCCGCCCGAGTTCAGCCGTCCGGAGGTTGCGGACGTGCTGATCCGGGC
>JBOGVX010000096.1:0-5164 GCA_050693165.1 Actinomycetota bacterium | reverse complement strand
ATCTTCTCCTGGATCCTCCCGATCGTGATCCTCGTTGCCAGATGGGGGTTCGTGTTCCGGCGCATGGCGGGTGGTGGCGCCTCGGGCGCGCTCAACCTCGGCAAGCGCGGCGTGAAGATCTACGACCGCAAGGACCTCAAGACCACTTTCGATGACGTGGCCGGAGTGGACGAGGCGGTCGAGGAGCTCGGCGAGATCGTCGAGTTCCTCGAGAACCCGAAGAAGTATCAGCGTCTGGGCGGCCGTATCCCGAAGGGCGTGCTGCTTCTGGGTCCCCCAGGATGCGGCAAGACCCTCCTCGCCCGAGCCGTGGCCGGAGAGGCGAAGGTCCCGTTCTTCTTCATGTCCGGCTCGGAGTTCGTTGAGATGTTCGTCGGCCTTGGCGCCGCGAGGGTTCGCGAGCTGTTCCAGCAAGCGAAGGATAAGGCGCCCTGCCTCGTGTTCCTCGATGAGCTCGACACGATCGGCAAGACGCGCGCCGGCGCGATGGGTGCCGGTCTCGGCTCACACGACGAGCGCGAGCAGACCCTAAACCAGCTGCTCGTGGAGATGGACGGGTTCGACACGTCGAAGGGCGTCATCATCATGGCCGCGACGAATAGGCCCGACGTCCTGGACCCGGCGCTGCTCCGTCCGGGAAGGTTCGACCGCCAGGTTGTCGTCGACCGCCCGGACCTCAAGGGCAGGGAGGCGATCCTGAGGGTTCACGCGCGCGGGGTCGCGATCGGCGAGGACGTCGACCTGCACATCATCGCGGCGCGAACCCCGGGATTCACGGGGGCCGATCTAGCGAACGTCGTCAACGAAGCGGCATTGCTGGCCGCGCGCCGCGAGAAGGACGCCGTGGGCGAGGCGGAGCTCGAGGAGGCGATCGACCGCGTCTCTGTCGGGCTCGAGCGCAAGAGCCGCGTCATGAGCGAGAAGGAGCGCGAGATAGTCGCGTTCCACGAGATGGGCCACGCGCTCGTCGCGCTGAGCGTGCCGAACGCAGACCCGGTCCACCGGGTCACGATCATCCCGCGAGGCGCAGGCGCGCTCGGGATGACGATGCAGCGCCCGCTCGAGGATCGCTACCTGATGACAGAGCCGGAGCTGAAGGATCGCCTGGCGATACTTCTCGGCGGTCGCAACGCCGAGGAGCTCGCGTTCGACCAGGCCTCCACCGGCGCCCAGAACGACCTGGAGCGCGCGACCGACATCGCCCGGGCGATGGTCGTCGAGTACGGGATGAGCGCTCGGCTTGGCCCGATCTCATTCGGACAGGACGGCTTCCGGGGGGCGGACGGACGCGTGCTCTACCCGGGCCAGGGCAAGGAGATGAGCGAGAACACCGCTCAGGTCGTCGACGAGGAGGTCTCCCGCATCGTGAACGAGGCCCGTGACCGGGCGCTCAAGCTTCTCGAGGAGAAACGCGGGCTGCTCGACCAGCTCTCGGGACTGCTGATGGTGCGGGAAGTCCTCGAGGGCAAGGAGCTCAAGGACTACGTCGAGGGGAAGATCCCGATCCCTTCCATCGAGGACGAGCGCAAGAGACTGGCCGGCGAGCGAGCCGAGCAGGAGCGTGTGGACGAGGAGAAGAAGGCTGCCGAGCTGGCCGCTGCTCCCCCACCTCCCCCACCGACTGCGGATGAGGCCCCGCCTTCCCCGGTGCGCGAGCCCGCGGAAGACCTAGAGCGCCGCTAGCCCGCGGGGCGGAAGGTGTTGAGGATCCGCTTGTAGTTCTCGGCGATGGCCTGCTGGTCCGGGCCGACCCAGGCCGAACCGATCACAACGCGATCGATGATCCCGTCGAACTCGGCCAGTCGCTCGCGGCACTCATCCTCGGGCCCGGTGATCGCGTATGTGTCGACCATCGGAAGCGCGATGTTCGCCATCTCCGGCAGATCCCCGCGAGAGAACGCCTCGCGGATGGCCGGCACTCGGTCGTCGAAGCCGTGCAGGGCCAGGACGGGCGTGTAGGTGCGCGTTGTCGCGTAGAACGCGATCTGCAGAGCCGCCTCGAAACGCGCTCGCTCCTTGTCATCGTTCAGCTGGAGGATCACGCTGTTGGTGAGACTGATGTCTGTGGGGTCTCGTCCGGCCTCCTTGGCCGCAGTCTCCAGTGCGGGCCGGACCACCTCCGTGATCCACTTCGGCGACGTCAGCGGATGACCCAGCACTCCGTCGGCCACGCGACCCGAGGCCTCGACCATCTTCGAGTTGACCGCAGCGATGTAGATGGGGATGTCGCCGACGGGGCCCGCCCCCGGGAACGGGTTCATCGTCACGTTGTAGAAGCGACCCTCGTGGTTGACCTTCTCGCCGCCGAAGGTCCGCAGGACCTCGCGGACGACCTCCACGTACTCGGCCATCTTCGGAGCGGGATGCTCGAACTCGACAGAGAAGCGCTGCTCGTTCACCCGCTTGACCTGCGAGCCGAGGCCGAGGATGAATCGGTCCCCGGAGAGCTCCGCGAGATCGCGAGCGGTCATCGCCGTGATCGTGGGGCTGCGCGGGAACGCAAGAGCGATGTTCGTCCCCACCTTCACGTGGCTGGTCGCGTCGATCGCCAGAGCGGCTTGCACGAAGGCGGAGTAGGCGGTCTCGGCTACCCAGATGCTCTCGTAGCCACCGTCCTCGGCGAGCTTGGCGAGGTCGGCGATGGTGGACATGTGGCCGCCGACCGAGATACCGACATCGGGCATGGCGGGAAGCCTAACGGCTCAGGGCGAGACCCGCTGACGGGAATACGCGTGCCTCTCCGGGGGTAGATATCTGTGAAGCTCGCAATCTCTTATTTTCGGAGGTGAAGCCTCATGGATATGGGTCTGTTGCTACTGCGTGTGGTCGTGGGCAGCCTGTTCATCGGCCACGGAACGCAGAAGCTCTTCGGATGGTTCGGCGGCGGAAGGATCGACGGCAGCGCCGGCTTCCTTCAGTCGATGGGGTTTTCTCGACCCAGGGCCTGGGCAACCGTGAACGGATTGGCCGAGGCGGGCGGAGGACTACTTCTCGCGCTCGGCTTGCTCACGCCTTTCGCGGCCGCCGCATTGATCGGCGTGATGCTGGTCGCATCGTTCACCGCTCACCGCGGGAAGGGCATTTGGAACCAGAACGGCGGTTCCGAGCTCCCCCTCGTGATGGCCACGTCGGCCGCGACTGTTGCCTTCGTCGGCCCCGGAACCTTCTCGCTCGATGCCGCCATGGGCATCGTGCTGGATGGAGCGCTCTGGGGCGGCATCGCCGTCCTGCTCGGCCTAGTGAGCGGTGCGGCGGTTCTGGCGATCCGAGCCAACGCGCAGTCTGTCGCTGAGCAGGAGGAGCGTCAGCTTCGCCGGGCAGCCTAGATAGCTTCAGAGAGCGGGCGGGGATCATCCTCGCCCGCTTCTTGTTGCCCTGACCTGTGGATCTGCACAAAGGAACCGGGTCCATGGACGGCGAACCCTTGGGTGAAGAAACAGACAAATCCACCCAGGGAGGGAGACCCCGGATGCGAGCCCGCCGCCTTACCGTGTCACTGACCGTCCTTGTTTCGCTGGTGCCCGCCTCACAAGCGTTCGCAGGAAATAACCCGGCACGTGGCTCATCTCAAACGGAAGAACGGACCGCCACCCGCGCGGACGTGCTCGCGGGTCGCGCAGACCAGGAGGAGCGGCTGAACCTGCTCAGGGCCTCGATCGAGGCTGCGGGTGGGGTAGTCGTAGAGGAGTCGGAGGACCCGACGGCCTTTGAGGGCTACGCCTTGGGCGGCTACGCCTATCCACTGATCGTTTCGGACCTGGACGGGGACGGAGACGACGAGGTGCTGCTCGAGCAGGACGCCAACCGCAATTACGTTGTCGCGATCGATGATGGCGACCTCGCCTGGCGGGAGCAGCTCCCGCCGAAGTCCTACCTCGTGGGAGCATTGAGCGGAGACCTGTTTGCGGAGGACGGCACCGAAGTCATCCTCGTCCTTTACAGGTGGAACACCGACAAGACCGTCCTGGGCGGCGTTGACGAGAATGGCCTCAGGTGGACCGCGCCTCTCGATGTCGACTACTCCGAGCTGAACGGGCTGGTCGAGGCAGATACCGACGAGCAGGCGGAGATCGCGATCACCGTCTGGTCCGACTCCGGCTCCATAACGGTGCGGACACTCGACGGCGAGACGGGAACCCTCCTCTCCGAGATTCGCTCGACGACCGACCAGCTGGACATCGGAGTAGCGGAGCAGGCCTTCGTGACCGACGGGCCGGAGGGCCAGTCGGATGAAGCCGTGTTCCTGACGTCTCTACTCGGCGGCTACTACGCGGAGCGGTTGAGCCTCGCCGATGGGAGCCGACGGACTATGAACGTCTTCCCCGGCGAAGAGATCCCCGTCATCTACCAGGGAGTCGACTACACGGGCGACGGGCGGCGAGACGGGTACATCTCCGACTTCATCTACAACGAGGACGAGACTGTGACTTCGACCTTCGGTGTCTTCGACGCCGCCGCTCTATCAACCGCCTGGACCCAGGAGTCTGAGGGGGACTTCCCCTACTTCTTCATCTATCCCCCTTACCAGGCAGGTGACGCTAACGGCGATGGTGGCCAGGACCTCTGTATCCAGAACCGTTCCTTCGGATTCGGCGAGCCCCGGACCTCCACTGCCGAGGTCCGCTGCCTGGCCGGTGCAACCGGTGCAGAACTGTGGACCATCTCAAGAGAGGTGACTGGCGAGTACTCCTACGCTAGCGTGCAGGTCGAATCCGATCTCGACGCCAATGGCGTCATCGATCCCGTCATCACCACCGAGGCGTACACGTGCTCGGACGACGACTACTACTGCGAGACGACCGCCTTCGAGGCCACCGCATTGAACGGGACCAATGGCGCTCCGATCTGGTCGACAACCGACCCCGGTGATTCGGCCGGCATCTGGGGCCTGACCGGATCGAACCTCGACGGCGTGGCCGGAGACGACAGCTTTGGCTACGTCTACGACGAGACGGAGCCCCCCGGTGCTCCTTTCGCCGTCTACACCGGCCTCTCTCGCCTGAAGGCCTGGGACGGCTTCATAGACACCGGCAACGCTTCCGGGTATGTGGACTCGGCGATCGGCGCGGACCTCGACGGGGACGGCACCCTGGAGGCCGTGCTCACTTCCGATGCCTACGAGCCGATCGGCGAGCCGGTGTGCGAGGTCTACGAGGGCGAGGAG
>JBOGVX010000095.1:0-3983 GCA_050693165.1 Actinomycetota bacterium | reverse complement strand
GGCTGGATCGACGTCCCGATGACGTTGGCGACCGAGTCGAATGCCAACGAGTCCGGGGTGCCGTCGTCGTTCGAGTCCACCAGGGCGGTGGCGTTGTCGAGGAGGTTGGTATCGGAGTCGAGGAGCGCACCCCGGAGCCAGGGCTGACGGCGGATGACGACCTCGAGATCGGTGATCCGGCCGTGCAGGGGGAGAGTGACATCGGTGGCGGAACCGCGGAACAGCGATAGGGGAGGCGAGCGCAGGAAGTCGATGGTGAAGGGCTCGTCGTCGTCCTCAAGCTGCTTGAGGATCTCGTAGCCGCCAGCCGCGCCGCCGGTGACAAGGATGCGGTTCAGCTCCCACAGCGCCCGCGTCACCTCACCGTAGTCGGCGTTCGGGGACTCGACCGAGATCAGGACCCGCATCTCGGTCGACGGCAACCGGTAGTGCAGGTCCCGGTCCCCCCAGGCCGGGCCACCCACCAGCGTCCTCTCGGGCGGCGGCTCCCCCAGATCGAGACCTCCGTCGCGGATGTAGGTCTTCACGCCGTAGGGGTTATTGGCTCCGGTGGTATCCGACAGGTCCCAGGCGATCGCGGCATCATCCGTGGACTGGATGCGCAGGACATCGGTCACCGGCGCCTCACCGCCCGGCTGGTGGCCTCAGTGACCCGGCGCTCGAAATCATCGAGGCCGTAGACATCGCCGTGGAAGTGCACGTGCGTGTCACCGCCCGGTGACGCGAGCATCCGCCGCGTCTCCGAAGCGGTATGCACACGCGATCCCGTCGGCAAGCTCACAAGCTCTGGTCCGCGCTCGCCTACGAGGGAGAATGGCTCGGTGACGACGCCTCCGTGAGCGCGCCCGGGAGCTCCGAAAAGGATCTGGGCGCCGGCGCGTCTCTCAGCCTCGCTGTGCCTGGCGACCAGGTCTCCCAACCACTCGATCGCCGTCTTGATCCACCCGATCAGCGTCTTGATGGCCCCAATGACCGCGTTCACAGCCCCGATGACGGCGCCTTTGATCCCCTCCCACGCGCCGACCGCCGCCTTCTTGATCCCCTCCCAGATCTTGTCCAGAACTGAGGCGACGGCCTTGATCGGATCGAGAATCGCAGCCTTGATCGCGTTCCAGACGCCTTGCGCGACTCCCTTGATCCCCTCCCAGATCCCCACCAGGACCCCTTTGATCGCGTTCCAGGTGGTCGTAAATGCTCCCTTCACACCCTCCCAGACCCCCGTGAAGAACCCAGCGATCGCATTCCAGACAGAGGTTGCCACCGCCTTGATCCCGTCCCAAACGCTGACGAGGAAAGCCTTGATGGCGTCCCAATTGCTGACGATCAGAGCCCCGACCGCCACCACGGCTGCGGCGATGGCCACGAATGGATTCAACGTCAGCACGGCCCACAGACCTTTGAAGGCGGTGCCTGCCAGAGCGAGCGCGGGGCCGAGCTGGCTCAGCCCGAACACCAGCGGACCGATGGCCGCAAGGACGCCGAAGAAGATGGCTCCGATCTCACCGACCGGACCCAATGCCGCCATGACCTGGTTCGCCAGCATCTTGAACTTGTCCGAGAGATCGAGCGTGTCTGCAGCGGCGGTCTGGATCGTGTCCGTGCCGCCCGCGATGACACCGATGTACTCATCGAGCTCGAAGCGCCCCTCGCGGATGGCCGCGGCAAGATCAGGACCGGCCCGCGTGCCGAAGACCTCGAAGGCGATCGTGTTGGCCTCGGCCGTCGTGGCCGCGTTCTTGATCTGCTCGATTGTCTCAAGGAGCGCCGGTGCGGGCTCCCGCCCCGCCTCAGCGAAGTTCTTTAGCGCCATCCGCAGGCCCGGCATGGCCGTCTGGATGTTCACGCCCTCCTGCTCGAAACGAGCGAACATGGCCGCGGTGGTGTCAAAGTCGAGACCGAGCTGACGGAGGGGGGAGCCGAACTGGACCATGAGCTCCGATAGCGTCTGTATCCCGACGCCGGACACCTGGGAGGCACGGAAGAGCTTGTCCATCGTGGCCGCCTGATCCTCGGTCGCGATGGACCAGTCCCCGAACAGACGGGTGATGCTGGGGATCGTGGAGTCGGCGGCTTCCCCGGTGATCCGTTCGAGGTCGAGGAACTGCTTCGTCAGGTCCTCGAGCGGCTTCCCGGTCTGGCCGGTGCGGGTCTGAAGGTCTGCCATCGCCTCGCCGACATCGCCGAGGGAAGACGTGACCTTGCCCGCGACGGACTTCATGGAGCCCTCGAGAGCCTCGAGCGCCTTGCCGGTGGCCCCCGTTCCAACACGGATGGCATCGACGCCCCGGTCCCACTCGGCGAAGCTCTTAGCGAACAGAGCCCCGATCGCCAGGGCCGCCGGGGTCAGGGTCCTGGTGAGGGTACGGCCGAGGCCCTGAAGCTTGCCGCCGAGCCCCTGAGCAGCTCCGTCGAACTCTTTGGTATCGCCGACGAACCGGATCGTGAGTTGTCCGCCTGCCATCTAGCTCCCCTGTCGTGTGAGATGGATGAACTCGCGGAACGCGGAGAACTCGGCGAGCGTGAGGTGCCTGGCCTCGGAGGGAGGGATGTGGAAGAACCAGCAGACCTCGGCCAGCGCTAGAAGGCGCTGGCGTCGGTAGGGTTTCCCGCGTCGGACTTCGCGGCCTTCGCGGAGTCAGCAGGCTCCACGGGCTTGAACCTCACGAGCGGGATATCGCGGACATCCTCGAGCGTGATCTCCGGGTGGGTCCTGCGCAATGAGAAGAAAGCGATCATTACCAGGGCCTTGGGGCTCAGATCACCCTTGAGCGCGGCGGCCGTCGCAGCGGCCCCGGCGTAGTCCTCCATCTCCTCCAGTTCGCCGATGGTGAGCCGCTCGGGGTCGATGACAATCTCATCAGGGATCTTCACTATCTCCCTCCTTCACAGGGTTGCCTCCAGCCCGGCCCGCCGAGCGATGTCGATCACGGCGTCGAGGTAATCCTCGATCGCCCGAGGCACGAACTCCTCCGCGGCCTTCCAGATGTACGGGCGGCCCCCGCCCCGCGGCACCGGCCGAGCCCCCCACTGCTGAACGGGAACGGCCCTGCGGTGCGACCCGCCGGCGACGATCTTCAGCACGTTCTTCGAGGCCGATGGGCGGGCAATCGCCCCGGCTCCCGCGCCTACCGCATCGGGCTTCGGCTGTGAGGCCGCGATGATCCGCGCCCCGATCTCCTTGTTACGCTTTCCGAGCTCCTTGCTGAGCTCGGGCGAGATCGTCTTGATGGCCCGGGTGAGCTCCCGAATTCCGTCAATCTTGACTTGCAGCACCTATGCGGTGGCGCGAGTCAGCGTTCCGGCCCCGGGCCACGTCACCGACACCCCTGCGAGGTCTCCCACGGAGCCGTCGAGGGGCTTGTAGTCGTTGACGAGAACACTCCCGGAGTAGTTCGGATTCGTCGCGCTGACGCCGTCGGAGTTATCGGGGCGGATGATGACCGCGGTGGTCGTCCCGAGGAGGGGAAAGAGCGTCGCGTCCACCTCCCCCGCAGCGAAGTCCTGGTGGAACTGGAGCGTCACCGACCAGTCCTTCAGCCCGCCGATCCGCGAGTGGTAGGTGTCGCCCATCGCGGTGTCGTCGAGATCAGCGGCCTCCGTCGAGATCGAGATCTGTGCGACGTGGTCCGAGAGATCCACCCCATTGACCGAGACGAATCCATCGGTGAACGCAAAAACGCTCATCAGTATCTACCTCCTTCTTGGTTGAACAGAGGGGTCGACGGGCGGCTTAGCGGACGCCGACGACCGCGACGAACTTGAAGGACGGGCCCGCACCACCGATGGTGAAGTTCACGCGATACCAGTCGTCCGCGTTCCCGGCAGCGGTCTTGAACTGCGCCCCGACCGCAGCGGCCTGGTCGAAGGTGATGAGGGTGGTCGGGGAGGCGAACCCCGCGCCGTCGTCAGTCTGGACAATGACATCGAGGGTGTCGCCAGCGGAGGCGTCGAGCACATGGAGCGCGGCGTAGACGGTCTTGCCC
>JBOGVX010000094.1:0-2210 GCA_050693165.1 Actinomycetota bacterium | reverse complement strand
GTCCTCGCCGATGGCCTCGATCAGCTCCTTCAGGACGGGATCGTCCCCCCAGCCGGCCACCTAGTTCCCCACCGGGGCCTTGGCGATCTCCTTCAGGAACTGCTCGTTCGACTTCGTGGCGCGGATCTTGTCGATCAGCATCTCGATGGCCGCGCCACCCTGCAGCGCGTGCAGCACGCGGCGGAGACGCCACGTGAGCGCGAGCTCCTCGGTGGGCATGAGGCGCTCCTCCTTACGGGTGCCGGAGGCCTCGATGTTGATCGCCGGGAAGATGCGCTTCTCGGAGAGCTCGCGGTCGAGCCGGAGCTCCATGTTCCCGGTGCCCTTGAACTCCTCGAAGATGACCTCGTCCATACGGGACCCGGTCTCGACAAGCGCACTGGCGATGATCGTCAGCGAGCCGCCCTCCTCGATGTTCCGCGCGGCGCCGAAGAAACGCTTCGGCGGGTACAGCGCAGTCGAATCCACACCACCGGAAAGGATCTTCCCGCTGGCCGGCGCGGCGAGGTTGTAAGCCCGCGCGAGCCTGGTGATCGAGTCGAGCAGGATCGCCACGTCCTGGCCGGCCTCGACCAGGCGCTTCGCGCGCTCCAGCACGAGCTCCGTCACCTGGATGTGCTGGTCGGCCGGCTTGTCGAAGGTCGAGTAGACGACCTCGGCCGCCTCGACCGTCCGCTGCCAGTCCGTGACCTCCTCCGGACGCTCGTCGACCAGGAGGATCATCACGTGCGTCTTCGGGTCGGCTTCCAGGATGCCCTTGGCGATCTCCTTCAGGACGGTCGTCTTACCCGCCTTCGGAGGCGAGACCACCATGCCTCTCTGGCCCTTACCGATGGGGGCCACGAGGTCGATGATCCGCTCGGTGATCGCCTTCTGATCGTGCTCGAGGCGGTACCGGTCCTCGGGGAACAGCGGGGTGAGCTTCTCGAAAACGCGCCGCTCCTGAGCCTCTTCCGGCGATAGCCCGTTGACCGAGTTGATCTTCAGGAGCGCGAAGTACTTCTCGCTGTCCTTGGGTCGGCGCACCGCGCCTTCCACCTCGTCGCCCTTCCGAAGGTGGAAGCGACGAATCTGAGACAGGGACACGTAGATGTCCCCCTGGCTCGGGAGGTAGCCGTCCGTGCGAAGGAACCCGTAGCCCTCCGGAAGTACATCGAGGATCCCGGTGAGAACCGGTGCCTCGGCGATCTCCTCCTCGGTGGCGTCGGGTATGCCGCGAGGCCCCCGGTCCCTATCGCGGTCACGCCCGCGTCGCCTGCCGCCGCGTCCGCGATCGTCCCTGCCTCGCCCTCCGCCGTCGCGAGGGCCGCGGTCGCGGCCGGGGTTGTGACCTCCGCCACCTCCACCGCCGCCTCCGCGGGGCCGCTCTGACGGCTCGTTCATAGTCGGGCGCTCGACAAGCTCCGCCGGCCTCTCCTCGGACGAGCTCTCGCTCGCCTTCGGGGCCTCAGCCTTTGGGGCCTCAGCCTTCGGGGCCTCAGCCTTTGGGGCCTCGGAGGTCTTGCCGTTCGCCTGCTCAACGATCTTGTTGATGAGATCTCCCTTCTTCATACGCTGTACACCTGATAGGCCGAGCGAGGACGCCATCTCCTGAAGCTCGGGAAGCACCTTCCCCTCGAGGGTGCTTTTGTCAACGGTAGCCACGTCGCTATGCTCCTTCCTTCTTGCCGAGCTTCTTCTTCAGCTCGTCCCAGTCCTTGTTGAATCTCTCGAGCCCTGCGTCCGTCAGTGGATGCTTGACGAGCTTCGTGAAGACCTCGTAAGGCATCGTCGCGATGTCGGCACCGGCGAGCGCGGCTTCCACGATGTGCATCGGGTGGCGAAGCGAGGCCGCGAGAACCTGCGTCTCGTAGCCCTGGGTCTCGTAGATGTCGCAGATCTGACGTAGCGCGTGCATACCGTCGGCGGCCGCGTCATCGATCCTTCCCAGGAACGGCGAAACTATGTACGCGCCGATCTCCGCCGCGAGGATGGCCTGCCCCGGCGAGAACACCAGAGTGACGTTGATCCTGGTCCCCTCGTCGGTCAGCCGTTTGCCGGCCTCGAGCCCCGCGGGCGTCATGGGGACCTTGACGATCGCGTTGTCTGCGTACGAGGCCAGGCGCTTGCCCTCCTCGTACATCGCCGCGGCCTCGGGCTCGGTGGTCTCGAGCGACACGTCACCGTCGACCTCCGCGAGGATCTCCTTCCACACCTGCTCGGGATCCATC
>JBOGVX010000093.1:0-27650 GCA_050693165.1 Actinomycetota bacterium | reverse complement strand
AAAGAGCGGGCCCCGAAGGGCCCGCTCTCTCGATGCTTCCGTCGCCGGCTAGACGACCCGGCGGCTTGCGCTCCCTTTGGCCACGACCCAGACGAGCAGGGCCGCCACTAGGATCGAGGCGATCCAGTCCACGCCTGCCGTCTCCTCGAAGACGTTGCCGGCCAGCCAGCCACCCAGCACGGCGCCGACGATCCCCACAACGATCGTGAGGAGGAAACCCATCCCGCCGGAGCCGGGAACGACGAGCCTGGCCACAAGCCCGATGATCGCGCCAGCGATCACGAAACCGATGATGCCCTTGAAGTCGAAGTCGCCCTTTGCCGCAACGAGCGGCATCGCCGCAATGGCAACAAGAGGAGCTAGACGGTTGGTCATGTTTCCCCCTTTTCTATCCGTCGGGCAGAGCCCGACCGGGTGGTACTTACCCGGCCGGGCCGCCCAACAAACGGGGGTCGCTCTGCTCCTGGTCTAGGCGACGAGCATGTTGTTCAGGATCTGGCCACCGGTGACCGTAACGCCGTAGTCCGCGAGCCCGTAGTGGTGCGCGTTCTTCTCGGTCGGTGGTGGCAGCAGCGCGCCGAGGATGCCGACTTGCCCCTCACCAAGTGAGATCCGGCCCAAGGCCGTTCGTCCACTGGCGACGGTCCCCACCGATATGCCGCCCGCTGTTTCCCAGGCGGCGGTTGGGACACTCCAGTGAGGCGCGTTGTTCGTCACGGTGTAGCCGAGGAGGACCTCGTAGTAGGTCTGGCTGGCCGTGGTGTGGAGGCCTTCGGCGTACGGGTCGTTGAAGTTCGTGATGTCAACATGGCCCGCATTGGTCAGGGTCTTCGTCACCGAGCCATCCGCAGCCAGGTCGAGTACCTCGAGGAGCTTCAAGCCCTCGTCGGTGAGGATCAGGTTCCCGCCGTCCTCGACGAACGCACGGATGCCCGCCACGGCGGCGTCCTGGTTCACCGACCGTCCCTCGGCGTCCGGTGGGAGCGGCCAGGTCGTGACCACGAAGGACTCGACCTCGTTGAGAACGGTGCCAGAGACATCCGCCGAGTTCACCGCCTGGAGCGGCTCCGCCGAGTACTTGCTCAGATCCTCGAAGTAACGCATCGGCGTGGCGGAGTAGGACACGAACTCATCCGGTGAATCGGGCCCGCCATAGCCGTCGGCGTCCGAGTCGGTCACGACCCTCGGATCGAAGAGATACCCGGGTTGACCCAGGTCGAGGGAGACATTCACCTCCGGGGCGACGATCGCCTCGACGATCAGGGTCTCGATCTCGCCGCGGACGGCCGCGACGTGGGCGGTCTCGTGCGGCGGGATCCAGGCCGAGTTCGGGACGGTGTGCGAGAGCATGTGCTCGATGTCCAGATCGAGGGCGCCGAGCTGGGTGAAGTAGTCGCCCATGAAGCCCGCGGCGTCGTACCCGACCACGTCATACCCGGTGGCGTACTCGGCGGGCTGCAGCGGAACCTCCTCCGCCTGGCCGAGAACGATCGTCTGCTCGCGGAAGTAACGATCGATGTTCGACTTCATGTGGCGGGCCAGCCGCTCTTCCCTCTCCTGGAACAGAGGGTCCCACTGCCCGGCCGGAAGCATGATGTCGGCGTATGCGTTGTTGGCCGAGTTCAGCTCGCCGTGCAGGTCGGCGGTCGCTACCGGATCGATCGACTCCACGTACCGCGACCATGCGATCGACTCGGGCTCGGTGAGCGGCAGGTTCCCCGTGTTCGTCCATCCGATCGTCGGCCACTCCCTGTTCAGGTCGGCGCCGCGGCCGTTCCCCCGCGCGAAGAGACCGCCGTTGGCCAGGTCGCCCGCAGACCAGCCGTCCGGGTTGATCGCGGCGAGGTACAGGTGAACCTTCTGCAGCGCCTCGCTCACCGTAACGGAGGTGGAGTCGGGCTCCGTGCCGTTCCGCAGCAGATGGCCGGGCTCCGAGGTCGCCCACCGCGCCAGGTCCTCGGCGTAGCGCACGCTGCCTTCCACGCCTGCGCGCTCGTTGCCGTGAACGCCCGTGGAGACGAGGACGGGGAGCTTCCCCTCCTCGGGGACGTTGAAGTCGGTGACCTCGATCACCCAGATCTTCCGGCCCCCATAGGAGACGGCAGCCGGATCGTTCAGGAGCACGTCCAGGCTGTTCACGCGCACGAACCGCGGGAACCTCTCAGCGAGAGCCTTGATACCGGCCTCGTACTCACCGTTGTCGTGCTGCAGGAACGTCGCACTGGCGTACGGCTCGGCAAAGACGCGGAAGCCACACGCGGCCTCCGGGATCGTCGAGCAAACGGGTGCGGCCGATGCGGGGAGCATGCCCGCAGCCAAGGTGACTGCGACCGCCGCGACGGCCATTCTGATCGGGGTCAGCTTCTTCATGGTCAGCCTCCTGTTTGGGCGTCGCCGAGAGGCCGGGCAGGCGTTCGGCGGGCCTGTTAGGAGATTCGACGGATAGGGCGGAATTCCTCTAAGCGGACGCCGGGCGCCTGTGGGAGCGGAGGAGCAGCACCAGCCCCGCCGAAGTCACGGCCGCGGCGCTCAGGAACAGGCCCCGGTAGCCCAGCGCGTCCCCGAGCACCCCGAGCGTGGCCGGCCCCAGCCCGAAGGCCACGTCCACGAAGGCGCCGAACGTCCCGAGCACGGCTCCCCGCTCGGCCGGATCCGTGCCTCGAATCGCCAGCGTCATCAGCGCCGGGAAGGCCAGCGAGGCACCCACCGCCAGCACCGCGGTCCCCACGTACAGACCCGCCGGCGCGCGCCACAGCGCGACGACCGTGAGGCCCAGGGTCGAGAACGCGAGAGCTACCCGCGAGGCCCGCACCGGCCCGACCACGTCGGGGATCCTGGCTCCGAAGAGCCTGATTAGCACGACGATCGCGGCGTACATGATGAAGACGTACCGCGCTCCCTCGAGCTTCAGCGTCAGCGCGTACAGCGGCATGAAGGAGAACAGCGCGGCTTGCGCCCACACGCTCGTGAGAAGCGCGGTTCCGGGAAGGATCGCCGACGGATGGATGAGCTTGGTAGAGCGATGCTCGGCGGTCCCGGGCGGCCTCGTCTCGGGAACGAAGAGGGCGAGCAGCGTCGCGGCCGCGCACAGCGCCGCGGTCACGAGCCACGTCTCCTCGAATCCCACCTTGTCTATCAGAAGCTCGCCGAGGAACGGGCCTATCCCGATACCCAGATACAGCGAGAGGGTGAAGAAGCTGACGGCCTCGCCGCGCCTCTCCTCAGGAGCCAGGTCGGCGATCGCGGCCGCCGCCCCTGTGAAGAAGAACGCCTCTCCGAGCCCGCTGAGCAGGCGGAACGCGACCAGTCCGGCCAAAGAGGGCACCATGTAGCCGAGAGCGGACAACCCCACCGTCGCCGCCCCTCCGACCATGACCAGCCGCCGTCCTCGCCTGTCTCCGAGCCGCCCAGCCCACGGCCGGAACAGGACTGCCGTGAGGCTGAAGCTCCCGACCGCAAGGCCAACCGCTGTGTTCGTCCCGCCGAGCGGGCCCTCCACGTACCTCGGCACCCCCGGAAGCGTCAGTCCGGCCGCGGTGAAGTACATGAGCGAGGCGCCGGCGATCATCAGGAATGCCGGAGTGATCAGTCGAGCGCGACGCCTCCTGAGACGCATCGGCGGAGTCTAGCCGTGCGTCGTATCGTGACCGCCGTGCTTCTCGCGGGTACCGGCTCGGGCATCCATCTCGTCGACCAGAACCGCGGCGTTGACCTTCATGGCCGGGTGACCGCGATCGCGGCCGGCACGCAGATCTGGGCGGTCGCCGAGGATCACGCTGTCCTGACCTCTGATGACGGGATCGGATGGCGCCGGATCGCCGGGATCTCCGACCTCTCGGTTCGGTGCCTCCTCCTGGACGGCGATGGGGCGCTTGCCGGGACCTCGGAGGCGCACCTGTACCGGATAGGGGCAGGCACGGCCAAGCGTGTCGAGAGCTTTGAGCAGGTCGAGGGGAGGGATGCATGGCACACGCCCTGGGGCGGGACGCCCGACACTCGCTCCCTTGCCCGGGGTCCCGACGGGTCGATCTACGCGAACGTCCATGTCGGGGGGATCCCGACATCGGACGATCAAGGCGCTACCTGGAGGCCGACGATCGAGATCGACGCCGACGTGCACCAGGTCACCACCGAGGGCGAGCTGGTCCTGGCCGCGTGTGCGCCGGGGCTCGCCATCAGCGAGGACCACGGCGTGACGTGGCGGATGGACTCGGACGGCCTGCACGGTCGGTACTGTCGGGCGGTCGCGGTCGCCGGCGACGTGGTCCTGGTCAGCGCGTCCACCGGACCGTTCAGCAAGCAGGCCGCGGTCTACCGCCGAGCGCTGGGCTCGGACGGGGCCTTCACCAGATGCGCCGGCGGGCTGCCGGATTGGTTCGGGTCGAACATCGACTCGCACTGCCTGTCGGCTAGCGGCGACACCATCGCGATAGGAACCGACGACGGCGAGGTCTGGCTGTCTCGGGATCGAGGCGAAGGCTGGGAGCTCGCAGCCAAGGGCCTCACGGCCGTCTCGTGCCTGGCCTTCGCGGACCTCCAGTGACCGACAGCCCGGTCATCCGAACCGAAGGGCTGTCGAAGAGCTACGGCAAGCACCGCGGGATCGTCGGCCTGGGCCTCGAGGTCCGCGCGGGAGAGGTATTCGGCTTCCTGGGCCCCAACGGCGCCGGCAAGACGACGACTATCCGCATCCTCATGGACCTGATCCGCGCGACCGGGGGCTCGGCATGGATCTTCGGCCTGGATCCCAGGCGCAACGGCGTCGAGGTGCGCAAGAGGACCGGCTACCTGCCCGGCGAGCTCGCCCTGTACGAGCACATGAAAGGTGAGGACCTCGTCAGATACCTAGCTCATCTGCGCGGTCAAGACGGCAGCGACATCCAGGCACTGGGGGAGAGGCTCGGCGCCGATCTGTCCCGCCCGATTCACGAGCTCTCAAAAGGCAACAAGCAGAAGGTCGGTCTGATCCAGGCGTTCATGGGCTCGCCGCAGCTCCTGATGCTCGACGAGCCGACATCCGGCCTCGATCCGCTCGTCCAGCACGAGGTCCACTCGCTTGTCTCCGACGCGAGCCGGGAGGGGCGCACCGTCTTCCTGTCCTCGCACAACCTCCCGGAGGTGGAGGCCCTCTGCGACCGCGTCGCGATCATCCGCGAGGGACGCCTCCTTGCCGTCGAGCACATCGACGCGCTGAAGACACGAGCCCTGCGCAGGCTCGAGATCCATTTCGGGAGCGCCGTGGCGGCGACCGAGTTCGAGGGTCTACCCGGCGTAAAGGACGTGGTCGCGCGAGACAACGTCGTGCGCTGCACGGTCGTCGGCGACATCGACCCCGTCGTGAAAGCCGCGGCTCGCTACAAGGTCGTCAACATCGTTAGCCACGAACCGAGCCTCGAGGAGATCTTCCTCGCGTTCTACGAGGGCTCCGATGCTCCGTAACGTCTTCCTCAAGACCCTGCGCGATCGTCGCCGCGCGATCGCCGGCTGGTCGGTTGGGCTAGTCGCGATGACGGTCTTCTCCGTTGCCCTGTATCCGAGCGTCAAGGAGAACGCCGCCGACCTGGCCAAGCTGACCGAGAGCCTGCCCAAGGAGATCCTCGCGCTTGTAGGCGGGGATATCGACTTCGCTAGTGGGGCAGGGTTCCTGCACAGCCGGTTCTTCGCCTTCCTGGGCCCGCTGCTCCTGATCGTCTTCACGATCGGCTTTGGTGCGCGCACGATCGCCGGAGAGGAGCAGGCGGGAACACTCGAGCTGGTGCTGGCGACGCCGGTGCCCAGACGGAGCATCGTCGCGCAGAAGCTCGGCGGGATGCTGGCGGCGATGACGACCCTCGGGGTCGTGCTCTGGGCCGCATTCGCGCTGGGGAGCGAGGCGTGGGACGTCGGCGTGACCGCCGGCAGGATCGGCGCAGCGGTCCTGAGCGCGGTCCTGCTCGCCCTCACGTTCGGAACGATCGCGCTGCTCGTCGGGTCCGCGACGGGCAAGCGAGCCTTCGCCTCGACCGCAGCGACCGTCACGGCCGTGGTGACCTACCTGATGAACGCCTACGCGTCCCTGGTCGACGCGTTGAAGCCCTGGCGCTATGCGTCGCCCTGGTACTACTACGACTCCGCGAACATCCTGCGCGGCGTCATCGAGCCGGGGAACCTCGTGGTCCTGGTCGGGCTTGTCGCGGTGTTCTCCTCGATTGCGCTGGTCGTCTTCGACCGCCGCGACGTGGGCGTCTAGCTCAGCAGCACGCTTTCGCCTCGGGCGCGTCGGCGAGGACCGTGTAGACCTCCCAGCGGGTCCCGTCCGCGCCCCCGACCCAGACCTTGTCCTGGGAGGCGTAGCAGCACACGCCTTCCTCGGCTCTCGTCTCGAGGCCCTCGGCGCCCAGTCGCTCCGTCGTCTCCCGGACCTCGGCCCGGCTGTCCACCTCGACGCCGAGATGGTTGATCGAGCCGCTCGGTCCCCCGCCCTCCATGAGGACGAGCTTCAGGGGTGGGTCGGAGATCGCGAAGTTCGCATAACCGGGCCGGACCTTGGCCGGCTTGGCCCCGAAGAGCTTCTCGTAGAACTCCACCGCGGAATCCAGGTTCTCGACGTTCAGCGCCAGCTGTACACGGCCCATCTCGACCTCCTCGTATCGACAACGGTCGATATCTTGACAGATGTATCGATGGGTGTCAATATAAGTCTGTGAAGATGCTCGAGGTGCTGGAGACGTGCTGCCCGGACGGCCTACTGGCCGCCCCCTTGGGGTGGACGGACGCCTCTCGCCTGGCGGACACCCTCAGCGCGCTCGCGGACCCCGCCCGCCTGAGGATCCTGAGCATGATCGCCGACTCCCCTGGTGCCGAGGTCTGCGGCTGCGAGCTCACCGAGCCGATGGGCCTCTCGCAGCCCACGATCAGCCATCACCTGAAGGTCCTGCATGAGGCCGGCCTGCTGGATCGCGAGCAGCGGGGAAGGTGGGCGTACTACCGGCTTCGCTCGGATGCGCTCGGCAGGCTCCGCGACTCGCTCCCCGCCTGAGGCCCGCCGCCCGCTGCTCGCCGGATCAGACGGAAGACAATCACCGCGGCCAGCACGATCGCGGAGCCGGCGAGCCCGGAGACGATCCCGATCCACCAGTGGTTCTCGGAGAGCTCGAACGGTCTGCCGGCCGCCTTCTCGGCGGTGTGGATCAGCCAGAGCACCAGGCGGATCGGAAGGAGCAACGCGGTCCCGACGGGGCCGACGACGAAGGCTCGCTGCACGACGATGGGCGTGAAGCCCCACAGGATCACGTAGGCGAAGAGCCCCCAGACGGATCCCACAACCGCGGCGATCAACAGCGGACGTCGGCGCGGCCCTGACCCTTGCATCACGCGACCTTGTATCACGCGACGATCGGATTGGCCGAAGCCTAGTAGGTTGGAGGGGATGGACGATCGACTGCTGGGCATCTACCTCAACGACCACCTCGCCGGAGCAACCGCAGGGACGGAGATCTCGCGCCGCACCGCGGGCAGCAACGCCGGGACGGAGTACGGAGAGGCACTCGGCTCCATCGCCAAGGAGATCGAGTCGGATCGCGAGGCCTTGCGTGAGGTGATGCGTGCCCTCGGCGTCGCGCCGAACCTCGCCAAGACCGCTTTCGTCCGCCTCGCCGAGCGCACCGGTCGAGTGTTCAAGCTGAACGGGCGGATCCTCAAGTACTCGCCCCTCTCGCGAGTGGAGGAGCTCGAGCTACTTCGGATCGGCGTCGAGGGCAAGTTGGCGCTCTGGACAACCCTCAAGGAGACCCGGGCCGCGGATCCTCGCCTGAAGGGGATGGACTTCCCCGAGCTGGCCAGGGCGGCGGAGCGACAGCGCGACCGGCTGGAGGCCATGCGCCTCGAGGCCGCACGCGAAGCCTTCGGGACCGCTACCAATCCGCGAGCGAAACGCTGAAGCCCGGCACGCTCACCAACGGCGATATCGCCGGGCTCCTGGCCGACGCCTCGCAGGAGGAGGAAGGGCACAGGGCTCGAGCCCTTCGGAAGGCCGGCTACGCGGCCATGCAGTGGCCTGAAGAGGTAACCGAGGTCATGGCCTCGGGACGCGAGCTCACCGAGCTTCGCGCGATCGGGAAGTGGACCGCTCGCATCATCCAGGACTGGCTGGAGGACCCGCCCGAGCTGCCCGACCCACCCGAGCCGCGAGCTGGATTCATGACGCTCGCGCATGCGCGAAAGACCATCGAGGAGCATCCCGAATGGCGTGAAGCCCTCCGCGGCGACCTGCAGATGCACACGACCTGGAGCGACGGTCACGAGTCGATCCGCGACATGGCCGACCACGCCGCCTCTCAGGGACACGAGTACACGGCGATCACCGATCACTCGAAGGGCCTGCCGATCGCGAACGGGATGGACGAGGAGGAGCTGCTGCGTCAGGGAGGGGAGATCGATCAGGTCAACGAACAGCTCGCTTCCGAGGGATCGGGGTTCAGGCTTCTGCGCGCGATCGAGATGAACCTGTCTCCCGAGGGCGACGGCGACATGGACCCCGATGTGCTGGCGGGCCTTGATCTGGTGCTCGGAGCTTTTCACTCGAAGCTGCGCGTGACCGACGACCAGACTGCACGGTACGTCGCGGCGGTGCGCAACCCGACCGTTCACGTCCTCGCTCACCCCAGGACTCGGCGGTGGGGCTCTCGCAAGGGTCTGTACGCGGACTGGCCGAAGGTGTTCGAGGCAGCGGCCGAGGCCGGCACCGCTCTCGAGATCGACGCCCATGCCGAGAGGCAAGACCTCCAGGTGGACGTCCTCGAGGTCGCACGTGAGACGCCCGGCCTATGGATCTCGATCGGTACCGATGCGCACTACCCGCACGAGCTCGACTTCATCGACATCGGGCTGGCCGCAGCGATCGAGTCGGGGTTCCCCCGAGAGAGGATCCTCAACTTCCTTCCACGCGACCAACTACTGGCCAAGCTCTCGGGCTAGGCCTGGCCGAGACGCTCCTTGGCCTTCTGCTGGCCGTCCTCCGGCAGATCCTCGATCTGCGTTCCCGGCGACTGGCAGCAATGACCGTCGGCGTCGGCATGCTCCTTGTGCGTCCTTCCGTCACAGCACCATCCCTGACTGGCATCGATCTCGTCGGTCATCTCATCTCCTCCTTCAGGTTCGTCAGACAACGACCACTCGCCCCTGCATCTGCTGCGGGTGAAACGAGCACTCGTACGGGACCTCCCCCGGCTCGTCGAAGGTGATCGTCACACTCTCACCGATGGACACGTCCTGCGATACGCCGCTGTCATCGAGCAGCGACACGTTGTGGGGGAAGTCGTCATGGTTCGTCCAGGTGACCGCGGTACCCGCATCGACCTCGATCGCGGCCGGGTCGAACTTATAGCTCTTCGGAAGTTCCACGTGGTCCGTCCGGACGGGGGTCCCATCGGCCGCGCTCCCGCCTCCTTCGCTGCAGGCGGCCAGCGTCACCGCGATGAGCAGCGCCAGGACGATCCGCATCGTTATCGGTTCGCGCTTTCCCGCTCGCTGCGCCCGTACAGGCCCTTGCGCACCGCGCTTCCCGCGATGATCAGGATGCCGAAGAGCACGAACACCTCGCTGATCGTGTGCGCGAGGAGGAAGAGCGTGATGTTCACGTGGTACGTGAGGTAGCTGACCTCCGCCAGAGCGAACAGCGTGAAACCCCACCCGAAACCCGGCTCCTTGGCCGAGAAGGCACGGGCTCCGAACACGATGGCGAACAGGAAGATGACGATGTGGACCGCAAGGAAGAACCATTGCGGGATGTCGTTGATGAAGTCACAACACGGGTTGTCCGAGAACGAGATCGCAGCGAGCATCAAGCCCTCCTCTCTTCGGCGGCCGAGCGCGACGTGGCTCGTAGCCCCATCCACATCACGCCCGCGATGGCAACGACCATTCCGATCAGTGTCGACAGATGTCCCGCGGCAGCTGCGGGCCCTCTCGTGAGCGCGCCACCGACGGCGTGAACCACGAGGTCGATGGCGAGGCCGACGAGGGTAAGCGCGACTCCCAAGCGCGAGGCGGCGGGCAAGCCGCGGAACAGACCCGGCATCAAAGCAAGCCTACTCCCGTTCGTCCTCGGGCTCGGGACGAGCACCCTCGGAGTCGCCGGGGCCTGGCTCGTTGGGGTCCGCCTCGTCCGCCTCGACCGTGGGGTCCTCCGGAGCAGGTGCCTTCTTGTCGGTCATCCTTGGCCTCCTCGCCCACATTGGTTCCCGGGCACCTCGGTCCGAAACCTACGCCGGGCCCCTAGACTCTCGCTGCGTGAGGTACCGAGCCCTCTCGCTCGCACTATTCCTCCTGGCCATGTGGGCCCCGAGCTCGGCCGCCCCGGGGGCGAGGCCGTTCGCATGGCAGCGCCTGGCGAGGGCCCCGACCGCCAGGACCGAGGTCGCCGCGGCACTCGATGGCGACGGGCGGATCGTCGTGGCGGGAGGGTTCGACGACTCGTCCCAGACGGTGCCGAAGGTCGAGATCTACGACCCGGATCGCGACAGCTGGAGCGCCGGACCCGCGTTGCCGGTCGCTGTCGACCACGTGATGGGCGCGTCGCTCGACGGGACCGTCTACGTCTTCGGCGGGTTCCGCGCCGACGGCTCCCCGAATGACCAGGCCTTCGCACTCCAGGGCTCGTCCTGGCGTCAGCTGCCGCGGATGCCCGAGCCTCGCGGAGCGGCCGGAGCTGCGGCGGCCGGCGGCCAAATCTACATCGCCGGCGGCATCGGGCCCTCGGGCCTGGCCACCTCAACCCTCATCTTCGACCCGAGTGGCGGCGGGTCGTGGAGCACTGCACCCGGCCTGCACGAGCCGCGCGAGCACCTCGGCGTCGCATCCTTCGGCGGGCGCGTCTACGTGCTCGGCGGACGGGCCGGTGGCGATCTGTCCGACGCGACGGAGGTCTTCACACCGAAGAATGGCAGTTGGCGGCGCTTGCCCGACATGCCCACGCCTCGAGGCGGCGTCGCAGCCGGGTCGGTCGACGACGGATTCATCGTGGTGCCCGGTGGTGAGGGCTCGCAGTCGGATGACGGCACCTTCCCCCAGGTCGAGGCGTTCGACATCGAGCACGAGAGGTGGCTGTCCCTGCCACCGCTGCCGACGCCCCGCCACGGCCTGGGCGTGGTCGGTGTGGGCAACGTTCTCTACACGCTGGCCGGCGGGCCGCGGGAGGGGTTCGCTTTCTCCGGGGCCGTCGAGGCCATCGGCCTGCGGGGTCTCGACAAGCTCCGATGCCTCGGCTCGCGGCCGACGATCGTCGGGACTCCCGGTCGCGACGCACTGACCGGTTCGGCGGAACGGGACGTGTTCGCCGCGTTGGGCGGCCCTGACCTGGTGAGAGGTGGCGGCGGCAAGGACGTCCTCTGCGGCGACTCCGGCAACGACTCGCTGGTCGGCGGTCCCGGCAGCGATCGCCTCGACGGCGGACCGGGCCGGGACCGTTGCGTCGAGTCCGGCTCGAGATCTCGTCGCGCGTGCGAGCGGTGAATGGGTCCTTCGTATCGACGCTGACCTGCTCGCGCTGCGGAGCCACGCACGACCACACCGTGGCGCAGAACCTGTGTGATTGCGGCGGACCGCTCGTCGTCGACTACGACCTCGACGCGGTACGAGGATCGGTCACGCCGGACGAGATCGGCGGAAGGGCCGCCTCGATGTGGCGGTACCTAGAGCTGCTCCCGATGAAGGATCCGGCAACCGTAGTAACTCTCGGCGAGGGCTTCACGCCGCTGCTCCCCTCGCAACCCCTGGCCGAGCGGCTGGGCGTTCGATCCGCGTGGGTCAAAGACGACGGCCTCAACCCGACCGGAACGTTCAAGGCACGCGGGGCCGCGTGCGGCGTGTCACGAGCGCGCGAGCTGGGGATCTCGGAAGTGGCGCTCCCGACCGCCGGTAACGCCGGTGGAGCGTGGGCCTGCTACGGGGCGGCTGCCGGGATGAAGGTTCACGTCGCGATGCCCTCGGACGCGCCGGAGGCTAACCGGATCGAGTGCCGGGCATTCGGCGCGGAGCTCACGCTCGTTGACGGGCTGATCTCCGATGCCGGTCGCGTCACGGCTGAGGGCGTCGCGGAGCACGGGTGGTTCGACTGCTCGACCCTCAAGGAGCCGTACCGGATCGAGGGTAAGAAGACCCTGGGGCTCGAGATCGCCGAACAGCTCGGCTGGGAAGCTCCCGACGCGATCGTCTACCCGGCCGGAGGGGGCGTCGGCGCGATCGGCATCCATCGCGCGTTCGAGCAGATGCGCGCGCTCGGCTGGGTGGATGGGCCCGCACCCCGCGTGATCGTCGTTCAGTCGAGTGGGTGCGCGCCGCTGGTGCACGCGTTCGAGGAGGGCAGGAGCGAGAGCGAACCCTGGCCGGACGCCGAGACGATCGCCGCGGGCCTGAGGGTTCCGAAGCCCCTCGGCGACGAGCTGGTCCTACGGGCGATACGCGAGACTGGCGGCACGGCGATCGCCGTGGACGACCGCGAGATCCTCGAGGCGATGGTCTGGCTCGCCACCGACACCTCGATCCTGGCCTGCCCGGAGGGGGCGGCCACCCTGGCCGGAGCAATCGCCTGCAGGGAACGAAGCGACCTGGGCCCCGGCGACCGGGTCGTGCTGATCAACACCGGCACGGCCGCCAAATACCCCGAGGTCCTTCGGGCCGCCTTCAGCTGACGGAGGGCGGAGGCGGGTCTCCACCCTCCGTCGAGCTCGCCTCAGGCCGCGGAGAACAGGTTCGCGAGAGGCGGGTACTTGCTCGTGTAGCCCGGGTCGGGGTTGCCGAGCCACTGCTCCAGGGCCGCCTGGTACAAGCGGCGGAGGTCCACCGTCATGTTCAGGTTGTCGGCGGGCAGCGCAACGCTGCCCATATCCGGGTGGTCGCCGTGAAGGCCCGGCGTCAGTCGCAGCCCGTTGACGGATGGAATCGACGCGTCGGGACCGATCACGAACACCGGCGCGGCCGCGCCGTGATCGGTGCCTGCCGTCTCCCCGGCTCCGTTCTCGCCGATGCGGCGGCCGAACTCCGAGACCGACATGATCAGGGTCCGGCTGGCTATCTCCTGGGGCAGTGGGCCGTTCACGCCGGCGACGGGCACGCCGCCCATGGTCCCGAACAGGAATGCCTCGATGCCCTGGTCCAGGTCGGACAGCAGGCGCTCGTGGGTCTCTTTCTGGCCCGAGTGCGTGTCGTAGCCGCCGACGCCCTGGCCTCCCGAATGCCACACGAACACGCACTCCACACCAAGGTCCTCCTGCATCAGGATCCTGGCCGTGAGCAGCGCGTTGGTCAGGTAGTTCGGGGTGCGCGGCGGCTGCCCGATGGACTGGATCCGGTCCACGAGCTCAACGGTCATGCGGGCCTGGTCCCCGGCGAAGTGCCGAAGGGGCTCGTCGAGCGGATGGTTGCCGTACCTCGCGAAGGCGGCGTGCCGGGCGTTCCCCAGCCCGCCGGTGCCGTCCAGGAACCTCATCGCGTTGACGGACTCCACCTCCACGCCCTCTTTCTGCTCGCCCCTGAGGATCAGGGGAAGCTCGGTCCCGATGCCGAGTCCGCGCAGCTCTCCGACTCCCACGCCTGCACGATCCAGGTGCCGGCCTATCCAGCCCGAGTTCGGATTCATCTCGGGGAGCCCCGAATGCCAGATATCCGTGGACTCGAAGTGCGAATAGTTGTGGTTCGGGTAGTCGACGCCCTGCACCACGGCAACCCTGCCCTGCCTGTACATGTTGTGAAGTCCGACCAGGCTGGGGCTCAGGCCCAGCATCTGATCCGCGTCGCCGGGACGGTCGAGCGGGAGCGTCTGGTTCGGCTCGTAATGCAGCGCGGGGCGGACCTTCTTGTACACGGAGAACCTCGGCGCGCCGGAAACGTCGTCGCGCGGGACAACCATGTTGAGGCCGTCGTTGCCGCCCTGCTGGAAGATGACGACGAGGCGGTTCCTGGTCGCCGCGTCCGGGTCCGGGGCTTCCTGGCCGAAGGCCGCCCCCGCCCGGAACACGATCGGCGGCAGCACCTGTGACCCCGCCAGCACGGCCATCCTGCCGATGAACTCTCTGCGTGTGAGCGGCATGTCACATCACCATCCAATCGGGACTAGACGCGATGAGGATCAGGACGCCCGCCTGCCGTTCGTTCTCCAGGTTCGCGCCCGGCCTCGATGCCAGGTAGTCGGTTATCAGCGACCTGGTGTTGGCCGACAGATCGGCCAGGCCGAATCGCCTGATCCAACCGTCAACGTCACTGGAGGCGGGTAGATCCACGGCGAGCGAGTTCGTGTTGGGATCATCGTTGATCCGGATGGACGAGAACAGGTTGTAGCAGGTGACCCCCCAGTCGTAGCGGGCCAATGTGGTCACCGGCGACAGCCATTCCTTGTTGCGAGGCCACCCGCCGACGTTCGGAGGGTCGAACGGGAGCTGCGCCATCCGCCTGAGCAGTTCGCTGACCTCCCGGGTCTTCGCCGTCACCCCGATCTGCTTGCAGAGTGAAGCGACCAGGTCGATCGGCTGACGGATGACCTGCCTGGACTTGGACGCGTCCGCGAATCGGAACTCGTCGGCCATCAGCAAGGTTCGCATAGCCTCCTTGAGGTTCCAGTTCGTCGCTCGCAGGGTCGCCGCCACCTTGTCCACGAGTGGGTCGGGATCCTGGAACAGGTCGCCCGTGGGAGGCAGATAGGCGAAGCTCAGGACCATCTTGTATGCGACGAACTTCGGAGATGCCGTCTGTGCCAGGGCGATATCGATGACCTTCTTGTACTCCTGATCCCCGAGGTTGCCGAAGGTCGTACCGAGGACGCTCTTCTGTCCGGTGTCGTGGCGAGCAGCATTGAAGCTTGGCTGGAACCCCCCCAGGCCGAGGCTGACTGTCCAGCCGGTGAGCGCCCGCGCGGCCTCCCGGATGTCCTGCTCGGTGTAGATCTGAGGGATCACGCCGAGGGTGAACAGCTCGAGCAGCTCGCGAGCGTAGTTCTCGTTGGGAGCGCCCTTGGCGTTCTCGTTGCCGTTCAGCCAGTACAGCATGGCCTCGTCAACCGTTAGCGCTTCGACCATGGCGCGGAAGCTGCCGAGGGCATGACGACGAAGGGTCTGGTTCTGCTTTATCAGCATCCTCACATCGGGATACGGGAACAGGTACGCGGTGGCGAAGTGGTCGTGCCAGAAGAGGGTCATCCGCTCCTCGAGCGGGTACTGAGTCGTCCGCATCCTTTCCAGCCACCACCTGCCGGCCTGTTCGACCCCGTTCGTCAGGGTGATGACCCCCAGGTCGAGCCCGCGGACGATCTCCTCGTTGTTCTCCATGAGGATGCGTTCGGCCTCGTCGGACGTCGGAGTCCGGCCGTCGAGCGCCGGTACGTTGAGCAAGCTGTCCACGACCTCGGCGTAAGGCCTGCCGGCCCACGTATCGAGATCCTCGGCCGTCGCGCCGAAAGCGGCGCGTGCAAACAGACGGGAGACGTCCTGCCTGGTGGCGACGGGCGACTCCACGAGCGTAGCGGTACTGCTCACGGGCACCACCCCCCTTAGGGTCGTCCCTCCCGCGGGTGTCCTTCTGCGCCTGCGCGAGAGAATCCTGCTTGCTTTCCTGAAGTCTGAGCAATTGCACAAAGAGCGGAAAGATCTTCGTGCAGATGCACAAATTCCCACGCTCTGGCGATGGTGGCGATTAGCTAGCCGAAGCCGCCAAAACGGTCGATCAATCCGGCTGCGTAATGGTCCTCCCATGGCTGGTCGGGGCTGGTCGCCGAGTACTCGCGGTCGAGCTCGACGAGCGCCGCGGTCAGGTGGCTCCGCACCGGAATCGAGCCGAGCATCTCGCCGAGCTCGAAGTGGTTCACGAGCCAGTCCGAGTACCAGGTGGCCCAGTCGTCGTCGGCGCCATTCGTGATGCGGTACACCGCGTGGTGCGTCTCCGCTGCCTCGTGCAGGAGCGCGCTGATCTTCGCCGCTCGATCGTCAGCCACGTGCCCGGGGCCCGACGCGCACAAAGTCCACACACGCCGAGCCATCACTGGAAATCGAGGTCAGCATATCCTGGCCACCAGCCCGCCGGTGAGGGTACCCTCGGTGCCATCGCGCCTTCCCGACCGTCGGGCTCATAGCAGCCGCACCCGGGGCGTGTCACCATCCCCCCCTAGGATTCCTCCGTGGAGGTCACCTCGTTGGAACAGTCGGAATCTGGCCGCCTCACCGTGCGGATCGAGGGGGCGTCGATCGAGCCTGGCAAGGTCGCCGTCCGTGACCTCACAAAGCTCGGAGAGCTGATCCAAACTGGCTTGGAAAGGGTCGCCCGAGTTCTCTCAGGCGAGCCCGGGGGTATTCCCGGCCCGCCTCCCGGTCCTATCCGGAACGCTACGGAGCTTCTACTTGCTGGGGTCGAGCCAGGCAGCGCCACACTGGTCCTGGAGTTGCCCCCACCGCAGGAAGAAGAGGCCGGCGAGGAGAGATTGTTCGAGCCGCCCGCGAGAGACTTGGGGCTCAAAGCCCTTGACCGGCTTGTCGCGGGCATGCACCGACTCGAGGGCGGTGCTGAAGCGATGCCCGATGGCTGGGACAACTCTGTCATGGAGATCGCCGAACGGCTTGCCGAAACCGTCGCCGCCCGCAGCTTCCAGATCGATCTCGATGCCCAGACTCCACGGGGACAGCGGCGCCACGCTCGGATTGCCCCAAACACCGTGGACCGCTTCAGCATCCGGCACGCACCCGTGCGCCGCCCTCGCACAGCGCGCGGAGAGCTCGTAGCCGTGGACCTTCGTAAAGGGCGCATCGACGTTGAGGACAAAGCCGGGCGTCGAGTCCAGTGCGAGTTCGACCCCCAGGCGGTGGAACTCATGGGCCGGGTCCGTCAGTTGATTGGGGAAAGGGTCACCGTCTCGGGTGAGGAGGAATTCGACGTGGCCCTGAACAAGGCTGGCCGTCTCGAGGTGCGCTCCCTTGAGCGGGCGACGGAGGAGGTTCCCCTGCACGAACTGTTCTGGCAGAACCTGAGCAGTGCCCAGCAGGCTAGAAACCAAGGAGTTGAGCCCGTGCAGTCGCTAGCCGAGCTCGCCTCATCGGAGCTCCTGACGGAGAGCGACCTCGATGCGTTCGATCGGCTGCTTCGAGAGGCGAGGAGCGGCGAATAGCGGACCCGGACGCGCCGTCGCTCCTGATTGACACGGGGATCTTTTCTGATCTCCTTCGCGGAGGTGATAGGGCAGCCCGCTACGCCCCACACCTGGAAGGGCAACGCATAGCCCTTTCCTTCCAGACGGTGGGCGAACTCTGGTATGGAGCAATCAAAGCCAGATGGGGAGAGGCGAAGCGAGGACAACTCGACGAGCGCATCCGCCGCTACGTGGTCCTGGCCTGCGATGAAGCGACAGTGCGCGCTTGGGCCGAACTTCGAGCTCGAGTGGAGGAGCACGGTCTCAGCAAGCAGACGACCGATCTGTGGATCGCTGCGACAGCCGAGCGCCATGGGCTCCCGCTATTGACGCGCGATAGCGGCTTCTTCACGGCCCTGGAAATCGAAGTCATTGACGTCGGTAGCTGAGGGTCCGCGTAGCCGCGGGGAAGAGCCTCCTGTAGTTGCTCGCGAAGCCACGCCACAGGGTCCATCGTTGGTTCGACCACCGTCTTTCTCCTCTCGAGTCCTTTGGCCGGGCCTCGTTGAGGATGAAGCGGTGGCCGTTCTTTCAAGGTCCCTCAGGCAGCCCTTCGTGCACCCCGTGCGCGGACTCTAAGCGTCGACGACCAGGTAGTCATGGGATCAATGTCCCCCCGGACCCTTTTCCCGGTTCAATAGTTGTCGCAGTCGCTCTCAGAGCCAGAAACCTCGGGCGACTGTGGGGCCGCGATATCTATCGGCAGGAAACAGCGCTGATACGGGCCTAGGAGGTGCCCGAAAGGCTGAGGCCCCATTCCCCTCGTCGGTACACCGAGCACTCGCCATCCGCCTCCCACGTCGCCTCGAGGACGACCACGTGATAGCGCTCGCCGTTCCGCTCCTGTATCGCCCTCCTCGGGGGTGGACCCGGCGCCCTGAATCGAACATCCCAGGACTCCAAGACCCCATCCGGTTCATACGCTTCGAGCGTGAACGGCAGCAGATGCCTCGGGCCATGGACCCGGACCTCCGAGGGCGGGTCGGCCCGCTGGATGCGAAGCTTGAGCGCGGAGCCTTTCCGTACCTTGACGGGAGGCCATCCGATCTGGAAGGAATCGGCCACCCCACCGCTCGTCTCCGAGACGCAGGTCACGGCGAGCAAGCCCGCCTTCTGCTCTTGAGCGCGCGGCGCATAGAGCCGGACGCGCGCTGGAGGATCGAGCGGGGAAGCGGCTGCCACGGACGCGAGCCCGACCGCGACCAGAACAGCGCAGTGAAGCGCTCTTGGGCGGACAGCTCGAATCACCGGCCGATGATAGCCGTGCCCGGGGTGGGATTCGAACCCACACGGTCTTTCGACCAGGGGTGTTTAAGACCCCCCTGTCTACATTCCAGCACCCGGGCCCGTCGATGGTAGCGCGAGCTACGGGCCGTCGATCGTGACTTTCTCGATGTACACGGGCTGGGACGGCGGGCCGTCGCCCGTGCCGAGTGCGCCGATCGCGTCGACGGCGTCGAGGCCGCCGGTGACCTGGCCGAACAGCGTGTAGCCCTCGTTGAGGCTGGGAGTCGGTGCGAGCGTGATGAAGAACTGGCTTCCGTTCGTGTCCGGTCCGGAGTTGGCCATCGCCAGCAGGCCGGGACTGTCGAAGTCGAGGCCGTCGACCTCCTCGTTCTCGAACTGGTAGCCGGGCCCGCCCGTTCCGTCTCCCGAGGGGTCCCCGCCCTGGATCACGAAGCCGGGCACGACACGGTGGAACGTGAGCCCGTCGAAGAATCCCTCGCGAGCGAGGAACACAAAGCTGTTGACGGTGATCGGGGTCTTATCCGCGTACAGCTCCATCTCGATGGTCCCGCAGGACGTCTCCATGGTTGCCGTGTACTTCGCGTTCTCGTCGATCAGCATGTCCGGAGCCTTGTCGTACATCTCTTTCTCCTCGTTAGCGGTCTCGGGCGCTTTTTGGCTGCAATCACTCGCGGCCTCGGCCGATGCGGATGCCGTCGGCGAGGGACCTGCCTCGGGCTTGGCGGCCTGCTTCTGGTCGTCTCCACCCAGGAAAGCGACGGCGGCGAAGCCGAGCGCTCCCACCGCGAGCGCGCTCACGAGCACGCCGATGATGATCTTCTTGCGGCGAGCGCGGGCACGTTCGGCCGCCCGCCGGTCCGCGAGCTTCTGAAGCTGCTTCTCTCGGGTTCTCTTGTTCGGCATGCGGTCGAACAGGTTAACCGGAGGCCGATGACCTGACCATCTCCAGAGCCAGGCCGTCCAGGATGTCTCTCTCGGAGACCAGGCAGGACTCGTATCCCCACCGGGTCATGATCTCGAGCAGGATCACGCATCCCGCGACGATCACGTCCTCGCGCCCCGGCGCCATCACCGGGAGCTTTCGCCTCTCGGCGTTCGTCATCGAGGCGAGGAGCTGCGCCACGTCCGCGGCGGCCTCGAGCGACAGCTCCGTGCGGTGGATGGCCTCTGGGTCGTACCTCTCGAGGCCGAGCGCGAGTGCCTGGACGGTCGTCGTGGTCCCGGCGACCCCGACGAGCGTTCCGCGGCGAGGGGGCTGGATCAGGTCCAGCGCGGCCTGAAGCCCGTCACTCACCAGCCGTCTCATCTCGTCGAGATCGTCGTTGGTGGGAGGGTCCGCGGGCCCAACTCGCTCGGTGATCCGCACACTGCCGACATCCACGGAGATGGCACGCTCGGGGCCGTCCTCGCCGAGTACGAGCTCCGTACTCCCTCCCCCGATGTCGAACACGAGGAAAGGCCGAGGAGCCTCCAGACCAACGGTCGCGCCGAGGAACGTCAGCGCGGCTTCCTGTTCGCCGGTGAGAACCTCCATCGGGGAGCCGCTGATGCGTTCGACCTCCGACTCCAGATGTGTCCGGTCACCGGCATCGCGAACGGCGCTGGTCGCGCCCACGCGGATCCTCCCGGCGCCCAGAGCCTCAGCCCGACGCGCGTACCTCTCGAGCACGCGCATCGTCCGGGCGAGAGCCTCCGGATCGAGGCCGCCGTGCTCGTCCACGCCCTGACCGAGCCGTGTGATGACCATGTCTCGGGCGAGCTCTCGTAGGTCATCTCCGCCCGGCGAGGCGACCAGGAGTCTGATCGAGTTCGTCCCCATGTCTACGGCGGCGATGCAATCCGAGCGATCCTCATCCGCGTGGACCGGCTCGACCTTCCCTGCGACCCACTCCCCCACAGGGTCCGCGCCACCCGCGATGTAGTTCGCGTAGTGGGCGTGCAGACACTTCACGCCTCGGCGCGTGCCTCCTACCCCGCCCCACCCTTGCGACCTCGAGTGCCAGCGAGCTCGCTCCTCGCCGTACTCGGCGTGGGCTCGCTCGAGCTCCTCGGCGAAGTCGGTCTCCGCCTCGGCCCGCTCGTTGAAGCGGGCGATCCATCCATCGGCCTCCAGGCGCGAGACGGCCTTGACCGCCTCGGGACACGTCAGCCAGTAGAGGGTGGGGAACGGGTTCCCCTCGACATCGACCGGGTGGTTGCGGATGACGAGCGGGTGGCCGTCTCCGCAACGCGCCACGACCGTGAACTCGGTGAGGGGCTCGCGGCCGAGCTGCTCGCGGACGAGGGCGAGGTCGGACCCTCGCAGCTCTCCCATTGGTTGGCCGGGCTCTAGCGGCGCTTGTGGTCGAGCGAGCGCCGGAAGTCGACCTGGCGCTCTTCACTAGCCCGCATGAATTTGCGGAGCTTCTGCTCGAACTCCGGGTCCTTGCCCCTGCGGAGTGGGCGGTCCGGGGGGTCCTGCAGCGCCTTGATCGAGAGGTCGATCTTGCCGTCGTCCTTGATCGAGACGACCTTGGCCTGCACACGGTCGTTCTCCCGCAGGTGGTCCTTCACGTCCCTGACGTAGTTGCGGTCGATCTGGGACACGTGGACGAGCCCGATCGGGCCGTCGTCGATCTGGATGAAGGCGCCGTAAGGGGTGATGCGCTGGACGGTCCCATCTACGACCGCTCCTATCTCGAGGTCTGCGATGTCCTGTCTCCCTTCTGGAAAGAGGAGGATACCGCACCGCTCGGCGCGGGAGTCAATAGGCGCGTCAGCAGCTCTTGGGCTTGGGAGCGTCGGGGTTCACGAAGGCGATCTCGCCCGGCCGGACCATGCCCATGCACCGGGCCAGCTGCTCGACGTACTTGGGATCGTGGATCCGCTCCAGCTCCTGCGTGAGGTCGGCCCGCTCGGCCTCGAGCTCGTTGATCCGAGCCTCGAGCCGGTCGATCTCGTTCCGCTGAGCCAGGAAGTTCCGCACGGGCCCGGCCGCCGCGATCGCCAATACGAACAGCACGGCGGCGAGGATGACGGCCCGGGCGGTGATCCTCGTTCCGGGCGCGGCCTCAGCGCGAGAGCTCAGGAGGCAAACCTCCTGTACGGAGCGGAGCCGGCGTACCTCGCGCCCTCGCCGAGCTCCTCCTCGATGCGGAGCAGGCGGTTGTACTTGGCCGTGCGCTCGCCGCGAGACGGAGCGCCGGACTTCATCTGCGCGGCGCCGGTCGCCACGGCGAGGTCCGAGATCGTCGTGTCCTCGGTCTCGCCCGAGCGATGCGAGATGACCCGGCCGAACCCGGCCTCCGCAGCGGTGGTCATCACGTCCAGCGTCTCCGTGAGCGTGCCTATCTGGTTGACCTTGATGAGGATGGCGTTGGCGGCTTTGTCCTTGATCCCTCGCGCCAGGCGATCGGGGTTCGTCACGAACAGGTCGTCGCCAACGAGCTGCACCTCGTCGCCGATCGCGGCGGTAACTGCCGTCCAACCTTCCCAGTCGTCCTCGGCGAGCGGATCTTCGATCGAGACGAGCGGGAACGAGCCCAGTAGCTCCTCGTAGTAGGACGCCATCGCTGTGGCGTCGCGATCGGTGCCCTCGAGCTTGTAGCTCCCGTCCTCGTAGAGCTCGCTGGCCGCGACGTCGAGCCCGAGCGCGACGTCGGCTCCCGGCTCGAGGCCGGCGTCCTCTATCGCGCGCACCATCGCCTCGAGCGCGCCTGCCGCGCCGGTGAGGTCGGGCGCGTAGCCACCCTCGTCACCGACGTCGGTCGCGAGGCCCTTCGACTTCAGATCCTTGCCCAGGGCGTGGAAGGTCTCGGCCCCCCAGCGCAGCGCCTCGGAGAACGAGGCGGCGCCGAGCGGGACGAGCATGAACTCCTGGATGTCGATCGAGTTATCCGCGTGCGCGCCCCCGTTGATCACGTTGAGCATCGGGACGGGCAGCAGGTGAGCGCTCGGCCCGCCGAGGTAGCGGTACAGCGGCACCCCGAGCGAGGCGGCCGCGGCGTGGGCCGCCGCCAGCGACACGCCGAGGAGCGCGTTCGCGCCGAGCTTCGACTTGTCGAGAGTGCCGTCGAGCTCGAGCATGCGCCGGTCGATGTCTCGCTGGTCCAGCGCGTCGACACCTGCGAGCTCCGGCGCGATGACGTCCTCGACCTCGCGGCACGCCGTCAGCACGCCCTTGCCTCCGTAGCGCTTATCGTCGCCGTCGCGCAGCTCCAGGGCCTCGTGCTTGCCGGTGGACGCCCCTGAGGGCACGGCCGCCCGGCCGAACGAGCCGTCGTCGAGGCGGACGTCCACCTCGACGGTCGGGTTTCCGCGCGAGTCCAGGATCTCCCGCGCGCGAAGGCTGCTTATCGCAGGCACGGTGCCCGATTGTAGGCGCACCCGACAACGGGGTCGGGGATTTGACCGTCCAGTGCGCCTAGGCAACGATCTCTCAGCTGACTACCGTTTCGGTAGTCAGCGAAGAGACGGTTGCCTCATCACCCGGATGAGGCGGCGCGGAAGCGCTGGAGCAGGTCGACCTCTGAGAGATCGTCGAGGCGGAGGCCCTCGGACTTCGCGCGCTCCTCCATAGCCTCGAAGCGCCCGACGAACTTCCGCATGGTTCCGCGCAGGGCGCTCTCCGCATCGACGCCGAGCTTGCGGGCGAGCGCGGAGACGGCGAACAGCACGTCGCCGACCTCTTCCTCGAGGGCGTCCTTGCCTTCCCCCTCGGGATCGCGGCCCTCCTGCCCGCGCGCGGCTTCCTCGAGCTCGCCGAGCTCCTCGCGCACCTTCTCGACCGCGCCGCTGAGCTGCGACCAGTCGAATCCACGCCCCGCGGCTCGCCGCTGGATCTTCTGGGAGGCAACCAGGGCCGGCAAAGCGGAGGGCATCTCGGCATCGATCCGCTCGTCGCCCTTCTCGTTGGCCTTGATGCGCTCCCAGTTCGCGTAGACCTCGTCGGGCGTGTCGGCATCGACGTCGGCGAAAACGTGCGGGTGGCGGCGGATGAGCTTCTCGACCGTGCCCTCGGCGACGTCGTCGATGTCGAACTCGCCCTCGCGCGCGCCGATCTGCGCGTGGAAGACTGCCTGGAGCAGAAGATCTCCGAGCTCCTCCTTGAGGCGCGAGGGATCGCCCTCCTCGATCGCGTCGAGGAGCTCGTAGGTCTCGTCGAGCAGGTGCCGCCTGAGGCTCCGATGCGTCTGGGCGCGGTCCCAGGGGCAGCCGTCCTCCGCGTGGAGCCGCGCGATGACCCGAACGAGATCGAGGAGCCGCTCACCCCTGCGGCCGGATGGAACCTCTCCGGTCGGAACGTGGTCTAACGGATCGGGCGTGCCCTTCAGCTCCGCGGTCACGGTCAGGCCGGCGGAGGCTGCGCCATGCTCTCCGTGTAGACGACGACCTCGCCCGGGCGATCCGCCTTGGCATGCTTCAGGGCCACGTCGGCCGCGGTCAAGAGACCCACGATCGTGAGCGCGTGGTCGGGGTAGACCGCGCCACCGATCGTTCCGCCGAGCTCGGTCCCTGCCGCCGCGTCGAAAGGCGTATCGAACAGGTTCAGGAGCTTCTGTCCCACCATCCCTGCGCCGACAACGGAGTCCACCTCGGGGAGCAGGACCGCGTACTCGGCCGTGCGGGTTCGGGACACGCTGTCCTCCGCTCGGAGCGACGCGACCAGCCGGTTGCCCAGGTCTCGAAGGACCGTGTCGGCCGTGTCCGAGCCTATCTTCCTGGAGAAGGCCTCGAAATCGGTCACCTCGAGGAACAGGACGGCCATGCGCGCGCCGTGCCGATCCGACCACGCGATCGCTCGCTCGGCCCGGTCACGGAACAGCAATCGGCTCGGGAGCCAGGTGAGGTCGTCGAAGAAGCCGGTGCCGGCGTACTGGTCATCGTCGTGGCGCATCTCGTCGTTCATCGGCACGTCCTCGCTTAAGGCTGAAGCTGGATGGATGGTACGGGCAGCGGGCTGCTCGACGTTCGCTCCACCACGGACCCGCTGTCCTCGTCGAAGAAGCCGTACCGGGGGTTCACTCGGATCTCGGCGGTCTGCACGCGGCCGAGCAGCCAGTCGGTGAACACCTGGCCTCGGAGCTCCTGGAGCAGGGTGGCGCTCACCTCCTCGAAGGCCTGGGTCTGCCGCTCGATCACGTAGATGAGGTGCCAGCCGAACTCGGTCTCGACCGGACCTCCCACCTCTCCGACGGGGATCTCGAGCGTCGCGTCCGCGAAGGGCTGAACCAGGTCGATGGCCCGCTGGAAGCCGAGATCACCGCCGTTGGCGGCCGACGCCTCGTCCAGCGAGAAGCGCCGCGCGAAGTCACCGAAGTTCTGGGGCGTGGCCCGGTCGAGGATGTCGTTCGCCTCCTCCTCGCTGCCCACCAGGATGTGGGCCACCTGAACCTGCGAGAACTCGAGGCTGCGGCTCTCGTACTCCTGCATCAGCCGGTCCTGATCCAGCTCCTCCTCGACGACCGCCTGGGCGACGCCCTCCCGGAGGATCTGCTGCTCGAGGAGCGTGCGGACGTCGCGATCCGTTGCGCCGGAGTCGCGAAGGATCGTCGCGAACTGCTCTGGACCGCCGAGATCGGCGACCTGCTGCAGGTAGAGCTGGTCGAGCTCGGCCGAGTCCACCTCGACGTCGTGCTCGCCCGCGTAGGAGCGAACGATCTGCTGGTGGATCAGGAAGGTCAGGTACTGCCGGGCGAGGTCCTTGCGCGCGGTCTCGCCCTCCACTCCAGTCGGGAGCTGCGCCGCGAACCTGGGGTCGGCCAGGAGGAAGTCGAGCTCGCGGACGAAGGTGTCCTCGTCGATCTTGCTCCCGTCCACGGTCGCGGCCGCGGTCGTCAGCAGATCCGAGCAGGCCGCAAGCGACAAGCTTGCGAGCATCAAGAAGGGGATGAGGCGGCGCACCGCGGCGATTCTAGAGCACGTCCTCGAGCATGGAGCGGACCCATGCGGGCAGGGCCGGCCCCATCTGGGCGGGCTCGGGCTGCAGGTTCAGGGTCCGGGTAGCGCGGTGGTAGGCGGCTCCTTCGGGGAGGATCGCGTCCTCGGGCAGATCCAGGGGCCGGACCCTGACCTGCTTGCGGAACATCCCGATGTCCTCCACGCCCGCGCGCTCGGCGGCGATGCGGAGGCGAGTCACATCCAGCAGGGTCTGAACCTCGTGGGGCACCGGCCCGAACCGGTCCTCGGCCTCCTCCCGGACCCGGCCGAGCTCGGCCTCGGACCTGGCCGAGGCGACCCTGCGGTACATCTCGAGGCGGAGCGACTCCTGGCCCAGGTAGTCGACGGGGATGAAGGCGCGGACCGGCAGGTCGACGCGGATCTCTTTCTCCTCGAGAATGGGCTCGCCCTTGAGCTCGGCGACGGACTCGGCGAGCAGTCGCGCGTACGTGTCGAAGCCGACGGCAGCGATGTGGCCGCTCTGCTCGGCTCCCAGGAGGTTGCCGGCTCCGCGGATCTCGAGATCGCGCATCGCAACCTTGAACCCCGAGCCGAGCTCCGTGAGGCGGCTGATCGCGGCGAGCCGCTCGTGGGCCTCCTCGGACAGGCCCGCCTCGCGGGGGAAGAACAGGTACGCGAACGCGCGCTCGGCGGAGCGGCCTACCCGGCCTCGGAGCTGGTACAGCTGCGACAGCCCCATCCGGTCCGCGCGGTCGATGACGAGCGTGTTTGCGGTGGGCACGTCGAGACCGGCCTCGATGATCGTGGTGCTCACGAGCACGTCCACCTCGGCGTTCCAGAACGCCATCATCGACTTCTCGAGCCTCGCCTCGTCCATCTGGCCGTGCGCCACGCCGACGCGAGCCTCGGGGACCTTCTCCGCGAGCCACGCCGCGAACGGGTCGATGGAGCGAACGTCCGAGCGGACCCAGAAGACCTGGCCGCCGCGGCGGAGCTCTCGGCGCACCGCGCCGAGCGCGACGTCCTCCTCGTAAGGGCCGACGTAGGTAAGCACCGGACGGCGATCCTCGGGCGGGGTGTCGATGACGGAGAGCTCGCGGACGCCGGCCAGCGCCATCTCGAGCGTCCGAGGGATCGGCGTCGCGGTCATCGTCAGGACGTCAACGTCCACTCGCAAGCGCTTCAGCCGCTCCTTGTGCGCAACGCCGAAACGCTGCTCCTCGTCCACGACCATGAGACCGAGGTCCTTGAACTTGACGTCCTTCGACAGAAGGCGGTGCGTCGCGATCACGACATCGACCTTGCCCTCGGCAACATCGTCGAGGATCGCTCGCTGCTCAGAGCGCGACAGGAAGCGCGAGAGCATCTCGACGCGGACCGGGAACGGCGCGAAGCGCTCGGAGAAAGTGACGTGGTGCTGCTCGGCCAGCAGCGTCGTGGGCACCAGAACCGCGACCTGCTTCCCGTCCAACACGGCCTTGAACGCGGCGCGAACGGCTATCTCGGTCTTGCCGTAGCCGACGTCGCCGGCGATCAGGCGGTCCATCGGCTTCTCGATCTCCATGTCCCGCTTCACGTCCGCGATCGTCGAGAGCTGGTCGCGAGTCTCCTCGTGCGGGAACGCGTCCTCCAGCTCGCGCTGCCACGGCGCGTCGGGGCCGAACGCGTGCCCTCTCGCCGCCATCCGCGCGGCGTAGAGGCGCACGAGCTCCCCAGCCATGTCGCGGACCGCCCGGCGCACGCGACCCTTGGCCTTCGCCCAGTCGCCGGAGCCGAGCCGGTGGAGCCTCGGCTCCTCGCCGCCCGAGTACCGGGCGACAACGTCGAGCTGATCGGCGGGGATGTAGAGCTTGTCGCCGGACGAGTACTCGAGCAACAGGTAGTCGCGCTCGGCCCCGCCGATGCTTCGCCTGACCATGCCGAGGTAGCGGCCGACGCCGTGCACGTGGTGGACGGCGAAGTCGCCCGCTGAGAGCTCCTCGGCGAACGCCGCCGCGGACCTGCCGGTGAGCCGCGGCGCCTCGTGGCCACGGCGGCGCCGGCCGAAAAGGTCGTCCTCGCCGATGACCCCGACGCCACCTTCGGCGAACAGGAAGCCTTCGAACAGCTCGCTCTCCGCGGTGACGTGCGGCTTCACGCCCGCGCGCTCCAGAACCTCGATCGCGCGCTCGAGCGATCCACGGCCCGCGGCGCTCAAGCCGAGGCGGAAGCCGTCGCCGAGCGAGGCCGCGCGCTCGGCGAGAGCCTGGCCACTCAGGCCGCCCCAGCCGGTGACGCCGAGGTCGGTCCCCTCGGCGAACTCGGTCAGGTCGAGTCTTGGCCGGCCGCCGAGAGCGTCCTCGGCGCGGGCCATCGGGTTCGCGGCGGGCCAGCCCATGGC
>JBOGVX010000092.1:0-27725 GCA_050693165.1 Actinomycetota bacterium | reverse complement strand
GGACGCTCGCGGGCGGAAGGCCAGGGGCCCGGCAGCCGAAAGGTCGCCGGGCTCTCGGCATTCTGACCTGCAGGTTCTCTCAGCTGACTACCCTGTCCGTGCTTGGCCCTGAGAGAACCTCAGCTCGGGCTGCCGACCGGACCCAGGCAGGAACTCAGCTGCTTCGCGCCGAACTTTCTGGGGAGATCCCGAAAGGAGCCCGCCATGCGCCCGCACCGAACCCTTCTTGCTGCGGCTACCGCCGTCCTGACGATGCTGCCGCTGCCTGCCTTTGGCCACTCCGAGCCCTGCGTGGATGGCCCTGCTCGACTCGCCTCGGCCGCCACGCCCCACGTCCAGGACGCCCACGGAGATGGCACCCAGCCGTGGGCGACCGTGCTCGGTGCAGGGGGCGACATCATCAACGTATGGGTGACGGGTCCCTCCGCCTGGGAGGATCGCCTCTCTACGGACAAGTTCAAGGCGACGATCCGGTTCGAGTCGCTGGAGCGCCACCCGTTCCTCGGTCGGACTTACTTCGTGTTCGCGGGCCCGGGCGGGGCAACGCAATGGGTGCGAGGGGAGTCCGACGGTACGGACCTCGGCTGGCTCTTCTCCTATGGTCATCTGGAAGGGTCGACCTACACCCGGGACGGCGCCACGAACGGCGTCGTAGACACCGCCGCCGGCACGATCAGGATCGAGATCCCCTCGGTGATACTGCCGCCTCGGCCCGCTGACGGGAAAGCGCTCAACCTGGAGATCGTCGAAGTCGAGAGCTTCTTGCGGCTCCCCGTCAACCCCGGCGTGGTGATCGGGAACCTCCAGAGTGCGGACCTGGCTTCCCCGTCGTGCACGGCGGTCCTCTACGAGGCCGCGCCTCCGGCTTAACCTCACGAGAAGAACGCCAGGGCCCGGCAGCCGAAAGGTCGCCGGGCTCTCGGCAATCCGGGGGCGAAGTCGTAGTTTCCGCTATGGGCGAACCATCCGGATATGCCCTATCCTCCGCCGATCAGCTATCGGAGGGAGATCGGGATGAAGAACGCACTGGTCGTCATCGACATGCTCAACGACTTCGTTACGGGGAAGATCGCGAACCCTCGAGCGGAGCGGATCATCCCCACGATCGGACAACTTCTCGCGAAGGCACGGGAAGACGAGGACTGGCTCGTGGTCTACGCCAACGATGCGCACCTTCCCAAGGACTTCGAGCTCGAGGTATGGGGAGATCACGCCATGGCAGGGACCCCCGGCGCCGAGATCATCCCCGAGCTGTCGGCAGCGCAGGGAGACTTCGTCCTTCCGAAGCGAACGTATTCCTCGTTCCACGAGACGGGCCTCGACCCGCTGCTACGTCAGCACGAGGTCGGCACCGTGATCCTGACCGGGCAGCACACGAACATCTGCCTGCGCCACACGACCGCCGACGCATTCTTCAGGGGATACGAGGTGGTTGTCCCGCGCGATGCCGTCGAGGCACCAACCGAGGAGGACCACGAGAGCGGGTTGGTTTACCTCGAGTCGATCTACAAGGCCGACCTGCCGTACACGAAGGAGCTGCTCTCCTGAGGGTTCCCTCAAGTTCTCTCAGTCGGCCACACCTGCGTGCTTGGTTTTCTGAGAGAACTCGGGCTCGGTTGCCTCACTACTGGCGTTCGGCGCGGAGAAGTGAGTACTCCATCGCTCCGCGCTTCCAGAGAAGCTCGGCTTGCGACAGGAATAGCCGCGCGGCCAGCGTGATCGAGCCGGCGGGGCCGTCGCCTCGAGCTAGGCGCCGCCTCGTGAGACGAAGGGCTGGCGCGATCACTCGATCGCCCACGAGCTGTGTCTCGACGTTCGTGAAGCCGACCGAGCGGCACGCGTTCTCGATCTCGGTGGGCGTGGCCGCGGCGCTCATGGGCAGGCCCCAGAGGCGGAGCTGAGAGAGGCCTGCCAGCAACTCCCGGACACCTTTCAGGCGCCGAGTGATCGGCACGTCAGACATCGTCAGCACACCGCCGGGGCGGAGGACGCGGAACGCCTCGGCGAAGAACCTTCTTCGCGAGGGGAAGTGGAAGGCGGCCTCGACGCTGATCACGCCGTCGACCGAGGAGTCTGCCAGCGGGATCCTGGTCGCGTCGGCAAGCAGTGGCGACACGGCCGCCTCGGCCATGGCTTCTCGGCCCGCGCGCAGCTGCGACTCGGTGATGTTCATCCCCATGAGCTGCCTCGGCTTCGCTATGTGCGCGATCACCGGGTCCTGCACTCCGAGGCCGTTGCCGACGTCGAGGATGACCGCGTCGGTTGGCAGCTCCTTAGCTATCTCCTCGACCAGGCGCCGAACCGCGACGGGGGCCTCGTCCTCCGTGCCCGGTCCCTCCCACAGGCCGAGGTTCAGCCACCCCGGGGAGAGCGCCAGGAAGAAGTCGGAGCCGATGCTGTCGTAGACGGTCGCCGCGGGGTTGGCTCCCCGCTTCAGCACGCTCACAGCGTGCCGGAACCGCGCCCTAGTCCACTCAGTCACCATCGGCAGGGTCCCACACGAGCCTCGAACGTGTCAGAGGGCACCCCTATCATCGAGGTGTGAAGTTCTACGAGGACACCATCAAAGCTCTAAACGACGCCCAGGTTCGCTACATCGTGGTTGGAGGGCTGGCCGTCATCCTCCACGGGCACATCCGCCACACATACGACCTTGATCTGATCATTGATCTGACACCGGAGGAAGCCCACAGGGCGATGGCCGCCCTGACCGAGCTTGGCTTCCGTCCCAAGGTGCCGGTGAAGGCGGAGGAGTTCGCGGATCCCGCGGCCCGCGCCCGGTGGATAGAGGAGAAAGGGATGACCGTGTTCTCGTTCTGGGACCCCGTGGACTCCAGTCTTATCGTTGACGTTTTCGTAGGTGAGCCGATCCCATTCGAGGATCTCTGGTCAAGGTCGCTGGTCCTGCCTCTCAAATCCACCGAGGTACGTGTGGCATCGATCCCTGATCTCATCGAGCTGAAGCGTCGAGCGGGGAGACATGTGGACCTGACTGACATCGAGGTGTTGGAGGATATGCTTAGGATTCAAGATGAAGGCTGAAGAGAAGCTTGATGGGTGGGACCAAAACAGGCGGGATCAGCTTCGCCGGTGGATGAGCGCCACCCCGGCTCAGCGCCTTGCAGCGCTGGAGGAACTGAGAGAAGTCGTACGAGACGTTGCTGCCCGGCGAGCGCGATCCAAGTCTCGGGTTTCCAAGTAGGCGGCTCCTTCACGGACTCGTATCCTTGCGGCCATGTGCCGAAGCATCGTGAAGCTCAGGGGAGAGACGCCGGCGAGCGACGAGGAGGTCCGGGCGGCCGCGAGGCAATTCGTCAGGAAGATCAGCGGCTTCCGCGAGCCATCACGTAAGAACGCCGAGGCCTTCGAGGCGGCCATCGACGAGATCGCGCAGTCGTCCCGGCAGCTGCTGGACTCGGTCTCCCGGCCTGCGTGATCACACGTCGACGGTTCCTCGGCCGGCTGGGCGCGCTCCTCGTCGTAGCGCTGTTTCCGGCGAGGGCGCTCGCCAAGCCGCGCAGGGTCGAGCTGATCTGCCGCAGGGCGTGGGGCGCACTGAAGCCGACCGGCGAGTTCAAGAGGCACAAGGTCAAGCGGATGACCGTGCACCACAGCGCGGTGCTGCTCACCGACAACAGCGACGCTCCGGCGCATTTCCGCTCGCATCAGCGGGGCCACCAGGATCGAGGCTGGCCGGACATCGCGTACCACGCCCTGGTCGACCGGCATGGGAACGTCTACGAGGGCCGGCCGATGTGGGCGGTTCCCGACACCGCGACCAACTACGACCCGACCGGCCACTTCACAGTGATGTGCGAGGGCAACTTCCAGGAGCAGAAGCCGTCGCGCGCTCAGGTCGCTGCGCTGGTGGACGTCCTCGCCTGGGCATCGGCGGAGTTCGACGTGGCTCCGCGCACGATCGCGGGCCATCAGGACCACGCCGACACCGCGTGCCCGGGCGCGAAGCTCGAGAGCCTCATCACCGCGGGCGAGATACGTAGGAGGGTCAAGGAGCGTCTTGCGACGGGCGGTGTCGAGCTAGTCGAGATCTGTGGCAAGGAGGGCAAGGCTCGAGTCGCGGACATCGAGGCCGGCACCGACTGAGGGCTAGCTTCCCGGCTTTATGACCGCCTGGGTCTGCGTCACCTGAGCGACCCGGCGGCCTTCCTCGTCGAGGACGTCCGTCTGCACCACGATCGTCGACTTGCCGACATGCAAGGGCCGCGCCACCGCCTCGATCGTTCCTCGCGTCACCGGACGGAAGAAGTTCGTCTTCGACTCGATCGTCGCGGTCAGGGTGCCGGTCGGGAGGTTGAGGAACGCGCAAACTCCGCCTACCGAGTCGGCGAGCGTCATCACGGCCCCACCGTGCAGCACGCCGCCCGAGGTGCATCGCTCCGGCGCCCAATCGAGGAGCCCGCGGACCTCCTCCGCGGTGGAGTCGACGATGCGGACGCCGACCACGTCCGCGAACGGCATCCCGCTCGACGGCGCCTGATCGAGGTCGTCCACGGCGACACCATAGAGGCCGGCGGGAAGCGATGTCAGTACCCCCCTGTAGCCTCGCGAGCATGGGGAAGGTTCGTAGGGTGCTCTCGTGCACCGCGTGTGGGCACCAGGTCTCGCAGTGGGTGGGCCGGTGTCCCGGATGCGGTGAGTGGGGAACGGTCGAACAGGGCGCGCTCGCACCGGCTCGGACGGCGGCATCCGCCAGCTCGCTGCAGGGTTCCGCGAGCAAGGAGCGCCTGCGCACCGGGTCCGCGGGACTCGACCGGGTGCTCGGAGGTGGGCTCGTTCCGGGCTCGGTCGTGCTTCTCGCCGGCGAGCCGGGCATCGGGAAGTCGAGCCTCCTCCTACAGATCGCTGCCAGCCTCTCGGTGGAGGGGAATCCGACGCTGATCGCTTCGGGCGAGGAGTCGCGCGAGCAGGTGGCGGGCCGAGCAGAGCGTCTGGGCCTGGATCCCTCGGTTCTCTCGTTCGTCTCCGGGCGCGAGCTAGCCGACGTGGTCGAGGTCGCCGCCGCGTCCCGGCCGCCAGCCCTGATCGTCGACTCGATCCAGGCCATCCGCGACCCCGAGATCGGCTCGCTCCCGGGCAGTCCCGCGCAGGTCAGGGCGTGTGCCGACGCGCTGGTCGGGCTCGCCAAGTCGCACGGGATCGCGGTCGTGCTCTCCGGGCAGGTGACGAAGGACGGCGACCTGGCGGGCCCGCGCACGCTCGAGCACGCAGTGGATGCCGTTTGCGCACTGGACCGCGACCCGTCCACTGGGCTCAGGGTTCTGGCCGGGGGCAAGAACCGCTTCGGGCCCGAGGGCGAGGTTGCGTGGTTCGAGATGGCGACGGATGGCATGCGGGAGATCGAGCCGGCCACCGTTGTTCCCGAGCTCGGCGAGGTGGGGGCCGCCGTCGCCCTGGTATCCGCGGGGCGGCGGGCCCTCGCGGTGCAGGTCCAGGCGCTGTCGAGCTCGACGCAGGGCCCCCCGCGCCGGCATGTGGCCGGCCTGGATCCCCGGCGCTTCGGCGTCGTCGCGGCCGTGACCGACCGTGCCGCCGGGCTCGGGCTGTCGCACGCCGAGATCTACGGCGCCGTCGCGGGCGGGATCCGTGTCGAGGAGCCCGCGGCAGACCTCGCGGTCGCCGCCGCGCTTGCCTCGGCGGTCTCCGGCGTGCCGCCACCGCCGCGCTCCGCTTTCTGCGGCGAGATAAGCCTCACGGGAGCGGTCCGTCTGCCCCCGGCCATGGGCGCACGGCTCGCTGCCGCCGCTGGGGCGCGACTGGAGATCGTCTTCTGTCCCGGCGGCACCTCAGCGCCCAAGGGAGTTCGTGTCGTGAGCGTCGATCGTGTCGAGGATGCGCTCGGATGGGCTCGCGTGAGGTCTGAGCCTCGCTCCGCCTGAACCTTCGTAGATTTCCGGTTTATTGGGCGTTGACCAGCGGTTTTGTATTGCGTCGGCGTCCATCTCCTGTTACAATGGCTCAACAACAGCGCCTGCCGACCGCTGTTTTCGCAGGTCGCGCGCCCCCGAGTCGTACGAAGGAGAGCCGTGTTCCGAAAGGGTGACAAGGTCATCTATCCCCACCACGGGGCTGCAGTGATCGAAGAGCTGACCGAGCGCGAGTTCCTCGGTGAGAAGAAGAAGTACTTCGTCCTGCGGCTCGCCCACGGTGATCTCACGCTCATGGTTCCCGTGGACAGTACCGAAGAGGTGGGCCTCCGCGAGGTCGTCAGCAAGCGAGAGGTGAAGAAGGTCCTCGACGTGCTGAGAGAGGACGAGTCTCGCCAGCCGTCGAACTGGAGCCGGCGCTACAAGACGAACATCGAGAAGATCCGCTCGGGCGACGTGTACCAGGTCGCTGAAGTGGTCAGGAACCTGGCCATCCGCGAGGGAGAGAAGGGACTTTCGGCCGGGGAGAAGCGCATGCTCACGAAGGCGCGCCAGATCCTGGTCTCGGAGCTCGTCTTCGCGGTAGGTGCGACCGAGGACAAGGCCGAGGGAATGGTAGACAAGGTGCTGGAGGAGGCTCATTCGGTCAACCTCCAGGCAACATCTTCATCCAGCTAGACGCTTGAGTCCCCGGCGCTTTGGGGACACCCTTTATACGTGAGCACCGAAGAGCAGCCCGCTCCCACCGAGGCCGAAACCCAGGCCCCCACCGAAGCACCCCACGCCGAGCCCGCCAAGCGCCAACGCGGGACTTTCGTAGAAGCGGTCCGCCTGGTTCTCGTCGCGATATTCACCGCCGCTGGCTGGCAGCTGGGCGACGGTCTAAACCTCGAAGGTAGCAACCTCCTACTTGCTGTCGTTCTGGGAAGCCTTGTCGGCTACGTGATAGGCGGTGTTATCGGCCGTCGCACGGCAGCCGCGGTCAGCGCCGTCGAGAAGGAGTTCCAGCGCGTTCCTGCTGCTGAGCTGCTCGCGGGCATACTCGGCCTGATCCTCGGGCTCATCATCGCAGCGCTGATGTCGATCTTCCTCGTCAAGCTGCCTCCGGTGGCCGCGTACTCATCGATCGCGTTGTTCGCGATCGTCCTCGGGTACTCCGGCTACAGGATCGGCCGCGCCAAGCGCGAGGAGCTCTTCGGCATGTTCGGCCTGCGCAGCCGCTCCCTGGGCGTCAGGGGGAGCGAGCTCAACATCATCGACACCAGCGCGCTGATCGACGGCCGGATCCTCCAGGTAGTCGAGGCGGGGTTCCTCGGCGGCACTCTTCTGATCCACGGAGGTGTGCTCCGGGAGCTGCAGTCGATCGCGGATTCGTCCGAGCCGGCGCGCAGGGCGCGGGGAAAGCGTGGCCTCGACGTGCTGCGCGGCCTCAGGCAAGTGCCTTCCGTCGACGTCGAGGTCGTCGACGAGGATGCTCCGGATGTCGACACGGCCCTGGTCCGCCTCGCCAGGGATCGTGGAGCCGCGCTTGTCACCGGGGATACGAACCTGTCTCGAGTCGCGGCAGCCGTCGATGTACCCACGCGCTCGATCTCGGTGCTCTCCGAGGCGCTGCGTCCTCCCTATCTCCCGGGTGAGGAGTTCATGCTGCGGCTTACCCGGGAAGGGCGCGAGCACGGGCAGGGGGTCGGCTTCCTTGACGACGGCACGATGGTCGTGGTCCACGACGGGCAAAAGGTCCTTGGCTCAGAGGTGAGAGTCAGGGTCACGAACGTCCTTCAAACCTCTTCGGGGCGCATGGTCTTCGCCAGCCTCAACGAGGGATGAGAGCTGCCGCGATCCTGCTTGCCGCCGGTCGTGGAGAAAGGCTGGGCGATGACACCCCCAAGGGCTTCGTAGAGCTCGCCGGCCGACCGTTGCTGAGCTACTCGCTCGACGCGGTCCGTGCGTGCTCGCAGGTCGAGATGATCGCGATCGCCGTGCCCGAGGGGTACTCGGATCGCGCGTTCGAGATCGCCGGGCCACGAGGAGTGGACATTGTGATCGGCGGGCCGAGCCGGCAATCCTCGGTTGAGAACTCCCTTGGGATCGTCCTCAGCGACCTCGGGCCTCTACCCGAGGCCGTGGTCGTCCACGACGTGGCCCGTCCGCTCGCGACGTCGGAGATGTTCGACAGGGTGCTCGCCGCGTTGTCCGACGCCGACGGCGCCGTCCCGGCGATACCCGTGGTCGACACGGTCAAGCGTGTGTACGACGGAAAGGTCACCGAGACGCTCCGCCGCGAGTCCCTGGTCGCCGTCCAGACCCCTCAAGCTTTCCGCACCGAAGCGCTTGAGCGTGCCCACTCCGCTGCCCGCCGGGAAGGGGTGGAGGCCACCGATGACGCCGCGCTACTCGAGAGGATCGGTGCGCCGGTCGCGGTGGTGGAGGGCGACGTGAGGAACTTGAAGATCACGACTCCCGAGGATCTACTTATCGCCGGGCTCCTCGGAGCAGGTGGTGACTGACAGCCGCGTCGGAATCGGCTTCGACTCACATCCGCGTGATCCCGGGCGTCCGCTCCGCTTGGGGGGAGTTGGGTTCCCTGACGAGCCGGGGCTTTCCGGTCACTCTGATGGCGATGTCGTGTGCCACGCGCTGGCGGACGCCTTGCTCGGCGCTTCGGCCCTGGGAGACATCGGCCGTCACTTCCCCGAGGGCAATCCGGGGCTTGCGGACATCGCCGGGCTCGAGCTTCTCCGCCGCACGATCGAACTCGTGAAGGCCTCCGGCTTCCTTCCGGAGCGGTGCGACCTGACCGTGATCGCCGAGCGGCCCCATCTCGATGACCGAAGGGATGAGGTGCGGGCATCGCTCGCCCAGGCGCTCGGCGTGCGCATCGGGGAGGTTTCAGTGAAGGCGACGCGGCCCGAGGGGCTCGGCCTCACGGGCGACGGCATCGGCTGCATGGCTCTCGTCACCATCAGGCCGGGCTGATGCCGCCCGACCACCGCCGGCGGGGTCGAAACCGAGAGGAGCCCACCGGGCCCCTGACGGTTGTTGGGCGCCGCCCCGCGCTGGAGGCCGTGCGCTCGGGACGTGCCCTCGAGGTCATGGTCGCGGAGGGCTCTCGCTCGACTCCGGCGCTCCGAGAAGTGGTCGAGGCCGCGGGGGCATCCGGAGTGCCCGTGGTCACCGTGCCCGGCGATCGGATCGAGTCGATGTCCGACGGCGCTCTGCATCAGGGAGTCGCTGCTCGGGTCGCTTCCGCTCCTCGGTTGACCGAGACCGATCTCTCCTCCAGGGCCTGGGGACCTGAGGCGATCGCCGTGGTCGTCGACGGAGTGACCGATCCTCACAACCTCGGCGCGATCGCGCGCACGGCAGAGGCTGCCGGTGCCGAGGCGATGGTGATGCCCCGGCGTCGAGCCGCGCCCCTGGGCCGGGTCGCCCAGAAAGCCTCCGCCGGCGCCCTGATGCACCTGCCGGTGGCCGAAGTTCCCAACCTCACCCGAGCGCTCGCCCGGCTTCAGGAGGCCGGTTTCTGGACGGTCGGGCTCGATGCCTCGGCCTCCAAGACGATCTTCGAGAGGCCGCCCCAAGGCCGGCTCGCGCTGGTGCTCGGAGCCGAGGGCGAGGGACTCTCTCGACTGGTTCGGGAGGCGTGCGACGAGCTGCTGGCGATCCCCCTGCGCGGACGGGTTGCTTCGCTCAATGTCTCGGTCGCGGCGGGCATCGCCCTCTTCTCCTATGCGGCCCGTGGGATGGAAAAAAAGGACGGCAGGCAGGAATAGGCCGACGGAGTTATGGTTAATGTCCATTTTATCCAGGCATGTAACCCTTGCAATCCCTGCAACCGCGGGAGCATAATCCGGCTGCGCCCTCATCGTTGCCCGCGGTGTCAAGCGCAGGGCTTGACACTGTAAATAGGAGGCATCGGCCGTGGCGGCACGGAGCAGGGTCAAGGCAAGGGTGGCCACTCCCGACGTCGAGAGTGCCACCGACGAGGAGCTCGTAGAGCTCTATCGTCAGGGCACCCCAACCGCGATCGAGGCGCTCCTCACGCGCTACCGGAACTTCGCGAGGCTCAAGGCGCGCTCCTACTTCCTGGCAGGCGCCGACAAGGACGACATCGTTCAAGAAGGCATGATCGGCCTGTACAAGGCCATCCGAGACTTCAGCCCCGACAGAGAGGCGTCCTTCAGGGCGTTCGCGGAGATCTGCATCACCCGTCAGATCATCACCGCGGTCAAGACCGCGACTCGCCAGAAGCACCTTCCGCTCAACCAGTACGTATCCCTCAACAAGCCGCTTGCCAGCGATGAGGACCCGGACTGGGTCCTCCAAGACGTTATACAGACGGTTCATGTGTCGGATCCGGCCGAGCTCGTCATCTCGCACGACGAGCTGCGCAGCATCAAGATCGCTTTCGCGGAGATCCTCTCGGACTTCGAGGCCGAGGTCCTGCACATGTACGTGGAGGGCAAGACCTATCATGAGATCGCGGCGAGCCTCTCGCGACACGTCAAGTCGATCGACAACGCGCTCCAGCGCATCAAGCGCAAGGTCGAGCTCCATCTCAGGGGCCGCTCCGAGGATGGTGGCGAGCGCGACCTCGTATCCGTCGGCGCCGAAGTCTCGGTGAGCGTGTCGACCAAGGGAACAGCGCCCGCGGACTAGGCCGCGGCCGACTCGCGGCCCTCTACAATCGTTCCGCTGGCGTGGCGCAGTCCGGTAGCGCAAGCGATTTGTAATCGCTAGGTCGCGGGTTCGAATCCCGCCGCCAGCTCTGGGCCCCCTCTTCCAAGGTGGTGAGCGCGCTGCGTGCTACGCTCGGTCGCGCGACGATGGAGCCGCATTGACGACTCAGAACCCGTGGGAACAGGCCCTGGAGCAGCTGGACCAGGCGGCCAAGATCATGAACCTCGACCCCAGCGTCCACGAGATTCTCCGCTATCCGAAGCGCACGCTCGAGGTCGCCGTCCCGGTCCGCATGGAGAAGGGGCTCGTCAGAAACTTCACCGGCTACCGCGTCCACCACAACACGTCCCGCGGGCCCTCCAAGGGCGGGATCAGGTATCACCCGGACGTCAACCTCGACGAGGTCAAGGCTCTGGCGATGTGGATGACCTGGAAGTGTGCCGTGGTCGGTATCCCATACGGAGGGGCGAAGGGTGGCGTCATCGTCGAGCCGAAGGACCTCACCCCGAGGGAGCTCGAGCAGCTCACGAGGCGATACGCCTCGGAGATCCTCCCGCTGATCGGCCCCGAGCGCGACATACCCGCCCCGGACGTCGGGACGGACGGGCAGATCATGGCCTGGATCATGGATACGTACTCGATGAACCACGGCTACTCGGTGCCCGGTGTCGTCACCGGCAAGCCCCTGTCGATCGGGGGCTCGGCGGGCAGGTCGCAATCCACGGCTCGAGGAGTCATGTACGTGACGGTGGCCACCCTCAAGCACCTGGCCATGCCGGTCGACGAGGCGCGCGCCGCGATTCAAGGCTACGGAAAGGTGGGCGGGCCGGCCGTTGAGCTCCTGGCCGAACAGGGGTGCAGGGTCATCGGTGTATCGGACCATCTCGGCGGCGTTTACAACTCGCGTGGGCTCTCCCCGGTTGGGTTGGCCGCGCACTACGCGCAGGCGGGCACGGTGTCAGGCTTTGAGGGTGGGGAGCCCATCACCAATGACGAGCTGCTGGCCCTCGAGTGCGATGTGCTGGTACCCGCTGCGCTCGAGGGACAGATCACCGAGGAGAACGCCAACGACGTCAAGGCCCGCATCATCGTCGAGGCCGCCAACGGCCCCACCACGCCGCGGGCCGACGAGATCCTGCATGACAGGGGTGTGGAGATCGTGCCCGACATCCTCGCCAACGCCGGCGGGGTGGCCGTCTCCTACTTCGAGTGGGTGCAGGACCTCCAGGCCTACTTCTGGACTGAGGACGAGGTGAACGCGCGCCTGCGCAGGGTCATGGAAGAGAGCTACGTCGCGGTGCTCGAGCTTGCCGAGGACCGCAAGGTGACGATGCGCCAGGCTGCGACGATCCTGGGTGTCTCGCGCGTCGCCGAGGCTCACACAACGCGTGGGCTGTTCCCCTAACGCGCAGAGTGTCCTTGAATACAGCCTGACCCACCCGTATGCTCGCTCTGATCAAGGCAGTGGGGAGGCGATGAAGGACGTCCATGGACTCGACGAGAGATCGCGCGCGATCCTCGACTTCGAACGCAGCTGGTGGCAGCAGCAGGGCTCGAAAGAGCGTGCCATCCGCAGCGGCTTCGGTCTTTCTGCCGCTCGGTATTATCAGATCCTGAACGAGCTCATGGATTCTCCCGGGGCGCTTAGGTACGACCCGATGCTGATCAGGCGCCTCCGTCGGCTGCGCACGGCGCGTAGACGGCAGCGGTTCGCCCGAGACCTCGGTCTCGGTCGATAGCACGGAGGAGGATTGGCTGGCACGCATGGCCCTCCATCCCAAACGACCTTCTACCTCTCATTGGCTACCGCAGCGCTGAGGGGTTTGCTGGTCGTGGCCGCGCTCGCGCTCGGCTTCTTCGTCCTGTCCAAGGCGTTCCCGTCAGGCGGCGAGGCTCCCGTCGAGCCCGGCGGCGGGGTTACTTCTCCCTCTCCCACGACGTCGCCATCGGTCGTGGACTCTCCGACCCGCGAGGTGGCCCAGCCTCTGGCGCCGAGCGAGATCAAGGTCCAGGTCCTGAACGGCACCGAGCAGGCGGGCCTTGCTGCCGACACCGCGGAGATCCTTGAGCAGGCCGAATACGACATCGTCACGGTCGACGACGCCGAGTCCGCGTACCCGCAAACCACGATCTTCCACGTGCCGAAGCGCAAGATAGATGCCCAGCTCATGCAGCAGCAGTTCTTCCCGACAGCGGTCCTCGAGGTCGCCGACGTGGGCAGCAAGGTCGACATCACCGTGATCATCGGAGACGACTACATCGAGGCGCAGGAGTCGGGCGGCGGTGGCGGCGGTACGCCCGAAGAGTCGCCCACCTAAGCGCTCGTTCAGCCCCCGGCGGGGCCCTCCGACACCAGGTTCATCTCGGTATGTAGCCGAACCACGAGTCCCGCTTCGACCGGGGCGAGGCCGACCTCGCCGCCGGGCGAGGTGAACGTCACAAGGTACGAGCCCACCGAGTCGCCGACCGCCCGGACCAGGAACCCGTCCAGCGCGAACCAGGCCTCCTGTGCTCCTACATCCGTCCCCTCCATCCGGGCCACGGCGTTCTGGAAGGTCTCCTGACGATCTACCGGTGACTCGTAGGTGGTGCGTACCAAGGCGGAGCGGTGTCCCGATACCAGCCCGAGCTGCCTGAGGCGGGACGAAGCCGAAAGAGAGAACTCGCCGGACTCGTCCGCGAACTCGGTCTGGGAGGACCACGAATCTCCGGGTCTTACCGGGCGGCCGGGGAGTACGGGGCGCAGGCGAGGGAGGAGCCTTTCGATGCCGACGGGACCGAGGGCCACATCTGTCTGGACACCGCCGGTTATCTCGACGACGCGTCCGTCGGGGGCAAGCAGGACGTCGAACTCCTGATCGGGCCCGGCCTCGACCTGCCGTCCATCGACCACGAGCGACTCGGGCGCAAGCGACACGGTCGCCTCCGCACCTCCATCCGGAAGCGGCGAGAGGATCTCCTGCGCGGCGAGGAACGTGGCCACGACCTGCTGGTTGACGGTGCGGCCCTGAAGGGTCCTGGTGATGTCCGCGCTGAGTGTCAGCCGGTGCTCGAGTCGGCGGCCGGGCTCGTTCCTGTAGGCGAGCGGGACGCGGTCGGACGCGCAGGCGGGTAGCAGCAGGCAGCAGGAGAGGAGGAGGATCAGCCGTCGCATGCCGGACGACTGTATCAGCGGTCTAGGCTGAGACCATGCGCGGGGAAACGCTCGACATACTCTTCTCCCGGAGCCGCAGCTCGGGAGTGTTCCTGGACTTCGACGGGACGCTGTCCGAGATCGCGCCGGTTCCAGAGGCCGCGGTGGCGATACCCGGGGCCGCCGGGATCCTGTCGCGCCTGGCAGAGCGCTTCAAGGTCGTCGCCGTGGTCTCTGGGAGACAGATCTCCGAGATCGAACGCAGGCTGGGGCGCCCTTCGGGAGTTCGGTTCTTCGGTCTCTACGGCGCCGAGAGCGCTCGCATGGTCTCGAGCGAGCCGGCCTCGCGGACCGTGGAGGCGATACTCCCGCGCGTCATGGAGATCGCGAGTGGAGTGGAGGGGTCGCTCGTCGAGCCGAAAGGGCCCGGCGTGGCCCTCCACTACAGGCTTTCTCCGGATCCCAACATCGCAAGGACGACCCTGCTGGAAGACCTGACTCCGCTGGCTCGCTCGGTGGACATGAAGCTGATCGAGGGGAAGCGAGTCGTGGAGCTGCTGCCGCCGACGACCCCGACGAAGGGTGACGTGGTCCGACGAGAGGGCGCGGGCCTGGAGGCCATCCTCTACGCAGGCGACGACCTCGCGGATCTCGAAGCGTTCTCGGCCGTGGATCGGCTGGTGGAGGAAGGAGCCCGGAGCATGAAGGTGGCGATCCGCTCGGCCGAGACCCCGGCAGCACTGCTCGAAGCGGCGGACCTGATCGTCGAGGGTCCCTTGGGCCTGCTGGAGCTCCTGGGAAGCCTGTCTGGCTGATGGATCAGGAGTGCGAGGCGCGCTCGAGGTCCCGCAGCTGTCGGCGCGCCCACTGAGCCGGGGTGCGTGACGACGAGGCGCGGCGCAGGGCGGTGGCGCGCTGTGCTTTCAGCTCCTGGGGCATCGTCAGTGCCTCGTGGATTGCTTCAGCCATCCCCGCCAGGTCCACCGGGTCCACGCCGATGGCGGCCCGCCCCAGCTCCGCGTAGGCGCCCGCGGTTCGGGAGAGGATCAGCGCGCCTTGCTTGCGGTTCAGCAGCGGGCCCTCCTTGGCGACGAGGTTCATACCATCGAAGACGGGATTGACCATCAGGACGTCGTAGGTTTGATACGCGGCGAGCACCTCCTGGAAATCGCGGTTCATCTGGAGCTCGATCGGGGTCCAGTCGGCGTCGGCGAACGCCTCGTTGATGCGGTTCGCCTCCGAGACGCACTCCTCGGTGTAGACGCGGTACTCCTCGACGTCGAGGCGTGATGGATTGAGCAAGGCGAGGAACACGACTTTGTGACGCCACTCGGGGTTGTGGCGCAGGAAGCGCTCGTAGGCCCAGAACCCACGCAGGATGTTCTTCGAGAGCTCCGAGCGGTCAACCCGAAGCAGAAGCTTGCGGTCACCCCGCCACATCTCGAGCGACTTGCGCTTGACTCGCACACCCGGCTCGCCGGCGGCCTCCCGCAGTTGCGGGGCGTCGATCGCGATCGGGTAGACGCCCACCCTCACCAGTCGGTCCTGCCAGCGGACCGCCCGCCTGCGGTACATGACGGTCGCGTCGTCGAGCAGTCTGCACGCTCCCAGGAAGTTCTCCGCCCAACGCTCGGTGTGGAACCCGACGAGGTCGGCGCCGAGCAGGCCCGCGAGCAGCTGCTCGCGCATCTCCAGTGGCAACAGGCGCAGGTAGTCGGCGGCCGCGAACGGGACGTGATGGAAGTAAGCGCTCCTCGTAGTTGGCGCGAGCTGGCGAAGCGCGGAGGGGACCAGGGACAGGTGATAGTCCTGGATCAGCACGTCGGTGTCGGATCCTTCCGACTCTTCCGCCAACGCTCCGGCGAACTCGACGTTGACCGAGCGATACGCGTCCCAGTCCTGGCGTGCGCCCTCCCCGAGAGCGGGCTCCCTGGGAAGGTCCCACAGGTAGTGGTGGAGGAACCACAGGAGACGATTGCTGATGTTGTTGTAGAAGCGGTCGTACACGTCCGGGTCGAACGGCAGCATCCTGAGGTGGTAGACGGAGTCTTCGACTTTGACTTCCATCGGTCCCCCGCCGGCTTCCCGGGCCATCACACGATCGCCGTCCGTCATCGCGGCGGCGATCCAGAGCCCCCCCGTCTCCTGGATGGCGGGTGCCAGAGCCGTCACCAGGCCGCCGCTTCCCATGACGGGAACCAGCTCGCCGTCCTGCTCGCCGAAGGAGACGGGCCCCCGGTTGGAGGCGACGAGGATGCGGCGTGTCGTCACAGCGAGCCGAGGAGCTCGAGGTAGTCGGTGAGCTCGCGGATCGACAGGAACTTGTCCCGGACGACCTCGCGACCCGCCTCGCCCATCTTGCGGCGAAGCTCGTCGTCGCGAAGGAGGTCGAGGATCCGTCCCGCGCACTGGTCCGGCGAGTCGACCAGGTAGCCGTTGACGCCGTCCTGGACCTGGATGCGCAGGCCTCCGGCTTTTCCGGCCACCACCGGCCGCTCCTTCCACATGGCCTCCGAGGCGGTCAGCCCGAAGCCTTCCTTGATCGACTTCTGGATGACGACGTCGGACGCGCGCTGGAACGCGTTGACCTCGATGGGGCCCACGGCACCCTGGACGTTGGTCAACAGGTGCACGTCGGGGTCTCCGGCGCGGTGCTCCTCGGCCATCTCAAGGAAGTGCCATGCCTCCGGGTCGTCGTGCGCCATGGAGCCCACAAGCGCGAGCTGGGCGTCGGGCACGTGCCGTTTCACGATCCGGTACGCGTCGATGACCCCGAGCGGGTCCTTCCACGGGTCGAAGCGCGAGACCTGCGTCAGTAGCGGCCGGTTCCTGTCGATGCCGTAGGGATCGAGGATCTTCGTGACGGCGTCGTCGTCTAGGAACGAGTTCTTGGGTGACAGGGGATCGATCGATGGAGGGATCACCGCGATCCTCGGACCGAGGCCGGAGCGCACGTACTCGTCGAGGGTGAAAACGGCTGCGTCGTAGGACGCCGCGTGCACGGTGAGGAACGACCAGACCTGCTCCATGGGCTGCGAGAGGTCGATGTGACAGCGCCAGATCCACTCGCCGTGTCTCGGCTCGCTCTCCTCGAGGAAGGTGAGCATCGCGAGGGGCTGTGGATCGTGGATGAACACGTAGTCGGCGTCCGACTCGAAGCGTTCCGCGTTCGCGCGGATCCGCTCGAGGTAGGTCTGCTCGAACGACTCCGTCCAGGGCACCCCCATGCCCTGGAGCGCGTTGTGGACCAGCTTCGTTACCTGAAAGAACTCATCCGATCCCTCGATCAGCTGCCACTCGGCCTCGATCCCGAGGTCCTGGAGCAGCGCGATGTGCGTGTAGAGGAGCTCCGCGACGCCGCCGCCGAACGCGGTGCTGCTCACGTGGACCATCCGAGAGCCCTTCAGCGGTGCGGCAGCCTTCGCGAGGCGCTCGACAGCCTCCTCACCTGCTGATTCGCGGTAGTCATCGAGCCGCTTGGGCTCGGGCATGGGTACCGTGCGGAGCACGGACCACAGTGTATCGGCCCCGTCCCGAACGCCCCGATTCGCCCCGTTCGGGGGCCCCGGATGGGGCCGGACCTATAATCGCAACCAACCCGTGAGCGAAGACCGGCGCCGTCTGCTCGACTCCCCGCTCGTGCTGCGGGCGGCCAAGGGCGGCATCCTCGCGTGGTCGGCGATCGGGGTCGTCGTTCTCTTCTTCTTCTTCTTCCGCTACGTCGTCTACCCGATCCGGATCATCTTCCCGCCGCTCGTCGTGGCGATGATCTTCGTCTATCTGCTCAACCCCCTGGTGACTCGGATGGAGCGCCGGGGGCTCCCTAGGATCTGGGGGACCCTGATCACCTACGTCATCGCTCTGGGTGTGTTCGGAACGCTCATCGCGCTCCTGGCCCCCGTAGTCGGAGAGCAGGTCAGGAACTTCGGTCAGCAAGGGCCATCCCTGATCGATGAGATCACGGGAGGGTTGAGGGACATCGCGGGGCGGTTCGGCATAAACGTCGGGCAGGCCGCGCCTCAGGGCGAGGGGGTCGTCGACTTCCTGGGTAGCCTGGTCTCGTTCACCCGCGGCGTGGCGCACGTGGCGATCGTGTCCGTCGTAGGCCCGATCCTCGCTTTCTACCTACTGGTCGATCTTCCCAAGATCAAGCGCGGACTGAGAGCCGTGATCCCGGCTCGACGCCGCTCCGAGGTCGAGGCGGTAATGGCGAAGATCGGGAAGGCCATCGGGGGCTTCTTCCGCGGCCAGCTCCTGATCGCACTGGTGGTGGGGATCCTGTCCGCGCTGGCGCTTTGGATGGTGGGTCTCCCATTCTGGGCCGTCGTCGGGCTCGTCGCCGGACTGTTCAACCTGATCCCGCTGATCGGGCCGTTCATCGGCACCATCGTGGCCGTGCTCGTCGCATTCACCACCGACAGCGCGTCGGGAGGACTGCTGAACCTGGAGCCCGGGTGGCCACTTGCGCTCGGCTCGGCGGCTGCGCTGCTGATCGTTCAACAGCTCGACAACCACATACTCAGCCCGAACATCGTCGCCAGGACCGTCAACCTGCACCCGGTCACCGTCATGCTGGGCCTGCTCGCAGGCGGCACGCTCCTCGGCCTGTGGGGGATGCTGCTCGCCATGCCGGTGCTCGCCACGGTCAAGATCCTGCTCCTGCACACGTGGGACACCAGGATGAAGTGGCCGCCCGACGAGGCCGGCCCTTCCGTCCCGCGCGCACCGCCGGTCTCCTCGTCATCCGTTGACAGGCTGGAGAATGCCAGGGAGCCTGTTCGGGCAACCGAGCGACGCGGGTCCTGGTGGACGAACGCCATGAGGTCCTTGCTCAGGGGAAGATCTCGTCCGGGCGAGCCGACGCATTCCGCCGACGAGGCGCGCGAGCCAGAGCGCACGTCGGGCCCGGCCGTCTAGGTAACTAGTCCTACCTGACTACCTAAAGACCACCCTGAGGGGCTATTTACCCGACATGCCTGCTACGTAAATATCAGCCTGGTAAGTCCGTCTTCATATCGAAGGGGAGATTCATGACTTCTGTCCGCTCTGCGTTTCTGAGTGCGCTTCTTGTGGTAGTGATCTCGTTCGGCCTGCCTACGGGGCCTCTCGGCTCGATCGTCTTTCCCAAGGCGAGTGGGAACACAGCTTCGGCCACCACCTCGGGAGGGACGTTCATCGTCACCGATCCCGGTGCTCCAGGGTCGGAGCAGGCGAACGGGTTCAGCCAGGCCTAAGTGGGGAGCGGCATCTCGGCCGACGGTCGCTACCTGGTCTTCATGTCCGCCGCCTCGAACCTGGTGGGCAACGACACGAATGGGAGCTACGACGTCTTCGTGTTCGACACCGAGGATCTATCGATCGAGATGGTCTCGGTTGACGAGAACGGCGGGCCCAGCAACAGTCACTCGATGGCTCCGGGGATCTCCCCGGACGGCAACTACGTGGCCTTTACCTCCTACGCGACCGACCTGGTGGGAGACGACGAGAACAATCAGGGGGACGTGTTCCTGCGGGACCTGGCTTCCGACGAGACCACCCGTATCTCGCTTAACGAGCACGGCCACTACGTTGACACAAACGTCACTTTCTTCTTCGTCAACGGCGGCACTTATGTGGATGAATGCGGGGAACGGCACTGGTACTTGGGTCTCGGGTTTGGCCTGCCGGGGGTATCAGTCACTTACTCGAATAGCCATGTTAGTTGCGAGAGTTCTTCGTTTCAGGGCTCATACGGCGTTGCTGGTTCTGTCGGTGGCGGAATTCCGCCGGAGGGAAGCGCAGGGGACGAGCAACTCTACGGAGAAGTTGGCGTCGGGACCCCCGGTGCTGGCTGGTTCCATAACTGGACAAGTTGTTGCTGACGTCGGAGGAGGCATGCAAGCAATAGGCATTCTCACAATTGGGGCTGGGCTGATGGTCCTGCTCTTCGGTTCTCGATTTGCGGGATGGGCAGCTAGCATCCATCGCGGACTGGCGAGAGTCTTCCCAGCTCTTTATCGAAGAGTTCCGGGCGCAACGTCGCAAAGTGGATGGCAAGCTCTGGCACCGGTGATTGGGCTCCTAATCATCGTCGCTGGAGTGGTGTTCCTCGTTAACAGCTAACCTGAGCTGCGCCAGGAGAATCGGAGGCGCTGTCGGAGTCTGGACGGTCTTTTCCGACGTTCGAAATGTGACAACGCCCGAACTATCTAGCGATAAGGCGGATACCCCTCTACCTCGACAGCCGGTGGTCGCTCTCGCACCTCGATGTCGGTCGCTCGCATCTCGTAGCTTCCGTTCGCCGGCTCGAACTGATACAGGCCTTCGGTTGCGTCCAGGCGCTCCTCGAGCCGTCCGCTCCTGGCCAGGCGGCTGAGGCCGGCGTGGATCACGGCGAACGCCATCCGCGAGAGCTCGCCGATCGGACGATTCCTGTGCGTCCGCTCCTCGAGGTCGACCTGCGCCATCGCGTCGAGGCCGAATCGCTCGGCGATGTCGATGAGCAGCCCGATCTCGACCCCGTACCCGGTGCAGAAGGGGACCTGCTCGAGCAGCTCACGCCTGCCCGCGTACTCGCCCGCGAGAGGCTGGATAAGCCCGGCGAGGTGAGGCCAGAACATGCTTATGAGCGGGCGAGCGGCGAGCTCGGTGACCCTGCCGCCCTCGAGCGTCTTTCCCGCGCCGGCCGCGGCATCGCCCATCGGCCTGCGGTAGAACGACTTCACGTAGCCGACCCCGGGATCGGTGAGTATCGGGCCGAGCGGTCCCAGGACGAATCGCGGATGGAAGTTCGTGATGTCGGCGTCGAGCCACAGGATCACGTCACCCTTCAGGACGAACAGGCTCTTCCAGAGCGCCTCGCCCTTCCCCGCGAACGGCTCGATATCCGGGAGGATCTCGCGGTCCTGGTAGACGTCCGCCCCGGCGGCCCGAGCGATCTCCGCAGTGCGGTCCGAGGAGGCCGAGTCGATCAAGGCGAGCTCGTCGATCAGCGGGACCTTCTCCATGAGCTCGGTCCGGATCGACTCGAGGATGACGCCGACCGTCGACTCCTCGTTGAGCGCGGGTACGCAGACGGAGACGGCGAGTCCCTGCTCCAGCTTGGCGCGGACGAGAGCATCGGCGTCGGCGAAGTCGGAGTGATGGAACGTGCGCCGCTCGAACCAGTCGGTTGGGCCGGGCACCACGGCAGCGGATGATACCGGTGTCGGGCCCGGCGGCTAGGCCGAGACCGAGCCGGCGGTCAGGGCCGTCTCCGCGATCTCCCCGCTGAGGCCGGTCCACACGCCGAGGACCCGCCCCCCAGAGCCGGTGACCGCGATCGTCGGGACCCGGCGGATCCCGTAGTCACGGGCCACGTCCGGCCGCTCGCCGACATCCACCTGGTGGTAGGGGATCGCCGCTCGCTCGGCCGCGTCACGCAGATGCGGCGCCGCGACCTTGCAGGGCCCGCAACTTGCGGTGGTGAACTGGACGATCGCGGCTTCGCGGATGCCGATCGATGCAAGGCTCGAAGTGCCGAGCCGTCGAGGTGGCCGGCGCCAGAGCAGCACGGCCCCGCCGACCAGCGCGAACATGCCGGCCGCGAGCAGCAGGCGGGTGGTCATGCCGCCGGCGCGGTGATCCGGCCGCTGACGCGCCCGCGCGTGGCCAGGCGACGGACGAAGACGTAGAGCTCGCAGCCGACGCAGAGCCCCGTCGTTGCCGCGAGCAGGGCGAGCGCCGAGACGAGGAGCCCGAGGCCCCAGGCCAGCCAGGCGATCGGCTGGTCGGGCACGTAGTAGGCGAGCGAGCCGGCGGTCAGGAATATGAAGCCGAGCGTGTTCGAGAAACGTGGAGGGGCGGCCTCCTCGAGCTCCCTCGGGGGGCCGAAGAGTCCCAGCTTCCGTGTCCACCTGAAAAGCAGCGCATACGGGTTGATGGAAGGGCCTCCCAGCGACGCCGCCGCAAGGATCACCGCGAGCACGGGGATGACGAGTGGCTGGTCCAGGAGGAAGCCGACCAGGAGGGTCGCCCCTGTGATGCCCTGGCCCAGGCGAGGCTGACGCGGATCGACCATCTTGACGGGCTTCACGAAAAACACCCCCCAACGCAGGCTTTATGGAAATCCTACCTATGGGCTATGATTTCGACAAGAGGGAGTCTTGCACCTTCGCTGATCGCTCCCAACGCTGAGAACGCATGATCAGGGTCGCGCAAAAGACCGAGTACGCGTAGCGAGCGATGGTCGAGCTCGCAAGTCGTCACGATGCCGGCCTGGTCCCCGCCCGGGAGATCGCCGAGGCCCAGGGCGTCCCCCTCAGGTTCCTGGAGCAGCAGCTCTCGACGCTTCATAAGGCCGGTCTCGTCGAGTCGTTCCGTGGAGCTGGAGGCGGCTGCCGCCTGGCTCGCGAGCCCTCCGAGATACGGGTTGCGGAGGTCGTGGATGCTATGGAGGGCGAGCTCTACCCCATGCACTGCCTCGAGGAGGCCGACCACACATGCTTCCAGGACGGCCGTTGTGGCCTCCAGGAGCTGTGGGGAGACGTCCATCTGGCTGTGAGGGGGGTTTTCGAGCGGACCACGATCGCCGAGCTAGCCGAGCGGCACAGCCGGATGCCCTCCAAGGCCCCGATATTCGCTCCCGAGGACCTCGTCAGGCCGTCCTGACCAGCGGTTCCGCAGGTCCCCCTTAAGGGTCGAGCTCGCCCTTCCGATGCCATACACGTATGGCGCGCGTCATGGTGGTCGAGGACGAGCGAACGGTCCAGGTCCTCCTGCAGGACCTTCTCGAGACCTGGGGTCACGACGTCGAGGCCGCCTCCTCGGGCGATCAGGCTCTGGCTCTGCTCGCAGCACACGACTACGACCTGATAGTGCTCGACATCATGCTGGGCGCCATATCCGGATACGACGTGCTCGACGAGATGAGTCGCTTGGGGATCCGTGAACGGACCCGGGTAGTGGTGGTTACCGGCCGGTCCACGGAATGGGACTACCTCCTGGGCTGGATGCGCGGAGCGGACGAGTACCTCCCGAAGCCGTTCGACCCCGTCAGGCTCCAGCTCGTGCTCGAGGAGATGCTCTCAGCGAGCCCCGAGGACCTCGCCGATCGACGCAGGAGCGAGCTCGAGAAATCGCAGATGTTGTCAGAGCTGGACGATGACTTCGGAGAGGAGGACCGGCTTCCCCCTGTGGGCTAAACCCCTACTCCGTGAGGCCGAAACCAATAGATATGGCTGAGATCCTGATCGTCGAGGACGATGACACCATCCGGGAGCTGATCCGACGCATCCTGGCGGAGGAGAGCTACAAGCTTGTCGAGGCATCGTCGGGCGTGGAGGCCCTGGCCCTGCTCGGCAAGCGCCAGTTCGACCTGGTCCTGCTGGACGTCATGCTCGGTCACAGCTCGGGCTTCGACGTCCTGAAGGAGGCGGACAAGAAGGGTCTGCGCAGCAAGTCGAGGGTCGTGATGCTGACGGCGCGCAACAGCGAACGTGATTTCCTCCAGGGATGGAGGAGCGGGGTCGATCAGTATCTGACCAAGCCGTTCGACCCGGACGCGCTGCTCAAGACCGTGCGGGAGATCCTTGCTCGATCTCCCGAGGAGCTGGCCGAACGGCGGAGGAATGAGCTCGAGAAGGCGGAGCTCCTCTACCGCCTGGAGTCTGCGTTCAAGTTATGAGCCCCGGCTGAGCTGCGCCCAGAGGGCGCTGTGCTCAGGCCGAGGACTTGCCCAGGATCCGCATCACGGTCGTGCCACACACGGGGCACGTGCCCTTGGCAGCCTTGCGACCGTTCTTGAGCGTCACCTCTTCGCCCTCGAACTCACGCTTGGCCTTGCACTTCACGCAGTAGGCCTCGTACTGAGCCATATCCACCTCCCCTCCTCGTCCCGATACGCTTGAGGGCCGCCCGAGCCCTTCCTCTGCTCGACCATGCGGCCCCTTCGTGCTCAATCGTGGGGGGTTCGAGAGGGACATGCAAGTACCCTCGTGAGGGAACGCCGAACGGGTGTTCGGTCTGGGCTCGGAAAGAGGCGGCCGGTATTATGCGGCCGTGACCTCTCCCATCCTCGTAACGGGTTCTCATCGTTCGGGAACGACCTGGGTCGGCCGCATGCTTCAGGCCTCGCCGGACACCGGTTACATACACGAGCCCTTCAACGTGCACAGGTGGCCCAACTGGGTGCCCGTGCGTCTTCCTCACGTCTACATGTACATCTGCGCCGAGAACGAGCACCTGTATGAGGGTGCATTCGAGGACGTGATGAGCTTCCGCTATCCGATCAGGAACATCGTCGCCGCGCTCAGCGTGCGCCAGGTGAGGCAAGCGGCTGCGGAGTTCGGCCTCAGCCTCTTCTACAGGACCCGGCGCATGCGCCCGCTGATCAAGGACCCGATAGCCCTCATGTCCGCCGAGTGGCTCGCGGAACGCTTCCGGATGGGCACCGTCGTGATGCTCCGGCACCCGGCGGCGTTCGCCAGCAGCATCAAGAGGCTGAGCTGGAGGTTCGACTTCGAGAATTGGCGCGACCAGCCTCTCCTGATCCGCGACCTGATCGGGCCGTTCGAGGGGCAGATCGCCGAGTTCGCAGAGCGCGAGCACGACATCATCGACCAGGCCATCCTCATGTGGAACGTGACTCACCACGTCATCCGTGGCTTTCGCGAGCGGCACCCCGAGTGGTCGTTCGTGCGCCATGAGGATCTCTCCGAGGAGCCGCTCAAGGGCTACCGGGAGCTGTTCGACCGACTCGACCTCACCTGGGACCGCTTCGCGGAAGACTGGATCGTGAAGGCAAGCACGGACGCCACTCGGAAAGAGGTTCCCACCTACCTCCACAGGACCGTGGTGCGCGACAGCAGGGCCGCGAGGTGGACCTGGCTGAAGAGGCTGACGGAGGGCGAGCAGCGACGTATCAGGGAAGGCACCGCCGAGGTCGCCGAGGGCTTATACGGGGATGACGACTGGACGCCTCCCAAGGAGATCCGGGCATGAAGGTCTCGCTGGTCGCGACGGTCAAGGACGCCGCGCCGTTCGTCGGTGAGTTCCTGGACTCGATCGAGGCCCAGACCAGGGCCCCCGACGAGGTCGTGATCTTGGACGGCGGCTCGATGGATGGGACCGTTGAGATCCTTCGCGAGCGGCCGTGGGTGAGGCTCCTGGAAGAGCCGGGTGCGAACATCTCGCGCGGTAGGAACCTGGCGGTGGCCAAGGCCTCGCACGACGTGATCGCGGTCTCCGACGCCGACTGCGTCCTCGCCCCGGACTGGCTCGAGATGATCCTCGAGCCCCTGGACGCCGGCGCCGACGTCTCGATGGGCCTGTACCGGCCGCTCACCTCCTCGTTCTTCGAGACGATCGCCGCGGCGGTCAGCATCAAGGAGCGAGAGGAGATCGATCCTGATAAGTACATGCCCTCGTCGCGCTCGGTGGCGTTCTTCCGGGAGGTCTTCCTGGACGCCGGCGGGTACCCCGAATGGCTCGATATCGGCGAGGACATGTTCCTGAACCACCTGTGGCGCAAGCAAGGGGTCAGGATGAGGCTCGCCGAGGATGCGGTCGTCTATCGCAGGCCGCGCGCCGACCTCGGCGCCTACTGGCGCCAGTTCGCCGCGTACGCCGAGGGAGACGCGAGGGGCGGCATGTTCCCCCAGCGGCATGCGATCCGCTTCCTCACCTACGCGGGTCTGCTCGCGGCCATCCTTTCCCGAAGCCGGGCGCTGAAGATCCTCGCTCTCGCCGGCGGTGCCGCCTACGCGTCTCGTCCCATCAAGAGGGCCTTCAGGCTGTTGCCCTCGCCGTCGCAGAAGACGGCGGCGGTGCCGGCGGTTCCCGCGCTCATGGCGTTCAACGACCTGGCGAAGATGACCGGCTACGTGAGGGGCCTCACCCGCTCCCGCGACAGAAGCTAGAGTTAGGGAGATGGCCCGCCGGACCTCCCTCCTCGCCGCGACACTCCTGCTTTTGGCTCTCTCGGTCCCCGCAGGAGCACACGTGGAGAGACCCTCGGAGTTCCCGCCCGGCATCGGCTCCGTCCCCACCTACCGAACCACAGGACCGCTCTTGCTGGTATGCAAGGGCAAGAAGACGGCGAGGGCGATCGACAAGCTCCGAAGGGGCCTCGAGCGCAGGAACGAGCGTTGGCACGCGCGGTGCCAGGACCACGGCTACAGGAACCTCCAGGCCGCCGTCGATCACGTGACCGAGCAGGGCTCGCGAATAAAGATCCTGCCGGGCGTCTATCACGAGAAGCCGACGTCAGGCTCCCCTCAGGGCGCTTGCGCCGACCTCGAGATGCAGCGCCCACTCTCGTACGAGGAGCAGGTCGCCTGCCCGCACGTCGACAACCTCGTCTCCATCTTCGGCGACAGCGCCGACCCCGATCAGGTTTGCGATCTGCCCGTCTGTCACCTGCAGATCGAGGGGACCGGGGACGATCCCGGGGACGTCATACTCGACAACCGGTTCACGAAGCTCAACGGTATCCGCGCCGACCGCGCGGACGGCATCTACTTCCGCAACTTCACCGCCCAGAACACGGAGTTCAATGCCATCTATGTCCTCGAGACCGATGGTTTCGTCATAGACAGCATGGTCGGCCGCTGGAACGAGGAGTACGGCTTCCTCTCGTTCGCTTCTGACCACGGTCTCTACGTCGATTGCGAGGCCTACGGGAACGGAGACGGTGGCGTGTATCCGGGTTCCTCAGCCGAGACCGACGGGACCCGCTGGTCGATCGAGGTCACCGGGTGCCGCTCGCATCACAACCTGATCGGGTACTCGGGGACGGCCGGGAACGACTCGTACGTGCACGGCAACTGGTTCTACGAGAACTCGACGGGGATCACCACCGACAGCTTCGCGGCCGGCCATCCGGGGCAGCCCCAGGACGGGACGAGGTTCGAGGACAACTTCATCTACTCGAACAACCAGGACTACAACAAGAACTGGAGGGACGGGACCTGCAAGAAGCCTCACGCGGAGCGCGGCTACGACAAGGGAGTCGTGTGCCCGACGTTCCAGGTCCCGATCGGCACCGGGATCCTGATCGCCGGCGGGAACGACAACATCGTCAAGGACAACTGGATCTACGACAACTGGCGCTACGGCACGATGCTGTTCGGCGTGCCTGCCACGCTCCGAGGCGAGGAGGACCCCGCCAAGGAGTTCGACACGTCGCACATGAACAGCTATCTCGGCAACCACATGGGGGCCGATTTCTTCGGCCCTTCCGCTCGGAACGGACTCGACTTCTGGTGGGACGGCCAGGGTACGGGTAACTGCTGGAAGGGCAATGTCGCTGCGCCGGGACGCTCGCTCACGTCCGACCCGCCGATCCTTCCCGATTGCGACGATCCGCCCTTCCCGGGCCCGGGCGTGTCGCCCAGGCAAGCCCTGATCGCTTCCTGTGCCGCCACCGACCCGAGGGACCCGGACACCTACGACGCCTGCGAGTGGTACACGCCCCCCTCGAAGCCCTCCTAGCCCCCTCTCCCTTGCGGACACCCTCCTGGCTCGCGTTATACTCGGTTAGCACTCTCCCTGTGAGAGTGCTAGTCCGAACAGACCAGGAGGAGTCGAGATGAGCGGCAAGATCATCACGTTCAGCGAGGACGCCCGTAGGGCCCTCGAGCGCGGCATGGACCAGCTGGCCAATGCGGTCAAGATCACGCTCGGGCCGAAGGGGCGGAACGTCGTCCTCGAGAAGAAGTGGGGTGCGCCCACCATCACGAACGACGGCGTATCCATCGCCAAGGAGATCGAGCTGGAGGATCCCGAGGAGAAGATCGGGGCCGAGCTCGTCAAGGAAGTCGCCAAGAAGACGGACGACGTCGCCGGTGACGGCACCACGACCGCCACCGTCCTCGCCCAGGCCATGGTCAAGGAAGGCCTGCGCAACGTCGCCGCGGGCGCGAACCCGATGGCACTCAAGCGCGGCATCGAGATCGCCATCGAGGGCGCCGTCGAGGCCATCAAGAACCAGGCCAAGGACATCGAGGACAAGAAAGAGATAGCGCACGTGGCCGGCATCTCGGCGGGCGACGCTGAGATCGGTGGCGAGA
>JBOGVX010000091.1:0-4316 GCA_050693165.1 Actinomycetota bacterium | reverse complement strand
GCTCTGGAGGCACTGGGCGACCGCGAACGGGTGGTGTGGGCGGCCGACTCCTTCCAGGGTTTGCCGGAGCCGGATCCTTCGCGAGCCGCCGACGTCAGGGACGGGCTCTGGAATTACTCTGAGCTCGCGATACCTCTGGAGGAGGTCAAGGCAAGCTTCGAGCGTTACGGCTACCTCGACCACCGCGTCCGCTTCCTCGAAGGGTGGTTTCAGGACACGCTCCCCACCGCGCCGATCGAGAGGCTTGCTGTTCTCCGTCTGGACGGAGACATGTATGACTCGACCATGGTGGCGCTCGAGTCGCTCTACCCGAAGCTGTCGACGGGCGGATACGTGATCGTGGACGACTACGGCGCGGTGGAGGGTTGTCGCGACGCTGTCGAAGACTTCCGTGCGAAGAACGACATCCGCGACGAGATGCACGAGATCGACTGGACCGGGAGGTTCTGGAGGCGAGATCGATGAAGATCACCGGTCTTCGTGTTCACCTCTGCCATTTCCCTTTGCCGGAGACCTTCTCGCCGTCCTGGCTGCCGGGCTTCCCTCAGATGACGAACGGCTGCGCGATCTACAGGATCCAGACGGACGAGGGCCTCGAGGGCATAACCGCCGGTCCCCTGATCGCTGATGAGGCAAAGGGCTCGGTTAACCTGCTCAGGCTGGTGCTGACCGGCCGTGACCCTACCCGGGTCGAGGACATGTTCAAGCTGCTGCGCTCGGCCACCCGCGCGCTCGGCCTCCGCTCCTGGCATATCGAGCCCGCATGCTGGGACCTGATCGGCAAGGCAGCTGGGAAGCCGATATGGCAGCTGCTGGGCGGCGACGGGTCGCCGATACGAGCCTACGCGTCGACCGGAGAGCTCCGCGAGCCGAAGCGGCGCGTTGACGACGTGCTCGCGCTGGAAGAGCAGGGCTTCTCCGCGGTCAAGCTGAGGATCCGCTGGCAGACGTTTGAAGAAGACCTCGACCTGGTTCGCACCGTTCGCGAGGCGGCCCCGAACATGTCGATCATGGTGGACGCGAACCAGGGGTGGCGGGTGCATGGGTTCGCCGACTATCCCGAGTGGGACGTGGCTCGGGCGGTGCGCACAGCGCGCGCCCTGGAGGACCTCGAGGTCACCTGGCTCGAGGAGCCGCTCGACCAGTACGACTATCGCGGCTACGCGGAGCTAAGAGGGAAGACGACGATCCCGCTCGCGGCGGGGGAGATGCTTTCGGACCTTCACGGGTTCCGGGACATGATCGAGAACCGCTCGGCAGACGTCCTTCAGCCCGACGCGGTTCTCACGGGCGGGATCGGCATGGCGCGCAAGGTGGCGGCCATGGCGGAAGCATCGGGACTCGGCTTCGCCCCGCACACGTGGACGAACGGGATCGGGCTTCTCATCAACCTTCACGTGATGGGGAGCGTTCCCAACGCATCGTGGTGCGAGTACCCGATCGACCCGCCGGGGTGGCCCGTCGAGGCCCGGGACGCCATGCTCACCCGTCCCACGGAGATCGACACCGAGGGCTTCGTGGCCCTGCCCCAAGCGCCGGGGCTGGGCATCGAGCTCGACGAAGACCGGATAGCGGCACACGGCGAGGAGGTCTGATGAGCGACCCACTCATCGGCCTGCCCTTCGACCTGCACGAGCGCTACTCGCTCACCCGAAGGATCACCGACCTTCTCTGGCCGGAACGCGAGCGGCCTCTCCGGGTACTGGACGTGGGGGGGCACTCGAGTCCCATCAAGTACCTGCTGCCCGACGACACGGTCTGCATCGTCGACGTCAAGGCCCCCGGAACGTTGACGCACCTTCCGATCCGCTACGACCAGTACGTCATAGGCAGCGGCGCGTCTCTCCCGTTCCCGGATGGCGCCTTCGACCTCGTGACCGCCCACGACACCCTCGAGCACGTCCCCGCTCACGCGCGCGAGAGCTTCCTTCGCGAGCTGTTCCGCGTGGCCGGGGGCCACGTCATCCTCAACGGTCCCGTCTACGACCCCCAGACGGCCCGCGTGGAAAGGGTGGTCGCCCGGCTGCAAGAGCGCCTGGGCCTCGGCGAGAACGTGTTCCTCGGCGAACACATACTCATGGGCCTGCCTGAGCGTCGCACCATCGAGGCGCACCTGGGGCAGGCGGGAGTCTCCTGGACCTCGATCCCCAACGGGCAGCTCGGTGTATGGCTCGCCGGGGGAGTGCTGAAGGACCTCGCCCTGGCCCTGTACCCCACGGGGGAGCTGACCGACCTCGTGGACCACGTCCTGAACTCTTCCCCCACCCTGAGGGCTCTCGGGGGCAGGAGCTACCGCGAGGCCTACGTGGTCGCCGTGACGCCGAAAGGCAGCGACGGGCTCCAGCGGGTGAGGGAAGGCGTGCCGGTGCTGCCGAGAGCCGAGATGGAGGGCTTCGACCAGGCGATCAACGAGCTGGAGGCGTTCGTACGCCGCGCTCCCGTCGCTCCTCAGCTGGACCGAGAGAGGGAACTGGAGGCCAGGGTCGCGGAGCTCGAGACCGCTTACGGGCGAGCCACGGCCGGCACGGGGCACAGGCTTCTGGAGGGCGTCGAGAGGGCAATGGGCAGGATCGCCCCCTGGGGAACACGCCGGCGGAGCCTCCTGCTGGCGCCGGCCCGTGCCACCCGGCTGGTGATGCGCCGGGGATGGGGGTCGTTCCTTCTCCACCTGATACAGCCGTGGAAGTGGGTGCCCAGGATGTGGCAGCGCGCGATGCCGCCGGCGGAGCGCCTCACTCCGCAGGAGCGCTACGAGATGTGGCTGCGCCTCGATGTCCTGGCTCCGAAGGCGATCCGCAGGATGCGGCGCGAGGCAAAGCGCTTCACCTACCGTCCGGAGATCAGCGTGGTGATGCCGGTCTTCGACCCCCAGCCCGCCTGGCTCCACGCGGCGATCGAGTCGGTCAAGAGACAGGCGTACCCGCGGTGGCAGCTCTGCATCGCCGACGACGGATCCACCCGCGAGGATGTGAAGCGCCTGCTCGCCGACGAGGCGCGCAAGGACTCGCGGATAGTCCTGCGCACACTCGACCGCAACATGGGGATCTCGGCCGCGTCGAACGCGGCGCTCGAGATGGCGACGGGCGAGTTCGTCGGACTCCTCGACCACGACGACGAGCTCAAGCCGAACGCGCTGTACGAGGTGGTTCGCCTCCTCAACCAGCGGCGCGACCTCGACTACATCTACAGCGACGAGGACAAGAAGGAGCTGGACGGCTCGCTGACGGACGCATTCTTCAAGCCCGACTGGTCGCCGGACTTCCTGATGTCCGTGAACTACGTCACGCACTTCAGCGTCTATCGCGCCGAGGTGCTCGAACGTGTGGGCGGGTTCCGGAGCGAGTACGACGGCAGCCAGGACTACGACCTTGCGCTGCGCGTCACCGAGAGCACGGACAACATCGCGCACATCCCGCTGCCCCTCTACTCCTGGAGGAAGGTCCCGGGCTCGGCCGCGGCGTCCCTCGACTTCAAGGACTACGCCTACGTGGCCGGGAAGAAGGCGCTAGAGGCCGCGCTGGAGCGAAGGGGATACTCGGGCTCGGTCGAGCACGGGATCGTCGAGGGCCGCTACCGGGCCCGGTACGACATCCGGGACGACCCGAGCGTTCTCGTCATCATCCCCACGCGAGACCGCCGGGATCTCCTCGAGCGGTGCGTCGAATCCATCCGTTCCGCGTCGACCTATCCTCGGTACGAGATCATGATCGTGGACAACGACAGCCGGGAGCCGGAGACGCTCGAGTACCTCGAGCAGTTCCCCGGCAGGGTCTTCCGCTACCCGCGCGAGTTTAACTTCGCGGCGATGATGAACGCCGCCGCGCAGGAAGCCGGCGATGCCGACATGCTCCTGTTCCTGAACAACGACACCGAGGTCATCGCCCCCGAGTGGATCGAGGCCCTCGTCGAGCACGGCCAGCGTCCAGAGGTGGCGGCCGTGGGAGCCCGCCTGGTGCTGCCTAACGGTGACCCGCAGCACGAGGGGATCGTCGTCGGCGCCGAGGGGGCTGCGGCCGCGAACGTCTCCCTCGAGTACTTCGGGCTCGGCAGGACGATCCGCAACTGCTCCGCCGTCACGGCGGCGTGCATGATGGTCCGCCAGGAGGTCTTCCGCGAGCTGGGCGGCTTCGAGGAGCGCCTCGCCGTGGCGTTCAACGACGTCGACCTGTGCCTGCGCGCACGGGAGAAGGGCTACGAGATCGTCTACACGCCATACGCGCTCCTGTACCACGACGAGGGAAGCTCACGCGGCTTCGGCGGCTCTCAGGCCGTCGACGACGAGACCTTCTTCAGAAGGCGATGGCGCGGCTACCTGG
>JBOGVX010000090.1:0-10072 GCA_050693165.1 Actinomycetota bacterium | reverse complement strand
GCTCGGCGTGACCCGCCTCGGCGGCCAAGAGAATCCTGATTGCATCGATCACGTTGGTCTTACCGGCATTGTTCTCGCCAGTGAGGACGGCGAAGCCATGGCAGAGGGAGACCTCGCAGTCGAGGTTGCGGAACCCCGAGAGTGTGAGCCTTGACAAATGCATGGCTCCCACCCTGCCAGCGCAGTGGGCGTTCGGCAAACGGCCGATACCGCTTCTCTTCGAGGAAGCCCAGGTGGCAAGTCGCCAGGCAAAGTAACCACGTACCCACACCGGGTGCGTGGGATAACCGGGCCGATCCAAGGTGCTTGGGGCTCGAACCCCTAGATGGGTCCGTACACCTCCTCCACCATGGCGAGATGTTCTGGGCGAGCTGACGCCTCTATTTCGGCCAGGTAGGTGACGAACTCATCCTTGTTCCGATGCGAAAACAGTTCTGTCTCGTGTCCGAGCTGCTCGGAGATGGGGTTCTCGGTTAGCAGCTCGTGACACTCGCGATCAACGAATACGGCATCACAATAGGGAAGCAGGACCGACAGCATCCTGATGTCGGTGGTCATTCCTCTGCTCACGCCTTTCTGACCTGCCCTAGCCCGACGACCCAGGCCGGCGTACAGGAGGGAGGAGATTCTGTTGAAGGGCACGTTCACTACGGCGTTGGATGTCAAGTACTCCGCTGCCCGCTCCACCAAGCGTGCGCGGGGAACACCTGCGGCCTGCAGAGCTCGCTGGACGGTGACGAAGGTCACGGCCGCTGAGTCGTTGATGAGGCGAGGAGCGACCGTGGAGGGCATCTGAGCCATCGCAGCTTCTCGTGCTGCGATTAACGCGATCACGATGGGCCCGTACGAACTCGCCTCCTGCTGGAACCGATCCTCGAAAGACACATCCTCCGCCGCCCACCGCGCCCAAACGGAAGCAAGACCGTCGTCTTCAGCCATTCTCGTCCTGTTGAGCTCGTCCACCAACTCGTCAGAGACCGGAAACCTGGCGTCGATCAGCAGCCGTGGCTGCCATCCATGACGATCCCCCTCGATCACTCGGTCAACATCCGGAGCCAGCTCCTCGTTGCCCCGCTCCTCCTCCCAGAGTTGAGCGTGCTGGTAGAGCTGACCATTGCGGATGGTGGCGTAGTCATGAAACTCGATCTCCGCCGACAGCAGTCGGCCAAGCTCGCGTACCGCCTCGTAACCACTCCACACGAGTCCCTCCTCCTCGTGGAAGGACGACCGGGGGCAGCTGACGAGCTGGAGCCGGACCAACTTCAAGAGTTGGTTGAGCACCGAGGTCCAGTAAGACTCCTCCTCGGTCGCGGGTGCATCCCGGCCCTGAGCCTTTGCGAGATTGCTGAGGGCCATTTGATCCAGGTAGATCAGCCGTCGGTCAAGCGCAGGAAGCACGATGGACTCAGTGGAACGACACTGACCACATCGGCGCACATAGCTGCGGCGGTTCACCATGAGCACGCCGAAGGAGCCCAGCGCGTGGCAGGTAGGGCAGTCGGTGTACGGCGGCGAGAGGAAGGGATCCGCCTTCCCTCCCTGGTCGTGCAGGGGCACAGCTCTCACATCTCCCATCCCCGCTCGGGGGCCCAGGTACCATTGGCTCTGCCGTCGAGGAGAGGATCGATGAACGGTCCGACAACGGCCAGCGCCTCATCGAGGGTGCGCGCGATGGGAAGGAGCGATCGCCCGGCCTCGGCGGCGTATCCGCGTTCCCACAGCCTTCTATCCGGAACGGTGAAGCGGCCCGGCAACGTGATTCCGCGCCGTTCTGCCTCCGATCGAAGGGCCAGGATCTGAGGCCGTACCACCACGGAGGCTGCGCTGACGATGGCGACGAGGTCGACCAGGTCCTTGTAGCGGGTCGAGGGAGCTTCTGCCTCTCCGTAGCGTTGGAAGATCGCGGCGATCTTGTCGGCGATGTGATCGACGAGCGGATACGCGCGGTACCCGTGCTGCTCCACGTCCGGCATTGCCACTCGCGCCAGGGGCGGCACGTCCTCGGGCTGGCCAGTCATCCTCAAGTCGGCTCCCACTAGGTCGACGTGGAACTGGGCCCACACCGTGGTCCCGATGAATGCGGTTACCGGGATGCGCGCGCCACCTCCACCATCTGCAAGTGGTTGGCTTCGGCCGAGCTCGAATCGGAACCAGTCACCGATGCTGCTCCCGACGGCTTCCCGCAGGTCGGTCTCAGCTACGCTGCGAGCGACGTTCCGGTACACGTCGACATCCACCGTCGCGCGCACGCCGAGGTCCCGCGCCAGCAGGGCGGTGGCGCCTTTGACGACCCAGCCGTCGTCCACCAGGTAGAGGCGCTCGAGCAGTCGATCGTAGGCCATCTGCCGCTGGAGTTGCGCCAACGACCATCGGCTGGTCTCTGCCTGCTCCTTCAACTTGTCCGTAAGCGCCCGGCGGAATGCCGCCGGGCTGCCATAGCCACGGTTCTCGGTCATCGCCCAGCTTTCAGCGAACCGGCGGGCTGGAGCTTCTCGCCTCCGGCGGGCTGGTCGATGTGACCCCGAGCCTCCTTCATCCACTCGGAGGTCTCCGGGTCGCCGACGAGGTCCAGCAGCCAGCGCAGGATCGCTACGCCATCGCCTCGCCGAAGTCCGAACTGGCCGGCATGTTCGGCCATGGCGTCGGCGAAGGTCCCGGGGTAGTCGTAGACGCCTCGGATGGCGTCGGCAACCACCCGTGCGACCGCTTCGGGATCCTCGCGGTCGTGGAGGAGATCGGAGGCGATGCGGGAGGGTCGGGTAACAAGGAGACCGCCAAGCCCAATGCACTGACCGGGGTGCAGGCGTCGCCGATGGAGCCGCACCTCGGGTCGGCGGGTCTGGCGCCTGGTCGGCAGGGTGAACTCGTGGCGGTCGGCGGGGAGATGACCGAGGCCATAGAGGGCCGCCCCAGACCGATGTGAGACGACCCCCTGGGCCTCTGTGCGCTCCCAGGCGGGAATGTCGGGGGCAAGCTGGAGCCAAGCCGCGCGGAGCTCCAGATGGTCCGGCATGGGCGCCCCAGTCATGCGGTACACCCCATGAGCCACTCGCTCCAGGACCGATCCATCGGCGGTCAGGCGGTCGAGGGTGGCTCGGGGGATGCCCGCCAGCTCTGCCTGCCGGCGCGTGACAAGCCCCCACTGATTCTCGGCCAGCCGAGCCAGCCGATCGAGCGTTGAGTATCGTGGCATGTCTGCATTATACCTCGTCTCTGATGGTATTAGCAGCATGCCTCGGGTGCATCGCCTGCAATCTCCATCGCTAGGGATGGTCCTCAAAGTATAGCCATCTCTCTCCTCTCCGGGGGCTGGGCGATGCGGACTCCCATCTATGTGGTAAGATTATAAGTAGATAAGTAAGGTACTCACCTACTTAGGAGGTGCTGGATGCCGGGCCGGAATGACTACGCGCTCGTCGCTCGCGAACTGAAGCGACGGCTGAACGGGAAAGCCTTCCTCACGATCGGTCGCCGAAAGGTGACCGAGATCCTGCGCGAGGTCAGCGACGAACCGACCACGCGCATCAAGAGCGTAGTGGCCCGCGACCTCACCCATATCCTGCTGGAGCAGGGCCTCCGCTGCTACCCGAGCCTGGAGGAGACGAACACGTTCGAGACCATCAGGATCTTCAGGGCAGGGTCGGTCTTCGGAAACCTCGTGGACCTGATCATCCACCCGAGCAGCGAGACGGACCACGATGTCGGCGCGATGCTCAAGAAGGTCAAGGGGACATGGAACTGGTCAACACCGACACCTGGAGCTGTCGAGACGCTGCCCGGGGACGAGTGAGTCAGGACGGCCCGTCTCACTCACTCCCGTGGTGACCCATGGACTCATCGGGCCGCGTCGGATCGGAGAGGTAGGCGTGAAACCGGACCCGACTTGGAGCAAGTGGGCCGCCTGGCTCGGCAAGGAACCCAAGCCAGGCACCATCTACAAGGACGTCGTGGACATGATGGCGGCTCGTCAACTCTGGGAGGGATTCCAGGCGATCGTCGGCGAGGCTCCCGACCGCGCGAAGAAGTATGGAACCTTCCACTCCTGGTTCAACGGGAGCTACATCCGCTCGCAGGGACTCGCCATTCGGCGCCAAGTCGAGGTCCGTGATGATGTCGTGTCCCTCGGGCGGTTGCTGGACCGAATCGCGAAGGCACCCAACGTCCTCTCTCGTGACCGGTACCTGGCCGAGCTTCACGCCGACACGCCACAACTAGGAAATGAATTCTTCGATGCCCTGACCGCCCCGGGAGCGAAGGCGATCAACCCGGAGACTCCCCGGGAGCATCTGGAGCGACTTCGCCGAGAGACAGCCAACATCAAGACCTGGATTGACAAGGAGGTTGCCCATTACGACCCGCGGACGGGAGAGTTCAGCGAAGGCTTGACCTTTGGTGACGTTCACAGAGCGGTCGATCTCATTTTCGAGACGCTGAACCACTACAACCGACTCCTCCTCGGCTCGACGACCGCCAGCAGCGTGACCATGCCCCCATGGGAAGCCGTCTTCACGGTAGCGTGGATTCCCGACGACACAGCTCGGCGACGCATCGCAGAGGCAATGCAAGAGAACGACCGGCGCCGCATGGGCGGCTAGCCCCCGCGAGATCGGTTGCGGACGGCCAGACGACCAGAGTCGCTCGATCCAGCGCCAGCTCGCGACGAGTCTGTATCACTCCCTGATCACTCAATTCAGGGAACCCCAGGGCAACCCAGGGCACTCCATAGACTGGTGAGGTTCGGACCCGCTGCCGCCCTGGGCTGCCCAAACGGCTCATCGGGCCGCCTACCTGCGGTTTCAGCCCGAGGGGCGGAAAGGCCTTCTAAGCTCCCGTCGTGCGAGAGCCCCCGTGGCCTAACGGATAAGGCAGCGGATTTCTAATCCGCAGACTGCAGGTTCGACTCCTGCCGGGGGCACCACTGCCGGGGGCACCACTGCGGAGCACCGCGGTTTGTCCTCCCCGGCTCCCGGTTGACTGTCCCCCCCCTGGGCGGTGTCACACCCTGTCGTAGGCGAGCAGGGAGTAGTCCCAGTAGTTGTCCCCGTTCGGGTTCTCCGCGCTGAAGGCCGTGCTGACGCGGTACTCGAACCATCCTCCGATGAACAGGCGTGTGCTGTCGGAGCTAACCACGGAGTCGACGGGGAACGCTCCATCGGCGTGTGCGGGGCTCGAGTTGTAGCGGGCGGTCCACTCCCTGCTGAAAGAATCGCTCGGATCGTAGGCGATGACGAACGTATCGAACGGTGGATTGTACACGAGGGCGGGGCTCACCCCGACGTGGAGGGGGCTCCCACCCGTCCCGGGGGCTGTATAGCCGGTCATGTAGACGCGCTTGCCATCGGGGCTGGCGGTCACCGAGGTAGCAACGGTGACAAGGGCAGTTCCATCGCCCGGTGGTCCCTGGCCCTGCGGCAGCCCCCCGTAGCTGTACACGTAGCCATAGGCGTCCGCGCCATTGATGGTCTTGTACGCCTGGAGGTAGGCCTTCTGTCGATGCGGACTGTCATCGGACGACCCCGTTCCGGCGACGTACACGACATCTCCCTGCGGCGAGAACGTGAGATCCTGTGGGGTGTTGAGCCCTCGGTGGAGCCCCGTGAAGAGTCGCATCCAGCGCTCCTCGCCGGTGTTCGCATCGAACGCCACCGTGGCCCACATGAAGTTCTGGACGACGTTGACGATGCTGGAGAAGTCTGATGCATCGCGACTCTGGCCCGTGAGGACGACGGTCGCGCCGTCGGGGCTCAGCGCCATCCCGCGCAGGTAGTCATCGCCCCAGCCACCGTCCCACGCCCGCTCCCAGTCCTTGCTCCAGGTCAGCGCTCCCTCTCCGTCCTCCGCCTCGTAGGAGACCAGGAAATAGTCCGAGTAGTTCGATGGGAGGTACAGATAGTCGGTTCCGCCCACCAGGATGCGGCGGTCGTCCGGGCTGAAGGCGATCTGCGTCGCCACGCCCTGCGGGCCGGGGGTGTCGTGGACTCCCGACCACTCGTGCGATCCCGTTGTCGCGTCGAAGACGACGAGCAGCGGCATCGCAGTGTTGTCCCTCGTCACCCGGAGCCCCGCGATCGCGACACGCTCGCCGTCGCTGCTCACCGCCATGTCGGCGTCGTAGGCCGCCTCATCGCCTCCGGGGATCTCGTAGACGCTCTGCCACCGCTCCTGCCCCGTGGCCGCGTCGTAGGCGAGCAGCACGATGTCGGGTGGCTCGGGCCGGTAGAGGTCCCGCGTGGCCGACACGAACACCGTCTCGCCATCTGGGCTCACGGCGATCGACGTCGGGTCGTCGTACGCCTCCGCCGGGCCGTCGAAGCGCTTGGCCCACACCAGGTGGCCGTCCTCCGCGTCGAACGCGACGGTCGCCACGTCATAGTCGGAGGCCTCCACGCCCTCGGGGCCGGAGAGGCTCAGTCCGGTGGCGAACACGAGACCCCCCGCCGGGGCCGTCGTCACGGCGCGGAGATGGTCCTGACCCCAGTCCCCCCCAACATCGTTCTCGGCGTCGCCGTGTCCGCCGGGATAGTCATAGACGGAGGCGAAGACCGGACACCCGTGGGTGCCCACCAGCGGGCCTTCACAGATCGGTCCCGTCAGGCCGGGGCCTGCCTCGCCGCGGGTCGACTCCATCCCGGAGGTTCCGCCATCGAATGGCCGAGCCTCGGTGCGGGACCCGAATCGGTGGTCGGCGGAGATCGGGCGGTGGCCGGCGCAGCCGTCCGCCCACTCCGATCCGACCCTCGGCTCTGCCCGGGCCTCGGCGAGACACCTCCAGAGGGACCCCGGCTCCTCACGCTCGCCGGCGGTGCCACCCGCCAGCGAGCGGGACGCGGGAAAGACTAGAGCGACGATCGTCACCAGCAGCGTGAGTCGTGCCGGCCAGCTCATGGTGTTCAGGCGGTCCACACGAGACCCTTCGCGTTCATGACTCGTAGGCCCAGACGTATCCGCGGTTGACGTTGTCGTCATGGATATCCAGGGTGCGGCGGACGCCATCGATCGTGTTCGCTGCCCTCCCCAGCACGAACACCCGGTCCCCGTCCCGGCTCACCACGAGGCGCCTGCCCTCAGCGTATTCGAGCCCGTGCACGGCGGGGTTGAACCGGGCGGTCCACAGCACGCTCCCGTCGGCCGGGTCGTAGGCGAGCGTGACCGCGTCCCCGTCGGAGTTCCCGGTCACGTAGACACGACGGCCGTCGGGTGCCACAACCACGTCGAGGCCTTCTCCCTGCGCCCCCACGTCCGGGTAGGTATGGGCCCAAAGCTGCGTGCCCGTGGCCGCGTCGTAGGCGACCGTGCCTTGCTCCCACGTGGCCTCCGTCTCGCCGATGGTCAGACCGGTGACGAACACGCGAGCCCCTTGCGGATCGATGGCGATGCCGTTGGGGGTGCGGTGGGCATCCGCTCCGCCGCGGTAGCGGGCCACCCAGCGCTCGGCCCCGGTGGCGGTGTCGTAGGCCACCGTGGCGTACTCCCTGGGGCCGGACAGCTCCGAGGAGCCCGGGTACTCGGTCTCCCCGGTCACGAAGACGGTCTCACCATCAGGGGCCATGACCATGCCTCGCGGGCCCGGGGGGGCTTGTGTGCACACGGCGAAGAAGAACGTTCGCTCGTCGACACACGGACCGCCGTGGAACGTCGATCTCCATCGCTCCGACACGTCGCCGGGGGCATCACCGGACTTCTCGTCGGGGAGGTCGAAGCCGACCGTCAGGTACTTCGCGTCGCCGTTGGCCACACTGGTGATCCCGGTGGCCGCCAGCATCCCCCCATCGGGGGTAACCGCGACCGTCATCCCCTGATCCCGCCCTCCGGCCGCCCCCGCGATGGACGTGCTCCAGACTTCCTCCCCGGTCGCCGTGTCGAGAGCCGCCACCCCGAAGTCCACGTCGCAGTCATCACCTTCCCCGGCGGCGACGAGCCCCGCGACGTACAGTCGCTCGCCATCTGGGCTCAGCGCCGACCCGAACGCCGCGTCCATGCTCGACTCCTCGCCCAGCCCGGAGGCCCACACCGGCGTGCCGTCGGCCACACGGTAGGCCAGGGTGATTGCGGAGGCCGGCCGGAAGTCCACAGCGCACCCCCCGAAGGCGATGACGTTCGGCGTTTGCGGGTAATCGCGCAACCCAGTGACGTACACGATCTCCTCGTCGGGACTGACGAGGGTCGAGTAGGGGATGTCCCAGGCGTCGGCGGGTCCCGCGTAGCTTGCGATCCACCTCCTGGAGCCGTCCTCAACGGAGAGGGCGGCCAGCTCGAAGTCGTAGCGCTCCTCGAGGGACTGGGTGGGCTCGTTCACCGGCTCGGCCACCAGCAGCACGTCGCCCAGACCCACCACGTTGCGAGCGGCGTCCACGTAGCCGAAGTCACCCCAGTTGTCGCCGTAGGATCGCTCCGCTGCCCACAAAGGGCAGCGATCGCTTCCATCGGTGTTCGCGACGCAGGGGACCTGGGCGCCAGCCGGACTGGGGCTCGAGGCCACGATCATGCTTGCAGCGAACAGCGCGAGCGCAGCCGACACGGCGGGCACGAGATCCTGGAATGCGGACCTCTTCACGGCGACACGGCTCTCGCCGGTGCTCCCGCCTATCGCCCTCACGGGCATCCGACCGTACAGGGGACGTCCGGGGGAACGTCGGAGCCGATCCGGAAGTCCCCGCCGGTGACGGTCAGGTCCAGGCGGACCTCCCTCTCGACCTGGGTTCGCCTCCCTCCGGCCTGAACGAATAAGGAGCCGTGAGAAAGGGTCGTCCCACCGCGCGGGTAGACCAGGACGTTCCCGGGGCCGAGCAGGGCCAGCTCCTCGGCGTCGAGCGAGGCCAGCGGGAACCGCACCACGAGCTCCTTGCGCGCGGGGTCGATCGTGGCCGTCCCCCGCGACCGGCTCCAACACTGCCCCTCTCCGCCCAGGCATCCATCCGTCATCTGGATGAGGGAAACCGCCCGGGCCGGCTGGCCCCACTCATGTATGACTCGCCCCTCGAGGTACACGTCGTGCCCGTCGAGCCTCACGTCCACCCGGTAGACGGCGATGGGCCCCCCCTCGGGGGCGTCGGGCGTGCCAGTGGTCCCGAAGCGGACGCCCAGCCCCGTGGGCACATAGTCGATTCCGTCCTCGCCTACGGGGATCGCGTCATAGGTCGTCTCCAGGGTGACCGTCCGCAGATCGGCCGGGTCGTAGGAGGCGGGACGGGTGTCCGGCTGCTGGCCGGTCAGGCCGTTGGCGTCTCCCGGCGGGTCGGTGATCAGGCGCTCGGAGGGCCGGTCCCACGGGGGTTCCTCGAACCCAAGGGAGAACCCCACGGCGGCCATCCTGGCCAGGGGATTGATCCCGATCCGCCAGAACCCCAGGCCGTGCCCGGTGGGCGGGTCGGTGGAGGTGGCCCAGAGCTGCGATCCCGGATACGGCCCTGGGAGGTAGAACACCTCGAAGGCCGCGTTGTCCTCGGAGAACCGGGCGGGACAGCCCGGCAGGAAGGCGGTCTGCTCGTCCCTGGGCTGTTCGGAGTACCAGCACGTCCCAGAAGACTCCACGTCTAGGAGCATCCGGATGTCGACGGTCATGGTCTGAAGGCCTCCGTGCAGGTGGGAGTCGCCGAACCCTACGGAGTAGAGGTGCTGCTGCCCGGTGGCCTCGGGATCGGCCAGGTTCGAGAGCACGTTGAACTCGAGGTCGGCCGGTCGGACCGTCCCCACCTGCACCGCCCCGTCGAGCCCATCGAGGGGGATCGAGGCGGTGACCGGGGAGCCGTCGCCGACCAGGTACAGCGTGTAGTCCCCGGCCGGCACCAGGTACCTCCCTGGCTCGACCTCGTCGAAGGTCGAGGTCGCGAAGTCCTGGAAGAAGCTGCTGTAGTAGTCGCGGCCCAGGCGGACGGCTTGGAGGTAGCGGCCTCCCTCGCCCTCCGGCAGGTTGTCGGATAGGACGAACCCCAGCATCGGTGAGTTGCCTTCGAGCTCGATGTCGACGAAGCGGTCGATGAACCCGCCGACCTTTCCGTTCAGCACCGCATCCTCGGGCAGGCGCACCGAGACGGCGGTGCCGCCGGCCCCCGACACCACCGTGGTGCCGCAC
>JBOGVX010000089.1:0-15913 GCA_050693165.1 Actinomycetota bacterium | reverse complement strand
GTGCTGGCAGGTGACAGGCGTGCGGTGGCCCGGGCGATCTCGATGGTGGAGGACGGTGCCGCCGAGCTTCCCGAGCTGATCAGCGGTCTCTTCGCGAAGACCGGACATGCGTATACCGTCGGTCTGACGGGATCTCCCGGAGTCGGCAAGTCGAGCCTCGGTGCCGAGCTCGTCAAGGCGGCCAGGCAGCGAGACAAGTCGGTCGCCGTGCTCGCGATCGACCCGACGTCGCCGTTCACGGGCGGCGCGCTGCTGGGCGACAGGTTGCGCATGCAGTCGCACGCCACCGACCCGAAGGTCTTCATAAGATCGATGGCGACGAGAGGACATCTCGGCGGGCTCGCGCTGGCAGCGCCCGAGGCCGTTCGAGTTCTCGATGCCAGCGGCGCGGACCTGATCGTCATCGAGACGGTCGGCGTCGGTCAGGCCGAGGTCGAGATAGCCACCGCCGCGGACACGACCCTCGTAGTCGTCGCGCCCGGCTGGGGCGACGCGATCCAGGCATCCAAGGCAGGGATCCTCGAGATCGCGGACGTATTCGTCGTCAACAAGGCGGACCGCGAGGGCGCCGGCGAGGCAGTGCGAGATCTTCAGGCGATGCTCCACCTCGGGCCCGAGCTCGATTGGCCTCCACCGGTGGTCAAGACGTCCGCGCAGAACCACGAAGGCATCGACGACCTCTGGGACGCCATCGATCTGCACCGCAAGCATCTCGAGTCGACCGGCCAGCTCGAGGAGCGTCGCCGCAAGAGACTGCTCGGCGAGGTCGAGGACATGGTCGCCGTTCGCCTGCGCGACCGCATCGACGCGAGGCTGCAGGAAGGGGACCTCGAAGCCCTGGCCGGCGACCTGATCTCGAGGAAGGTCGACCCCTACGCGGCGGTCGATATGCTGATGGAGAAGCTGGGCGAGGAGAAAACGTGAGCAGGACCGAGAAGTGGCGCCAGGAGTACCGCGAGGCGGGCGAGCGAGACGTGGACTTCGAGACGCTGTCCGGCGAGACGCTCGAGCCCCTTTACACGCCCGAGGACGTCAAGGACCTCGACTACGACGCATCCCTGGGATACCCGGGCGAGTACCCGTTCACGCGAGGCGTCTACCCAACGATGTACCGCGGTCGTCTATGGACGATGCGTCAGTTCGCCGGTTTCGGCACGGCGGCGCAGACGAACGAGCGCTACAAGTACCTGCTCGCCAGCGGAGGCGGCGGCCTGTCGGTCGCGTTCGACATGCCGTCGTTGATGGGCCGCGACTCCGACGATCCTCTCTCGGAGGGCGAGGTCGGGCGCTGCGGAGTGGCCACCGACTCGCTCGCCGACTTCGAGACGCTCTTCAGCGGCATCCCGCTCGACGGGATCACCACCTCGATGACGATGAGCGGGCCGGCCGTCGTGATCTTCGCGTTCTTCCTCGCGGCCGCCGAGAAGCAGGGAGTCGACTGGAAGAAGCTCGACGGCACCCTTCAGACGGACATCCTCAAGGAGTACATCGCCCAGAAGGAGTACATCTTCCCGCCGAGACCCCATCTACGGCTGATGGGCGACCTGTTCGAGTTCTGCGCGACCGAAGTGCCCAAGTGGCACCCGGTCAGCGTCTCCGGCTACCACATCCGCGAGGCGGGTTCGACCGCGGCGCAGGAGCTCGCGTTCACGCTCGCCGACGGCTTCGCTTACGTCGAGCTGGGCGCGCAGCACGGGCTCGATCCCGATCGCCTTGCGCCCGGCCTGTCCTTCTTCTTCAACGCGCACATCGACTTCTTCGAGGAGATCGCGAAGTACCGCGCCGCGCGACGCATCTGGGCCAGGTGGATGAAGGAGCGCTACGGCGCGAAGGATCCCGCCTCGTGGCGACTGCGGTTCCACACGCAGACCGCCGGCTGCTCGTTGACCGCGCAGCAGCCCGAGAACAACATCGTCCGCACCGCGATCGAGGCGCTCGCCGGCGTGCTCGGCGGCACGCAATCGCTGCATACGAACGCGCTGGACGAGGTTCTCGCGCTGCCCACCGAGAAGGCCGCGCAGATCGCGCTCCGAACCCAGCAGGTCATCGCGCATGAGACCGGTGTGGCGAACGTGATCGACCCGCTCGGCGGCTCCTACTTCGTCGAGAGCTTGACCGACAGGATGGAGGAGCTGGCAGAGGACTACTTCCGCACGATCGACCGCATGGGCAAGGGGTCGATCCTCGAAGGGATGCTCGCCGGCATCGAGAGCGGCTACTTCCAGTCCGAGATCGCAGATGCCGCGTACCGCGAGCAGGAGCGCTATGAGAAGGACCGCCTGATCAAGGTCGGGGTCAACGAGTTCGTCGAGGAGAACGAGGTGCCACTGGACGTCCTGAAGATCGGCCCCGAGATCGAGAGCGGCCAGATCGAGTCGGTTCAGAAGATGCGAGCCGGCCGGGACGAGAATAAGTCGGCAGCGGCGATGCGGGAGCTGAAGCAAGCCGCCGGCGACGACTCGAAGAACCTGATGCCCTACCTGATCGATTGCGCGCGCGCCTACTGCACCGAGGGCGAGATCATCGGCTCGCTGCGAGAGGTCTTCGGCGAGTACGTGGAGACGCCGCGCTTCTGAGCTAGAGCGTCACCGGGGTGGAACCGATCGCACAGTTCGACCCAAAGCACGCTTCCACCCAGACGTCGTAAGTCCCGGGTGCGAAACCCGTCACGTCGATAGTGGTCGTGTACGAGCCGTTGTCCGCAAGCTCGGCGGTCCGGTCGAACACCGGCGTGGTTCCGCTCGGGACGATCCCCACGCGTATCCCTCGCTCGCCTACGGTGTAGCTCCCCGTGACGAAGACGGTATCCCCGGTGGGACCCAGCAAGGTGTTCGCGGGAACTGAAAGGACCGCGGCTCCGCTCGGGAAGGCGATCTCGGGGCTCGTTTGGATCTCTGCCCCGCCGATCGAGCTTCCCACGACTTGCTCGAGGACAGAGCGAGGCACCGAGACCGTGATCCGGTTCGCCTCCCCGTCCATAACGGCATCCAGGGGCCGATCCTCGTCATCGCTGCAATCGACGCTGCCCCCGCTTCGCGGACAGACCTGGAGGTAGAAGTTCGGCACGCGAGCTCCCCTGGCCGCGTCTGTGAACCTGCCCGTGATCAGGAAGAGGGCGGGGTCCGGAGCGCCGAGATCGACCTCGAAATCCCAGTAGTACCAGGCCATCTCCGGGACACCGCCGGTGGCCGGTAGGTCTGCGGCGTCGATGATGAACGAGAGGTCGCCCGAGGCGGGATCCGGCTGCCCGATGGAAGCCTTGATCAGGTCGAAGCCGAGCACGGCCGGGTAGCCCTGCGCGCCGTCTCCCGTCGGATCCGTGCCCACCTCGAGAGAGGCCACACCGCCGAACGTGGCTGAGCCGAGCACTCGCAAGCTCGTACCGCTCTTGGTGGCTCTAACGTCGTCCACGGTTGTGGGGAACACGAAGCCGGGCTCGACGACTCGTACGGTTCCGGACATGCCGACGCCCTCGGCCCCACCGTGGACCCTGCAGTAGTAGCCGAACGTCCCCGGCTCGGGGAACGCTCGCGAGAAGGTGTCTCCGTCCCTCATGCAGCTGCCCGGTACGGTTGGCGTACATGCGGGATGAGAGTTCCAGGTCCCGTCATCGGCCTCGACGTTGTGCGGAAGGTTTCCCTGCTGCTCCCAGAGGACGGTTGATCCTGCCTGAACGGTCAGGGTCTTGGGCAGGTAGAAGTTGTCCGAGATGATGACGTCGGCCGCGTCGGCCTTCGCGGGAGCGGGGACGAGCGCCATCGCCAGAAGGACTGAGGCCGGGATCATGCGGCGGGCGGCAAGCATGACGCTTCAAGACTTCGACGCAACGGCCGTGATTTCCTCCTGGGGCCGGCGGTCTCCACGGCAGGTACCTCTCAGGTGGTCAGCGTGGAGAACCTTCGCCTAGCGGCGGCGCTTGCCGGCCACGAGCTGGACCAGGCTTCCGCAAGCGGCCACGACCAGGCCCACCCCCAGAGCCGAGGGGAGCTCGATTATGCCGCCCTCGCCCAGCTGCAGGGTTCGGAACGCGAACGCCATGGGGATCATCAGCGTGAGAAGGCCGACCACTCGACGCAGGAAGGTGAACCCGGGCGCGGCCATGGCGAGCAGCGCCACCAACGAGCCAAGCGTTCCCGCGAACAGGATCGCGAGCCCCAGGCTCGGGCCACCGGCTTGCGACCCCGGTTCCAGCAGCCAGGCCGCGGGGATGTCGCGGGGGAGCGTTCCCTCGAACGGTCCGTGCCAGTCGAGGATCGAGGAGATGATCACCGCGATCGCGCCGATGAGCGCGAAGGTATCGCCCCACGGGAAAGCCGCGGATGGGGGCGCGACGACTATCTCGCGAGCCTCGCCGACGTACTGGGGAGGGGGTTCGCGCCCTGTAGCGACGGGCCTTTCGATCGTCGCTGTTGCCGCCGGTGGGTACGACGCGCGGCGGTGGATGCCCTCTCGGGAGATCTCCTCGGTCGTGGCCGCCACGTCCGCCCTCGCGAGCGACATGCCGCAGCGCCGGCAGAAGCCGTCGCCCGGGTCGGCCGAAGTGCCGCAGTTCGGACAGCCGCTCATCGGGAACGAGGATAAGCCGCGTTACCTGCCCATTCACGGAAGCCGAGGAAGTTCTCCAGGTGGGCTCAGATGCAAGGCCTTGCCGTTGCAAGCCTGTGCGGCGGGTGGTTCAATCCGCCGATGCTCGAGGCGGCAGACACTCTCGCGGACGGCGGGTTCAGCTTCGGAGTGCTGGTCAGCGCGTTCTGGTTCGGGGTCAGGCACGGGATCGACTGGGACCACATCGCGGCCATCGCCGACATCACCGGCTCCCAGGAGGACCGCCGCCAGGCGCTCTGGCTCGGGACCCTCTATGTCCTCGGTCACGCCGCTGTGGTCTTCGTGCTCGGCTTGATCGCCATCGCGTTCGGGGACCTGCTCCCAGAGGGGGTCGACGAGGCCATGGGCCGCATCGTCGGCGTGACCTTGCTGATCCTGGGCGTCTACGTGCTCGGGTCCCTGATCAGGCACGGTCGGGACTTCCGCCTGAGGAGCCGGTGGATGCTCCTGTTCTCGGGTATCCGGCGCGGCTCGCGCTGGGTCAGGGAGAGGGTCGGTAACGGCTCGTCCGGCGGAGAGGGGGATCCCGCTCGCAGTCACCACGGGCACCACGGCAGGCCCGGGCACCATCACCACGGCGGGGAGGAGTCGCACGAGACCCTTCAGAGCTACGGGACGGCGACCGCCATTGGCGTTGGGATGATCCACGGCGTCGGGGCCGAAACGCCCACTCAGGTCCTGATCTTCATCGCGGCGGCCGGTGCGGGGGGAACCGCCGTGGGCGTGGCGGTCCTGCTCACGTTCATCTTCGGCCTCATCCTGGCGAACTCTCTGATCACGTTCGGCTCCGCGATGGGATTCCTCAGCGCGTCTCGCAACTTCGCGGTCTACGCGACGGTTGGAGTCGTGACGGCGGTTTTCAGCCTCGTGCTCGGCACGCTGTTCGTGCTCGGCAAGGAGTCCGTGCTGCCCGCGTTCTTCGCGGGCTAGCCGATCAGCCTCCGCGCTGGCAGTCCGCGCACAGGCCCGAGATCGCGAAGTGGGCCAGGTCGGGCCGGAAGCCTCTGTGCCGCTGGATCACTCGCTCGAGCGATTCGGCTTCCTTCATGGACAGGTCGTCCTCCGTGCCGCATCGAGAGCACGTCAGGTGGACGTGAGGGGACTCGTCCGCGCGGTGGTACTCGGCTCCCCCCTCGAGGTGTGCGTGCCTGACGATTCCGGCCTCCTCGAGCATGCCGAGTGTCCGGTAGACCGTCGATGCGTTCACCGCCGGCATGCGCCGCTGCACCCTCCGAGCCACGTCTTGCGGCGTGATGTGGCCCTCGGCGCGAAGCACCTCCTGAAGGATCGCCTCCCGCTGGGGGGTGATCCTGTACCCGCGCTCTCTCAGCGAGGTGGTCGTCGTCCCGAGGTCGGCCACGCGCGGATGCTACTGCAGCAGCCTTGCAGGTGCGAACGCTCCTACTTGGCGAGGAACTCGATCAGGCGCTCGACGATCGCCTCCGGCTCGTCCTCCTGCAGGTAGTGACGGGCCTCGGCGAGCTCCAGCACATCAGCGTGGGGATAAAGCGACCGCCAGAACTCGAGGAGCATCGGCGGGAACACCCTGTCCTTCATGCCCCAGAAGATCAACGTCGGGCGCTGGAGCTCGGAAACTTTCGCGGCGATCTCGGACATGTACGGCGCTGTCGGATGCTCGTGGCCGACCGGGACGTCACGGGCGAAGGCGAGGATGGGCACCCTCGAGTAGTAGTCGGGGAACGGTGCCCGGTACGCGTCGGCGACCAGCGTCGTGGCGCTCTCGGGCCTCATCCCGCCGAACATCGCTTCGACGAACAGGTTCGAGCCGAGCGCGAGCATCTCGCCCAGTCCGCGCTGCTTGAACGGCTCGTGGAACGGCATCGGCGTCCCCGAGGGAAACACGCCCACGCCCGTGTTCATGATCACCAGCCGCGCAACGCGGTCCGGCTCCTCGACCGCGGCCCCGAAGCCGATCGGTCCGCCCCAGTCCTGCATGACCAGCGTCAGGTCGCGCAGGTTGAGCTCTCTTATGAATGCCAAGAGGTTCTCGACGTGTGACCGCAGTGTGTAGCGCTCGTGGCCGGGCGGTCTGTCGGAGCGCCCGAAGCCCATGTGGTCGACCGCGATCGCCCTGTGGCCCGCCTCGGCAAGAGGAGGGATGAAGCGCCGGTAAAGGTAGGACCAGGTCGGGTTCCCGTGGAGCAGCAGGATCGGGTCGCCGTCGCCCTGCTCGACGTAGTGGAGGCGGACGTCGTCCGAGACCCGCTGGTACCTGGGCTCGAATGGGAAAGTGCCCTCGAAGTCTCCGTGAAGGTCGAGCGTCACCGGCCCACCTTAAGGGCCGCTCAACTATCATGCCGTGCGAGGGGTGACGAATGGGGAAGAAGGAAGCGGTAGACATGCTCGGCTCCGTCCCGCTGTTCGAGGGCCTCTCGAAGCGTGAGCTGGACCTGATCTACCGGGAGGCGAAGCAGACCAAGTTCGACGCCGGCCATGACATCGTGGAGCAGGGAGCAACCGGTGTCGGGTTCCACCTGATCTTGGAGGGCAAGGCGGACGTCGTGGTGGGCGGGCGCAAGCGGGCGACGCTGGGACCGGGGGACTACTTCGGGGAGATGTCGCTGCTCGACGGCGGGCCTCGCTCCGCGACCGTCAAGACGGCGACCGAGGTCAAGACGCTGGCCCTGACCTCCTGGGTCTTCCTGCCGCTGTTGGACAAGATGCCCTCGATCGCCCGCAAGATGCTGGTCGAGCTCTCCCGCCGGCTTCGCGGTCTGGAGAAGTCGCTCCAGCACTGAGCCAGTCCCGCTCGCACCACCGTTCCAACTACGATGAGCCCCCCAACCAAGGAGGAAAGTCGTGGGTGACCTGGTACGCCTCGAGGTAGAGGACGGAGTCGGAACCATCCTTCTCAACCGTCCGCCGATGAACGCGATCAACGAGGACCTGACGCGAGATCTGCTTGCGGCCGCACAGGAGGCCGGGCGTCGCGAGGACGTCGGAGCGGTCGTTATCTACGGAGGAGAGAAGGTCTTCGCCGCCGGAGCGGACGTGAAGATGATGGCCGACATGGACGCGCAGCAGGTGCGGCCCATGATCCAGGGCCTGCAGGACGTGTTCAGCGCCGTCGAGGAGATCCCGAAGGTCACGATCGCCGCGATTACCGGGTACGCGCTGGGCGGTGGCTGCGAGCTGGCGATGTGCGCGGACTTCCGTTACTCGTCTCGAGACGCGAACCTCGGGCAGCCCGAGATCCTGCTGGGCATCATCCCCGGCGCCGGAGGCACTCAGCGCCTGCCGCGCCTGATCGGTCCGGCGAAGGCCAAGGAGATCATCTACTCGGGCCGGATGCTGAAGGCCGAGGAGGCCCTGGCGGTCGGCCTGGTCGACAGGCTGTGCGACGACCCGTACGCCGAGGCCGTCGAAACCGCAAGGAAGTACTCGCAGGGGCCGCTCGTGGCTCTTCGCGCGGCCAAGGCCTCCATCGACTGGGGCGGTCGCACCGACTTGCGGACCGGGCTCGCCATCGAGCGCGAGACCTTCTCGGATCTCTTCAACACCGAGGACCAGAAAGAGGGGATGCGCTCGTTCGTCGAGGAGGGCCCGGGCAAGGCCAAGTTCAAGGGCAAGTAGTGCCGGGGAGAAGCGCCGGAGCGCTCGACCCCAAGGTCGCGAACGAGCGCTACCATGACGCCGCGGCCGCGTCCTACGACGCGAAGTGGTCGATCGCGTTCGATCCACCCTCACAGAAGTACGTTCGCGACCGGGCGGAGCGGATGCTCCCGAGCAGAAGGTACGAGCGCGTCCTTGAGGTGGGAGCCGGCACCGGCTTCTTCCTGCTGAACATGTGGCAGACGGGTTTCGTAGAGGAGCCACATGCCACCGACATCTCGGAGGGGATGCTCGAGGTCTGCCGAGCCAACGCCGAGATGCTCGGGGCCACGGTCGGGACTCGCGCGGGTGATGCGGAACGTCTTCCTTACGAGGACGACTCGTTCGACCTGGTCATCGGCCATGCGTTCCTGCACCACATCCCGGACCCGCTGGCTTCACTCGTAGAGATGCGCCGTGTTCTCCGGCCGGGTGGAGCCGTATTCATCGCCGGCGAGCCAACCTACTGGGGCGACCGGCTCGCCGGTTTGGTCAAGCGAGCCACCCGCGACTCGTTCAGGCTCGCGTCCAGCCTTCCCCGCGTGGGGATCCGCAGGGAGAAGCCACCGCCTTCGAGCGAGGAGGAGCACGTCCTCCACGAGCTCGAGTTCGATGTCGACCTCCACACGTTCCGCCCGTCCGATGTCGAACGATGGGCGCAAGAAGCAGGGATGGACGGGGTGAAGATCGAGACCGAGGAGCTGATAGCGAGCATGTTCGGTTGGGCGGTCAGGACCCTGGAGGCGGAGGCGCGTCCGGACCTGCTCGGAAAGCGGTGGGCTCGGTTCGCGTATCGGACCTGGCGTGGCCTGTACCGGATCGACGACCTGCTCAGGGGCGTCATCCCCCGGTCCGTCTTCTACAACCTGCTCCTCTACGCCGAGAAGCCGCGGAGCTAGCCGTGGCCGGCTCGCTCTTTCGGCGCAGGATGTATGCGCCGCGCTTCTGGGCGATGGGTGTTCGCTACCTGTGGTTCCGCATGCGCAACCCGCACGTCGTTACGAATGGCATCGTCTACATGGCACGGGGGGTCGAGCTGCGCTGCCGGCGCGGGCTAGGCCACATGGAGATCGGCCGCGAGGTCTGGATCGGCCGTGGCACCGCGATCCGCTGCCACGAGGGCTTCCTGAGCATCGGGGACGGCGTGGTGTTCGGCGGGCGGGACACGGTCAACTGCTATCTGAACGTTGAGATCGGGGATCACTGCATCTTCGCGGACGAGGTCTACATCGGCGATTTCGATCACCGTACCGACGACCCCGAGACCCCGATACAGGGGCAGGGGATCGTCAAGACTCCCGTCCGGATCGGGCCCGACTGCTGGCTCGGTACCAAATCGGTGCTTCTGCGCGGAACGACGCTTGGCTCGGGCTCTGTGGTGGGCGCCTCGGCGGTGGTCAGAGGGCGGTTCCCCGATGGAGCCGTGATCGTGGGGAACCCCGGCCGGGTCGCCAAAACTCGGGTCAGATAGGGCATCCAACCCGAACCTCCTCGCCCTCTCCGGCGTTACTAAGGGTGGGGGGAGGAATGCTTCGGGGTCCGGCGGCGTTCGAAAGGGAACGCCCGTCCGGGGGGACGGGGAAAGGGACGAACATGGCCGAGTACGTCAAGGGCTCGCACCCGCGGGAGCTACCGCCGCCCAGCAGGACCTTCGAGGAGGGCCGGGTCTGCGCCCACGACGAGTGCAACACGCGGCTGTCCATCTACAACCGCTCTAACCTCTGCTGGCAGCACGAACCGGTGCGCTACCCGTTCGTACGGGGCCAGCGCAAGCGCAAGGCCGCCTGAGCCCAGGGGCTTTTATCAGATTCCTTCGATCTCGATCGAATGAGAGGCGTGGCTCGGCGGCGTGCTCAGGGCGCCGTCGTAGGTCGCGAAAATTCGCCACGGCGTCGTGGACAGGTTCCCCCAGGCGAATTCCTCGAGCACGCCCGGGTCGAGGGGAACGCGGGCCCGGGCCACGCCATCCGGATTGGTCACCGCGGAGGCCTCCACCGTGGTTCTCCAGCTGAACGGTGTTGCGTCGGGGTCCCAGCCGAACTGAAGCGTGAAGCGAACGGGCGCTCCGCCCATCGGCAGGCCGTCCACGCCGCTGGTCAGCTTCGCCTCGACATCAACGGATTGACCCATCCCGACCTGCCCGGACGTCGGCATATTGGGTGTGAACGTCAGGGATGGCGGAGCGCCTGCATCACTCGCCGCTTCCCCGTGCGCCGTGCCAAAGAAATCCACCGGCTGGAACTCGGGACTTCCCCCGGCGGGGTCGGCCGCCGGGTTCCCCGCACACTCTCCCCAGACCCCGAAGCCACGCCGGTAGCCTGGAACCTCGCACACAACCTGCGAGGGTGCGGAAAGGACTTGGGGTGACGCGCCTTCTGCAATGAACAAGGCCTCTGCGGTGTCGTCGTTGCCAAGCTGGCCTGACCCCTGGAAGCTCGGCCACGGCGAGCCGACCACGACCTCACCACCCTCGGGCGTGGTGTGGGCGGTAACCTCCGCTGTTGCGCTGAACCGGTCGCCGATGCCGCCCAGGTCGAGCAGCTCGCCGGAGGACAGATGAAGCGCGCTTCCCTGGGCTCCCACCTGGAACCGGTACTGGCTCAACGCGCGAACCTTCGGGGGGCCCTCCGCATGCTCCGAGGTGGCGCTAGCGGAGGTCTCCTTCAGGTACCGTGCGCTGTACGCATCCGTTCCCTCTTCATCCAGCAGGGTACCCGAGGAATAGGTGATGCCGGTCCCCTGTACTCCAAGCTCCGGGTAGTGGACGCTACTTCGGACCTCAAGGCTCGGGGGCGCCTGCGGATCGGTCAAGCGGTCGATGAGAGAGACGTGCAGGCGGTAATCGTTCGCGGCTTCATACGTGTCGTTGCCGGACGCGTCATGGAGGAGGCCCTCACCCCCCACGTTCCAGCCGCCTCCCTGCCCGAGCAGTGACGAGCTCATCCCGAGATTCAGAGGAAGCAACGCCTTCGCCCGCTGACACTTGCATTCGTCAGTCACCACGATTTCCCGACGGTAGGTTGAGGAAGCGCGTGCGCGATAGGTGTCGTTGCCTCCGAGATCCTGAAGGGCCCCCGTCCCTCCCATAACCCCGGCACCCTGAGAGATGTTCGACACGGACGTGTTTCCTTCCCCGGTTACTTCCGTCGCGTAGACGGTCGTTCCTTGGCCTTCTAAAAGGTAGCCCTCCCCAGCATGGCCGGAGCCTTGCGCGCGGATCGACGCACTCGGCATGGCATCGAAGCTGGGGGTATCAAATGGGTAGTCGGCCTGAGACTCATCGAGCCAGGACGCGGACACGCGAGCCTCGAAAGTGTCGGTACCTCCATCGTCGTGAACAACGCCTAGCCCGACCCTACCGAAGCCCTGACCGAGCACGTCTGCCCCCGCCTGCGTCCAATTGCCCGCGTCCAGGATGTACGTGTCTGCGCCGCCCCCGGCATCCACGAGGACACCAGTTCCTTGCTCGCCCGCGCCCTGGGCCGCCAGCCACAAACGCGCGCTCTGAGCTCCGGGAGCGGACGCCGAGTACGAGTCTGAGCCCGCGAGGTCGAACAAAGCCCCGATGCCGTCAACCCCGGTCCCCTGAGCCCATACCGACGTAATCAGCCGCGAGGGGCTGGCGGACGATCCGCTTGCCTCGTACCTATCATTTCCCGCCCTGTCCACGAGGATCCCGATGCCCCCGTTGCCGGCTCCCTGAGCAACGAGGAAATCGAGGGAGCTGTCCGCATATGGGTGGATCGCGGCAGAGCCTGGCGCGTATCTGTCGTTTCCCCCCAGATCGACGTTCACGGAGGCGGAAACCACGGCCCCACCCGCTGAGTTCAGGTAGACATCGTCGCCGCCCAGATCCACCAAAAGCTCGGTGTTTTGGGTGTAAGTGTTGGATAGCTCGGACCCCACGCACAGCAACGGGGTCTGGTCGACCAGGTCGCAGCCATTCGCCGCGGCCGTGGCCCGCTCGCCGGCTAAGTCCACGTTCGTCAAGAGGGGTAGATACACATCAAGCGCAGCCGCGATCAGAAGGGCGCCACGATTCATCGTCTCCCGTCCGAACGGCATCCCGTTCTCCAGGGTTCGGGCTCGCGTTGGGTGGGAGCGGGAGGCGGCGACCTGGCGCGAGGACGAACCCATATCTTGTGGGCCAACGCCGAGAGGAGCTTCTGAGACGGTGGTGCCGGGGACGTGGATCCACGCGGGCTCGGTTCTGACCTTCGGAAGGGCGGCGTGGACCGTCGCGGAAAGCCCGGCGATCGGGCCGCGAAGCTCCGGCGAGAGGCCCGCAACCTTGGCTCGCAAACGCTGCCCGGGGCGGGGGAGGGCGGGCTCGGCCGGGAGCTGCCTATCTCCTCCAGCGATGAGTCCTGCTACGCGGGGAAAGAAGCCGGACAGAGACAAGCTGCTTCGCAGCGAGGCCGCACGACCCTCGGTCGCATGAGTTCGGTAACGACCGAGGGTGCCCCAGCTCGCACTCATGGACTCGGCCGAGACCGACGGAGCGGAGAGGAGCGACCCGCCGAGTGAGATTGCCACGAGAAACGGCAGGCTCCCGCGGCCAATGCGTGTCGACACTAAGTACGGTTTCATCGAGCGGGCCATCCGAAGCCTCCTTTACCGAGGGCTCGAGCTGGTCACTCGCTGTCTTGGCCCTCGGGTGTATGCATTCGAGCAGGAAGCGAGAACTCCTTCCTCGTGGGGCGGCGGCTTCCCGCATCTGCGGAAACCCGCCTCAGATCGCCAGGGTGATGGATACTCGCCTCTGATATGAACGGACGCGTGCTGTCGAGCCTGGGGGTGACGGAGCTTGAGGAGCGTGTCTACCGAGCCCTGCTAACTCTTGAGGCCCCTTCCCCAGCGGTGGTTGCGGAGGTCGTGGGCGCGAGTCAGGAGGGGGCTCATGAGGCGTGCGTCTCGCTCGAGAGGAAGGGGCTGGTGAGCCGTTCCGGGGCCGAAGCCACCCCGTTCATGCCGGCCCCTCCCGATGTAGCGATCGAAGTCCTCATCCTGCGAAAGCAGGAGGAGCTGGAGCAGGTCAGGCTGGAAGCCGCCCAGCTGACTGAAGCGTTTCGAGAGAGCCGAGATCGCCGAAGCGTGGCGGATCTCCTCGAGGTCATCACCGGAAGAGAGGCGGTGGCCGATCGCTTCATCCAGCTCCAGAGTGCAGCGAAAGAGGAGGTCATGCTGTTCGACGTACCCCCCTACGCGGTGCCATGGCAATCGAACCTCGAACCGGAGAACGATCTGTTGCGCCGGGGTGTTCATTCATTGGTTGTTTACGACACCAAGGTGCTGGAGGAGCCCGGGGCCCTCGACTATCTCCGCCGCTTAGGTTCAGCGGGCGAGGAGGCACGATTCTTCCAAAAACTCCCCATGAAATTGTTCATCGTCGATCGAAAGGTCGGCCTCATCCCATATGCAGTGGGTGAAGAGGGCATCGCTGGGGGAATCGTGCTTTACAGCTCGTCCTTGCTCGAGGCCTTGGTCATGTTCTTCCATACGGTGTGGGAGCGAGCATCGCCCCTTCCTTTGGCAGAGACTAAGGTGCCGGATCGATCGGCCACGCACGAACCGGACGACCTGGATCGCGCCCTCCTCGTGCTGATGGCTGCGGGGATGAAGGACCAGGCCATTGCTCGCCAGCTGAGCCTCGGACTCCGCACTGTGGAGCGCAGGGTGAGCGAGATCATGCACCGGCTGCGTACGCAGACTCGGTTCCAGGCCGCGTATGAGGCCGTTCGACAGGGATGGCTTCCGATCTCGGACGAGCCGAAGCGCGGAGGAGAGCTGAGAGAAGGCCAGGCCGAGGTTTAGGATGGTCTGCGACGCTGGCGCTTGAGGCCGTCGGGCGCGATCTGCCTGGCGATCTCGCGTGCTTCCTCGAGCCTTTCCTGGTCGACGAACAGCCTCGCGCCCCACTCCATCAGGAAGATGTATGAGAGCGTTCCGGGATTCTTCGACCACCAGCCGATCCCGGATTCCTCGAGCTTCTCCGCGATCGCGTTCGCGTGCTCGTGGGTGAACTGGCCCAAGTAGACGGTGGTTCCGCTCACGGCTCGATGCTACGGCAGACCGCGATCAGGTCCAGGCCGGCGGCCGGGTCGGGGATCGTCCGAAAGCCACGCGGCCTGATCGTTCTCAGAAGGGCCCGGATCATCGGGGGGAGCTCGGAGTAGTCCACTCGAACGAGCCGGTCCTGGATCGGCTCGCCGAGCATCCCGTCGATCCACCTCAGCCTCGGTCCGTGTGCCAATCCGAGCAACCGGGCGTCGGGGAAGCGGCTCTCCACCAGGTCACGAAGCTCATCCGAGTCGTACTCGCGAGTGTGGAACGGGTTGAGCCCGGCCGGGAAGGTGGCCCGGTTCGGCGTCGACAGGATCAACGTCCCGCCGGGCCTGAGTGCGCGCACGCACCCGTCGAGGAACTCGCCGGGGTTGCTCAGGTGCTCGATCACCTGCAGAGCGACAACCGCGTCCAAGGACCCTTCTGCCAGGGGCACGCGGTCGAGGTCGCCTCGCGCGAACAGCTGCCCGGCGTAGTTCCTCCGCGCGTGCGTCATCGTGGGCTCATCCAGGTCGAGGCCGATCACACGAGACGCCCGGCGAGCCAGGATCGCCGTTCCGTAGCCCTCGCCGCAGCCCGCATCCAACGCGGTCCCCTCCACCATCGAGGCGGCGAGACGGTAAGCGGCCACATGACGCTGGAACCAGTAGTTCTCGGACGGGACTCCCGGAAGGGTCCGCTCGCCCGTTGGTCGTAGATCGGACGACGCCCGGCCGCTAGCCGTAATCCTCCACTCCGCAGCTCGGGCCGATGAAGGAGGAGATCCTGCTTCCCTTCCACGACCCGTACTTCGTCAGCACGCGCCACCGATACGCGCCGTTTGCGTTAGTTCCTCTCCAGTCGAATCGCGAGGCACCCGGCTTGAGCCGAGGAGACACGGTAAACCTGTCGGTCTCGAATCCGTCCGCGAACGGCGTGACGGCTACCTTCTGCGCGCGCCCCCTGTTTATCGCCGGCGACCAGGACAGGTGAACGACTGCCTCGTTGCCGCTATCGCATTCGGCTGTGGATTGGAGTCCCGAGGCAGCGCGATCACCTCGAGCAGCCAGCACGGGCTCATCGAATGAACTCGCGGGGGACGCCACGACTGGAGAGATCGGAGTCTGTTGGGCGATAGGGGCTGAGGATTGACCACAAGCTGCGGAAACCAACGTCAGGAAGACCACGGGCAAAAGCCTCGACACTGGAACCTCCCTCTCTGGGCTATGGGTTGGACGGCTCTGGCAGCTGCCGTGTTCCCCTAGAAGCTCCAACTCTTAGAAGGCCAAGCCTAATGGAACGGTTCGGGGCAAGCCGGCGAAACTTCTTGCCAGAGTTGACATCCTTCCTTTGGCGGAGGCATATAATTTCCGCTCTAAGTAGCCCGAAGCACCGGACTCGGGAGGGAGCCCGCATGGCCCGGAGGATGGCGCCAGGTTCGCCGACGCTCTCCGTAGTTGTACCGTTGCCTGCCGAGAAGCAGCTCATGCTGCTCGGCGGTTTCCGCGTCTCCCTGGGCGGGCAGAATCTGATCCTTCCAGCGAACGCCCAGCGGCTCGTGGCCTTCCTGGCTTTGAACGAACGCCCCGCCTCACGCATCCGCGCTGCTTCCACTCTTTGGCCGGAGACCACTGAAGCTCGAGCAGGCGCCAGC
>JBOGVX010000088.1:0-14751 GCA_050693165.1 Actinomycetota bacterium | reverse complement strand
CACGAAGTTCGACTCGGGGACCGGATGGCCGAGCTTCACCGAGCCCGCCGTCGCCGAGGCCGTCGAGCTACGTGAGGACCGAGCGCACGGGATGATCCGAACCGAGGTCGTGTGCCGGCGCTGCGGGAGCCACCTGGGACACGTGTTCGACGACGGGCCCGGCGCCACGGGGCAGCGCTACTGCATCAACGGGGTGTGCCTGGTCCAGAAGCCCGCTGGAGGCTCGGAGTCGTAGGCGTGTCCCATCGCAGGCGAAACGTACTCAGTTTGTAGGGTTTCCTCCCCCGTGCCGACCCACTTAGCGTTCCGGGGTGCGCGGGAGTGACCCGACGTCCGAAGAGCGAGATCTGTTGGCCCTTCTGGTGAGCGGGCTGGCGGACGACGACGCGCGAGCCAAGCTAGGCCTGAGCCGGCGCACCTTCGAGCGCCGGCTCAGGAGCGCATTCGACAAGCTCGGCGCGCGGTCGCGCCTCCAAGCGGGCTATCTGTTGGCCAAGGCAGCGTGGGTTGATGAGGGTCAGCCTAGGTCGGTGCCTTAGCGCCCGGTTCCGGGGGCTCGCCCTGAGCCGGGGCACCAGGACCACGGCCCTGCCCTAGCGGCACGCCAGACATGGTCGTGTCCTCGCCCGGGCGGTCATGAGACTGCGGTTTGCCCTCCTAAGCCGTGTCGTAGGCGGTCATGAGGATGTCGACGGAGCGGTCAGTGGCGGTAGCGGTCATCGTGCCGGCGGAACCGGCCACATACACCCGGCTGCCGTCAGGGCTCGGCACGATGGTGCGCGAGTATCCGGTTCTACCCTCCCGGAACACGCGCGTCCACACCGGTACGCCGCTCGCGTCGTAGGCCGTCGTCATGAACTGGTATGCCACGCCCGGGTACGGGATCTGCCCAGTGATCACCACGCGCGAGTTGGTGGGCGCTGTCACCGACGGACCGCATCCGTAGCACGTGGCGACGTTCCCGGTCTGGTGGGCCGTCCACAGCTGGGTCCCGGCCGCCGGCTCGGATGGGCTGCCTTGCACGGCCTGGATGGCCTCGAGGGCGAACCCCTTTACCTGGCCCACCACGAGGGCCTCGTACTCGCCCACGTACACCACTTTCCCGTTCGGGGACAGGGCGATCGGCTGGTACCCCCAGGCGAACGTCCAGGAAGAACCCGGGGCGGGACCTCCGTACTGGTGCGTCCAGGCCACCTTCCCTTCCACGGTATCGACGCCGATCGTGAGGGTGTCGCTCACGGCCAGCGACTGCGTCACATATGCCCGGGTGCCGTCGCTGTTGACCACGACGCCAAGAGGCAGCGTTCCTTGCGATGGGTGCTCGACGACGGAGAGCCGCGTCCCCTCATCCTCGGGGAGGGCGCGGACGGTCCCGTCGTAGGTCGCGATGACAAGGCGTTGGGTTACGCCCATGTCAAGGCCAGACGTGGAAAACCTCCCGGCCGCGAGGACCACCCTGTTCCCGTCGGGGGTCGCGGCGAGGCGATAACCGTTGATGCCGTTCCCGCCCGTGGCGGCGAGGCTGTCGTTCCAAACTGTCTCGCCGGTCGTACCGTCCAGCGCACGGATGGTGCCGATTGCGATGCCGTTGGTTCCGAACTTCGCGCCGCCCACGAAGAGTCGGCTGCCGTCGGGGTTCGCCGCACTCGTGAAGAGCACCCCGGGAAAGACAGACTCCCACAGCAGCGTGCCCGTCGTACCATCGAACGCCAGTACGACGGCCTCGGGATCCTCGAGGCTCGCGCTGCGCGTGCCCGTCACGAACACCGTGGTCCCTCCTACCACGAGCGAATACGCCTGGGCGTCGCGGCGCTCCTCCGAGCCCGCGTACGTCCGCGTCCACAGGCGGCTCCCTGTGGCGGCGTCCACGGCGAAAAGGGCGATGTCCCAGTCGTACCCGGTCGAGGGATTCGTGTCCGTGGTTCCGGCCTGGTACACGATCTTCCCGTCGCGGCTCGTGGCGGCGATGTGCTCGTTCAAGGTGTCGACCGATCCCGAGTAGTCCGGCCCGTTGCCGGTACCGTTGTAGAAATCGGTGATCCAGGCCTCGCACCGGTCGGGTAGCGCCGACGGTCCGCACACGGGAGCTTCGGTGGAGAGGCCGGACGGGGCGGCTCCGCCGGGGACTCCCGGTCCGACAGCATCGGCTACCCCGGGGCGAGGAGGGCACAGCGCAGTGGCCACACCCATGGAGTAGCTGAACGGCGAGATGGGGCCGCACGCGCTTGCGTCGGGCCGGGCAAGGCTCACCCTCGTCTGCGTGGTGTTGGCGGCCCAAGCGGCAGTGGGGATCACGGTGGCCACGAGTGCGGCCAAAGCCGCGGCTAGGGTGACCGACGTCCCGGAGTGGTTCGCGTCTTTCATTGCCGTCCCTCCTTCGTTTGGTGCTCGTGTGAACATGGCACTAGCCCGTCGGTGGCGTGGTTCTTCCGAACCCACCGACCTCGTCCCAACCTTCGCGGTCGCCCCTCCCGATTCCTGGCCGCGACCGTGGCGGAAATTGCCACTCTCTCCGTTCCATGTGAGGGATTTCGGGCTTCCGGCCAGGGCGCCCTTCCCTAGAAAGTGCGTATATTCCGGCTGCGATGCTCAGCCCGCTCGTCGGTCGTGAGGAGGAGCTCGAGAGGCTACGCGCCTGGCAAGCCGAGCTGTCCGGGGCCGGACGGCTGGTCGTCGTCGCGGGCGAGGCCGGTGTTGGCAAGTCCCGCCTGATCGAGGAAGCGCTCGACGATCGGCAGCTGCTGCTTAAGGTGGCATTCCCCCGCGCTCGGTTCGCTGTCCCGGGACACGGCATCCGGATGCTCTCCCACGTCGAGGCCGAGGGCGCGGAGGTCCTCCGATCGCGGCTCGACGCGCCGGATCGCGGCGGTTCGGGACGCGCCGAGATCTGGCTTGCCGCGAACGACATCCTCGCGCGAGCCGCGCCGTGCGCAGTCGTGCTCGATGACCTGCAGTGGGCGGACGAGCTCACCCTCGGGTGGCTGGCGCAGGCTTACGGCCTCCTCCAGAACACCCCCGTGTTCATCGTGGCCGGGGTTCGCGCAGTCGGGCAGCCTGCGCAGCACGTGTGGGAGGCGCTTGACCGTGCCTTCCGCTCGGGCTGCGCCGAGTCGCTCACTCTCCGGCCGCTTGGCATCGTTGAGACGGCCGACCTGGCGGCCGCGATGGGACACGACACTTCGGGAGCCTTCGTCTCCCGACTGCACGAGCGCACCGACGGTGTTCCGCTTGCCGTCGTGGAGCTGCTCGGCCGCCTTGACCGGGAGGGCGGGGCCGGGGACCTCGAGATGCTCGAACGGCTGTCGGCGAGCGCGGACCTGCCGCTGGTGGCGTCAGTCGTGCGCGATCAGCTCAACGAGGTAGGTGACGATGCGATGCGCGTGCTCGCCGTGGCAGCTCTCCTGCCCCAGCCCGCCGCCGACGAGCGGATCCTGGCTGTCCTCGAGTGGCCGAAGCGCAGGCTCGATGCCGCGCTCGACGCCGCCGCCGAAGCCGGTTTGGTCGAGCCGACCGGCTCCGGGGGCGTCGCGTTCCGGCACGACCTGCAGCGGCAGAGCATCCAGGACCAGCTCGCCCTGGCCGACGCCCGTGCTCTCCACGAGGACATCGCGCGCGTCCTGGCGAATTCGGCGGCGCCGGCGAGCCAGGTCGCGCACCACTTCTTCGAGGCGGGAGAGCACCGCGACGCGGCGGTGTGGTTCGAGCGGGCTGCCACGGAGGCGACCCGAGTGCACGATCACGGGAACGCCGTTCATCATCTGGGGGCCGCGCTCGATCTCGTGTCGGACGATGAAACGAGGATCCGGCTCTCTGATCGCGTCGCGCGCGCGGCGCGAGCGTCCGAGCGGGTGGAGGAAGGCCTCGAGGTCCTCGATCGCGCGATGGGTCGCGTGGCGGGCGAGGCCGCCAGGGGACGGCTCCTGCTGGCTCGCGCCCGGCTGGTCGCTTACTCCGGTGGCCACGAGCGGCGGATGGCCGACCTCCTTGCGGCTCGGGACGCGCTGACGGGTACGCAGGACCGTGCGGGGATGGCGCTCGTCCTCGGCGAGCTCGCGCTCCCGGTCGGGGGGCCGCTGACGCTCGACGAGCGCGTCAAGCTCGGGCGGGAGGGCCTCGAGCTCGCGGAGGCATCGACCGATCTCTCGGCGATATCGCTTTGCGCTGGAAACCTCGCGGCCGCAGAGATCATGCGAGGCAACCGCCGTGCGTTTCAGCTGTGGAATCGGGCGATCGAGGTCAGCGAACCGACGGACGGCGGGGGCCCGACGCCGGAGGCTCTGCGAAACGCGATCAACTGGGCCACAGGTGCGCTGGCCTTCGGCGACTACGCGACCGCGATTCGCGTGATCGAGCAACACCTCGATCCCGTGACCGATCCCGCATTGAGAAGCAACGAGTCGATCCTTCGAGCGCTACACGAGTGGCGGATTGGAAATTGGGATCACGCCGTCGAGAAGGCCGATAACGCGGCGGGCTCGCATCGACCGGAGTACCGAGCTCTGGCAAGACTGATCGCTTCCGGCGTTTCGTTCGAACGGGACCCGAGGCCCGATATCGCCTCGCTGGTCGACGCGACGACGGTGCTCACCGAGCTCACCGAGGAGGACTGGGGGCCGCTCGCGCTCGCGGTCCTGTCGCACGCCCGCGCGGAGCGCCGAGAACCGAACCCCTGCCGGGGTGTAGTCGACCTCGTCGATCGCGTCGTCAGAACCGGAACGCGGGTCGGGTGGGACGACCTCTTGCCGGCCACGGCCCGACTGGATCCCAGGCTGTGCAACAGGATCCTGTTGCTGATCGGCGACAAAGGACCTCGGGGTCCACGGGCCGACGCAGCCATGGCGTTGACGCGAGGGCTGCTTCTCCCGAGGGGCAGCGCCGAAGCGGAAGCCTTGCTCATCGAAGCCGCCGACAGGTACGAGGGGCTTCCGGAGCCCTATCAGCAAGCGCGAGCCCTCGAGGCCGCGGCCGCGGCGCGGCTGCTAGCAGGAGGGAAGGCTGGGGCTCTTCGGGTACGTGCTGCGGAGATCTACTCGGAGCTCGGCGCGCAGCGATCGCTCGCGTCGCTCCTTCGTCGCTCCGGTGGCTCGCGCGCGTTGTCACGCTTCAAGGTGCCGGCGAGCCACGCGCACAGACCGTCGCCGGGCCTGACGCCCAGGGAGATGGAGGTCGCGCAGCTTGCCCGGCTCGGCCATCCCGCGAGAGAGATCGCCGCTAACCTCGGCGTGTCGACGTTCACCGTGCAGAAGCATCTAGAGCGCATAAAGAGCAAGCTCGGCGTCGCTCGGAAGTCGGACCTCGTCCGCCTGCTCGCCGACTAACGCGGGCCTGAGCCCCACGCCTCCTCTTGCCACCGAGCGTGGCATCGTGTGAGAATCCTGTCTCCGATCCGCCCGGCATCGGAGGAGGGAGCGCCCCGTGACCCGCACCAGATCACCCCACGCAAGTGCCAGGTTGCGCCGGTTCGGAATCCGCTTGATGGCCGTCACGTCCGGCGTTCTATTCGTTCTGCAGGTAAGCGCCTCCGCGGCTTCTCCGGTCGGCATCTCGGCCAGTGGGGCGAACGGCTCCGGAACGACCGATAAGCCCGGCGTCGCCTGCGCGGATGGAGGCTCGGGTGCAAGCTGGATGTACGGATACGATGCTTCGCTTGATCCCGGAGAGTTCTCCGGCCTGCCCGGCCAGCTCCATCTAGATCTGGAGATACACAGTGAGGCTCCGGATTACGACAGCGCGTGGATGCCGCCGGGGGAAAGCTCGGTGCTGTTGCAGAACACCCGGGGAACGCTGGGGCTCGATCTCGCGGCGGGCTCGGGAGCGTGCGGATCTGAAGACTTGGCCTTCGACGGCACCACGGCGTCGGGGTCCGGGACGTGGGCGGTCCCGGGGATGGGGGGAACTGGCTCCTATCGTCAGGCCACCGGCAGTGGCACGCATTCGTTCATGGCGAGCGTGGGGCCCGGTGCGGGGAACCCGTTCCTGATCAACCTGAGCGGGTCGCTTTCCGTGCTCCAGCCCAGCCTGTCCGTCGAGGTCGTTAGCGCCTCGTGGGAGCCCGGCAACATCGACAAGGACTTCAAGTTCGCAACCGTAACCTTCCGAGCCACGAACACCGGTCCGGGTGACTCGTTCGGCGCCCGATTCCTGAGCGCGACCAGCTCCGGTGGGGGGTCCACCCCGGCCGGCCCGGCGCCGCAGACCCTGGGAGACATTGCCGAGGGTGATTCGGCGCTATTCGTGCAGCGCTACCGGTTCGAGCGGAAGCAGCCGTGTCAGCCGAAAGAGAGCGGAGGGTGCTCGTTCGACTCTTCACTATCTATCGAGCTGCCGGACGCCCTCGACATCCCCGCCACGTATACGGACGACGTTCACGTCCGCGTGCCCACATCTCCGGGCGGACACTAGCGCGGCAAGGGAGTCGGTTCGAGCACGGAGTGGTCGATCTCGGAGACCCGGGTGAGGCCGCTCAGTGCCATCGTCAGCTCCATCTCCGCGAGGAACGAGCGGATCACGTGCTTGACCCCGTCCTCGCCGCCGACCCCGAGCCCGAACGCGTAGGGCCGGCCCAGCAGCACGGCTCGGGCGCCGAGCGCGATCGCCTTGACCGCGTCGGCGCCGGTCCGCACTCCGCTGTCGAGGAGGACAGGGAGGACGCCGGCGGCCTCCACTACGGCCGGCAGAGCGTCAAGGCTTGCTATCGCGCCATCCACCTGGCGACCGCCGTGGTTCGAGACGATCAGCCCATTCACCCCGGTATCGACCGCTTGCTTGGCGTCGTCGGGGTGCAGCACCCCTTTGAGCAGGATGGGGAGTGAAGTCGCGTCTCGGAGCCAGGCGAGACGGTCCCACGTGAGCGTCGGGTGGGGGAACACGGCGACCCAACGCAGGACGGCGCCGGTGGGGTTCGCGTCCGGCGGCTCGTCGAGCTGTCCGAGGAAAGCGGGATCGGCCAGATAGTTCGCGATGCCTTCACCCTTGAGGAAAGGCAGGTACGCGCCCTGTAGGTCCCTAGGCCGCCAGGCGAGCTGCGGGACATCGAGTGTGACGACGATCGCCGAGTAGCCGGCTTTCTCCGCCCGTGCCACGAAGCTCGCCGCGATGTCCTGGTCGTTAGGCCAGTAGAGCTGGAACCAGCGCGCCCCGTCGCCGGCCGCCTCGGCCACGTCCTCCATGCTGTTGGAGGCTGCGGTGCTGAGGATGAACGGCATCCCGAGTGACGACGCCGCTCGCGCAACCGCTAGCTCGCCGTCCGCGTGCACGATGCCGAGCACGCCGATGGGCGCGAGCATGACCGGTGCCGGAAGCTTCGTGCCCAGGATCTCCGTCGAGAGGTCCCGGTCGGACACGTCGCGGAGCATCCGGGGGACGATCCGCCAGCGCCTGAACGCCTCCAGGTTCTGGCGCATCGTGTCCTCCGAGCCGGCGCCACCGGCCACGTACCCGTACGCCCCGGGTGTCATCACCTCGCGGGCCTTGGCCTCGAGGTCCACATACGAGATCGGGAGCTCGGGTTTCTGGTCGGCGAGCCCGCCCAGGTAGATCTCGTTCTGGTAGCCGCTGAAGTCCATCTGGGGCATCCTTCCCGGGTGACCGCCGTCTCGCAAGCCGACCACGACCGCAGGGTCGCTGACGTCGCGTCCCAGGTCCGGGCCCTGGCTGCGCGCCGTGGTCGGGCTCACGTGGACAAGGGCGGTGTCCATCACGTGGTCCCGCTGCCGAGTGGTGACCCGCGGTTCCGGAGCGAGCGCGTGGATGCCTCGGCGCTGAGCCGGATCATCGAGATCGACCCCGAGCTGAGGACGTGTGTCGCGGAGCCCGGCGTGACCTTCGCCGGGGCGGTCGCCGCCACACTTCCGCACGGGCTCGTTCCTGCCGTGGTGCCCGAGCTCGAGGGGATCACGCTCGGCGGAGCCGTGGCGGGCTGCTCGATCGAGTCGTCCTCGTTCCGGTACGGCGGTTTCCACGACGCCTGTCTCGAGTACGAGCTCGTCACCGGTGGTGGCGAGGTGCTGACGTGCTCGCGGGAGAACGAGCCGTTCCTATTCGAGATGGTGCACGGCTCCTACGGGACGCTCGGAGTGCTGACGCGCATCACATTCCGCCTGGTGCCTGCCGCGCCGTTCGTCCGGCTCGAGTACGAGCGCCACGCCGACGGCGAGTCGTTCCACCGCGCGCTCCTTGAGAGGTGCCAAGGCGGCGATGTCGACTTCATCGACGGCATCGTCCATTCGCCATCGGAGTGGATCCTGTGCGTCGGCAGGTTTACGGAGAGCGCGCCAAGGACGAGCAGCTACCGCTGGCTGAACGTGTACTACAAGAGCACCCGAAGCCTGCGCGTCGACCACCTCACCACGCCGGACTACTTCTTCCGCTACGACACCGAGGCACACTGGCTCAGCCGGACGGTGCCGCCGCTCGAGTGGAAACCCGTGCGGTTCCTGCTCGGCAAGGCCTTCCTCGGCTCGACGAAAATGATCAAGTGGTCGAAGCGACTGGCCCCGGTGTTCCGCCGCATCCGCGAGCGCCCGGATGTCGTGTGCGACTACTTCATACCGGCCGCACGCGTCCCCGAGTTCTACGAGTGGTACCTGCGCGAGATGCCGTACTTCCCGCTGTGGGTCGTGCCCTATCGCGTGCGACAGATGTATCCATGGCTTAGCGAGGAGCTTGCCGGCCGGCTGGACGGTGACCTGTTCGTCGACCTCGCCGTGTACGGCATGCGCAACGAGGATCCGAGCATCGATCGCTCGGAGCGACTCGAGGAGAAGACGTACGAGCTCGGAGGGATCAAGACCCTGATCTCACGCAACCACTACTCGCCGGAGCGTTTCTGGTCGATCTACAACCGCGCGAACTACCAGAAGGCGAGGGAACGCCTCGACCCACAAGGGGTGTTCCCGGACCTGTACGACAAGCTCGGCCGCGTCGGCTGAGTATCAGCCCCCAGAGACCTTCTCGCAGCCGCTGAGGCGGTCGCTCTTGTCGACGCGCGCCTTGTCCTTGCCCGGGCCACAATCGACGGTCTCCTTCTTCCCGTTCTTGGACTTCACCCGGTCGTTTCCGGGCCCGGCGTCGTAGTCGTTTTTCCCCGGTCCCCCGACCAGCAGGTCGTTGCCGCTGCCGCCGGTCAGCCGGTCGGAGCCCGATCCTCCGTTCAGTCGGTCGTTGCCCGAGTCGCCGATAAGGCAGTCGTGGCCGTCGCCACCCGTGACACTGTCGTCGCCACCCAGAGAGAAGATCAGCTCGTTCGCGTCGGTGCCGACCAGGGTGTCGTTCTGTGGTGTGCCGAGCACCTCGACGGCACAGCCGCCCGCCGCAAGCGGGTCGGTGGGACCGCCGCCGCTTCCGCCACCACCGCCACCACCTCCGCCGCCCGGGGCCTTGGCTGGGATCAGCACGTCACCGCTGACGAATTCCTTGGTGTCCGAGCCGTGATACGGGCTGTTCCGTTCGCCGCAGTTGACCTTCCCCACCGCATGGACGAATCGGTCCTGGTCGGTTCGGGACTGGCTCGTCGAGCTGTCGCCGGATGCGCTCGTGACGCCCCCGACATACGTTTCCTTACCAGTCTCATTTTCGACAAGATTGAGGCCGCCACTCCAACTCGCGCCTTCTGAGCTGGTAACTCGACACTCAAAGTTCCAGCTCACCTTGATGGTCACGAGGGTCGCCTCGACCTTCTCCGCGGCTGCTGCCACGCTGCCCGAGATGTCGATATGGTCCGCTGCGCTGGTCCCCGGCACGGCAAGCCACGTCACGATCGAGGCGACCAGGACCGCACGGGTAACCCATGGCGCCATAGGCGGACCCTACACCCGCTACTCGAAGGGCCACGTCGGCTGGCGGCGTATGCTCGGCGCACGGTGACCCTCCGAAACCGCGTGGTTGGCCTGCTGCTCGTTGCCGCGGCCTGCTCGGGTGAAGGGGAGGGGACCGGAGCCTCGCCGTGACCGCGTGGGCTAGTCCGTGGGCTCGGGGTCGGCCATGGAGCGCTAAGGGAAGTCGGGCCGAGGGGCCAGCGCCTGCACCTCGGCTTCGACGCGGCGGGACTCGATCTCGTTCCAGACCCGCCTCGCGTAGTCGGCGCAAAGAACCACGAGATCTCCCGGACGGCTTCGGTCCAGGGCCTTGCGTACCGCTTCCTCCTCCGGGAGAACGATCTCCACGCTTCCTGCGCGAGCCCCGCTCTTCATGGCTTCCTGAACGCCCTCCATTACGAGGGCGGCGCACTCGCCTCGTTCGCGGCCGCGGACATGCTCGTCCTCGCGGATGATGATGTCGTCGAAGTACCGAGCGGCGACCTCTCCCAGCTCGCGGATGTCTTCGTCTCGCCGGTCTCCCGGAGTGGCCACGACCGCGACCCGCACACCGGCCGCCCATGACGGCGCTCCAGGTTTGTCGGGACCGGTAGGAGTGGTGGCCGTCAGTCTTTCGACGAAGTCGCCCACCGCTGCCAGTCCGGCCGGGTTGTGCGCGTAGTCGATGACCACCCTCACGCCGTTCAGGTCGACCACGTTGAGGCGACCGGGCGCCTGGAACACAGAGGTGTTGAACGCCCGTAGCCCCTGGCGGATGTCGTGGATGTGCGCGCCGGCCGCGTGGGCCGCGCCCGCCGCGGCCATCGCGTTCTGGACCATCATTCGCGCGCGTCCGTCGAACGTGCTCGGCAGAAGGTGTGTGTAGGCGATCGGCATGGTTCGGCGGCCCTCTCGGATCACGATTCGCTCGCCCCGCTCGTCTCTGTCGAGCACGACGGCCTTGCGTCCCCTGCGGACCCATCGCTCGATCAGCTCGTCGTTCTCCTTCATCGAGAACAGGATCACCGAGCCGGAGCAGTGCCTCCGCATCTCGACCACGAGGGGGTCGTCCGCGTTCAGCACCGCGGTGCCGCTTCGAGGCACGGCCTCGACCACGACGCGCTTTACTGCCGCGAGCTTCTCGAGCGTGTCGATGTCGCGTAGGCCCAGGTGATCGCCGCTGACGTTCGTGACGACAGCGACGTCGTTGCGCCCATAGCCGAGTCCCTCTCGGAGGATGCCTCCGCGCGCCACCTCGAACACCGCGAAGTCGATACGAGGGTTCTGGAGGACCATCTGCGCCGACTTGGGCCCGCTGGCATCCTGCTTCCGCACCAGGCGCTCGTCGATGTAGATCCCGTCGGTCGTGGTCATCCCGACCTTGCGGCCCATCCTCGAGAAGATCTGCGCGATCATCCGCGCGGTGGTCGTCTTCCCATTCGATCCGGTCACGGCGACGATCGGGATCCGAGCGGGGGTGCCGGGCGGGAACAGCAGGTCGATGACGGGCTTGGCGACGTACTGGGGCTCGCCCTCGGTCGGGTTCGTATGCATCCGGAAGCCGGGGGCCGCGTTGACCTCGACGATCGCGCCGCCGGTTTCTCGAACGGGCTGGGAGATATCGGGTGTGAGGAAGTCCACCCCCGCGACGTCGAGCCCCAGGACCTGGGCCGCTTCCTCCGCGATCACGACGTTCTCCTCGTGGGCCTCGTACGTCTGGTCTATCGAGGTGCCACCGGTAGACATGTTGCCGGTGGCGACGAGCTTGACCACCTCCCCCTTCGGGGGGACGTCCTCCAGCTTGTAGCCCTGCCTCTGCAGGAGCTCCTTGGCGGAGTTGTTGGTCTTGATCCTGGTCAGGACCTTCTCGTGGCCGATGCCACGCCGCGGGTCCTGGTTCGTGATGTCGACGAGCTCCCGCACCGTGTGCTTGCCATCGCCGATCACGTGCGCCGGCATGCGCTCGGCAACGGCGACCATTCGCCCGCCCACAACCAGCACCCGGTAGTCGTTGCCGGCGACGAACGACTCCACGACGATCATGCCGCTGCGCGACTCGCCGATCGCCCGGCGGAACCCGATCCGGATGCCCTCCTCGTCCGTGATCTCGAGGGATACGCCTCGCCCGTGGTTGCCGTCGATCGGCTTGACGACGACCGGGAAGCCGACCTTCGCGGCGGCAGTGACTGCCTCCTCCTCGGACCTGACGACCTCCGAACCCGGAACCGGCAGTCCCGCTGAGGCGAGCAGTCGGTTCGTGAGGCTCTTGTCGGTCGAGATGTCCACGCCTAGCGCCGAAGTGCTCGACGTCATCGTTGCGCGCACCCGCCGCTGGTACTTGCCCTGGCCGAGCTGCACCAGTGATGCCTCGTTGAGGCGGATGAAAGGGATGTCGCGGCTGGCGGCCTCGTCGACAAGCGCCTGCGTCGAGGGGCCGAACGCGCGGCGCTCCGCGAGCAGGATCAGCTGCTCGATCTCATCAAGGAGGTCGAAGCCCTCCTCGGCCTGGACGAGATGGTTGACGAAGCGAACGGCAAGCCTGCCGGCGGCGATGCCGACCCTCTCCTCGCCGTAGCCGTAGATCACGTTGTACTGGCCGGCGCTGTCGGCGCTCCGCGTCTTTCCCCGATGCACGAGCGCGCCCGTCTCTCGCTGCAGCGCGATCGCGAGGTGCTCGGCGACGTGGCCGAGCCACGTTCCCTCGCCGAGCCGCTCGACGAAGCCGCCGGGTCTGCCCAGGGAGCAGGAGTGCTCGCGCAGGCTGGGTATCGCCTCGACCAGCGCCTCCTTGAACCCGGGCAACGTGTTCGAGGGCCAGTGCTCTAGCGAGCCGAGGTCGACCAGCAGGCGGATGCACGGGTCGTAGGACCAGTAGTTCGGCCCGCGGAACACTTGAGTCTCGAGGATCTTCAGGTCGGGACGAGCAGGAGGCTTCGCCTGCTCGGGCTCGGTCTTCGCGATGCGACGGTCCCGAAGCGTGTGGGTCCTGCTCTCACTCTCTGGGGTTGCCATATGCGAGTCCTACTCGGATGCTTCCAGCCCGTCGCCCGACTCCTCGTCGGCGATCAGACGCCGGGCGCGGAGGTCGAACCGGTACCCGGAAGGTAGCGCATGAACGATCGCGCCGGAGACCATCATCGGGCGGTGTCCCTTCATCTCGTGCGCGTCGGTGGACACGCCCGACCCGTCGACGATCGTCACGGAGCCGCGCCCGATCACCTCGAGAGTGCGGTCGGCGTGGATGACGGCGGCGGTGTCCTCGTCGAGTCCGATCCCCAGCAGACGGGGGGATAGCGCTACCGCGGCGAAGAGGCGTCCCCAGCGGCCGCGCTGCTCGAAATGCTGGTCCACGACGATGCCCTGAATCAGGCCGAGCCCGGCCGAGAGGTGGATCATCCGGTGCTTCGGGCTGGCTCCGGAGCGGCCGAACGCGACCATGTGCGCGGCAACGGCGCTCGCACCCGCGGAGGTCCCGCCGATTACGGCGCCCCGGTCGTGAGCCGAGACCATGGCGTCCTCGAGCTTCGTCGCGCCCACCACGGTGACCAGCCGGAGCTGATTGCCGCCCGTGAGGAACACCCCCGTCGCGTCGGTGAACGGCTGGTAGGCCTCGGGGGCGTTCGCTTCCTCCCTGGTCATCGGGCGGATGCCCACCACGTGTCCGGCTCCGAGCTCGGTGAAGAGTTGGGCGTAGCGGGCCGCGGCAAGCTCGAGGCTCGAGGCGGTGCTGACAACCACGATCCGGGAGTCGCTGCCCCCTGCGAACTCGATGAACCTGGTCAGGATGACCCGGTCCCGGCGCTTGTCCTCGGCTCCGCCGATCATCATGACGGGGCCCGCCATGCCGCGGATGGGTTGCACTCGACCGTCCGGAGGCGGGGTCATGAACCCAGTGTACCGGCCGTATCGCCGCAGGTGGGGAAGGGGAGTCGGGGGTCTCTCGGCCGTTCGGTACACTCTGGGCGGGAGGCGTCGCCTAGTCTGGTCTATGGCGCGGGATTGCTAATCCCGTTGGGGTGCAAGCCCCTCGAGCGTTCAAATCGCTCCGCCTCCGCGAAGCGCCGGTAGCTCAATTTGGATAGAGCGTCTGACTACGGATCAGGAGGTTGGGGGTTCGAGTCCCTCCCGGCGCACGAACCTCGTCGCTGAGCAGCCTGGGAGCGTGACGTGGAGGAGAACCGTGGGGCCTGGCTGGTAGCGGGGTCGGCTTTCTCGGCGACGCTCATCGCCCTCGGCGCCGTGTTCCTCTTGGGAGACAGCAACGGGGATCGTGCATCGAGCACACCTGGGCCAGCGCCGGGCCGGTCCGCCTCTCCCGCTCCGGAGAAGACTCGCTCATCACCAGAACCTGCCGAGGCCAAGCCCCCTCCCTCGCCTTCGTCATCTCCGCGTGAGGCCGTCGACCGCTTGCTCGTGGCCTGGGTTCAGAACGACCGGGTCGCTGCCTTGCAAGTAGCCGAGAGGCCTGCGGTCGCGAACTTCTTCGAGGAGCCTCTCGAGTTCCGTCCCGACTTCTACCTCACCGGCTGCGACAAGCATCAAGGGGACTGGAGTTGCAGTCTTGGCTACCGGCTGGACGACAGGGTCGGCTACACGCTGGGGATTGGCCGATCGGATCACAGGTTCTGGGTCGAGTTCGTCGGCCTGATCGTTCTCTGAGGACACCTCCCACCCTGTGCATTCGCACGAAGGATTGAGCGGTCCAAGCGGCGAATCCCTCTAGTGCCCGGTTTTTCCGCCGACCCTGGAGGGCCCGATAGCTCCGAAACGCCTGACGCTCGCAATACCCCTGGCCGCCGCTCTGGCGGCGCTGATTCCTGCGGCTACCGCGGGCGCCGCGCCGGTGCGCGCCGTTCCTCAGGTCGAGGGGCCCGACGTTCCCGCGATCGTCGGCAGCGCAACCTCAACCGTCGTCGCGATCCCGGACGAGCGGTGGTCGTACACGGCCGGCGACCGG
>JBOGVX010000087.1:0-1984 GCA_050693165.1 Actinomycetota bacterium | reverse complement strand
AGGCGCGCGCCGCCCTGGCCGACGAGACGAACCTGAACGCGCGTCTCGTGCTGGAGGGTGCGTTCCTGCAGCTCGTGCCCGCCGCGGCCCGCGTCTAGGCGTTCGCTACACTTAGCCGGTCGCCGGAGTAGCTCAGCCTGGCAGAGCACACGATTCGTAATCGTGGGGTCGCGGGTTCGATTCCCGCCTCCGGCTCACCTCTGATGTCTCGGGACATCGTGCCCAGATGTCTCCGGACATCCTTCCACCTCATCCCTGCCGCTGGTAGTACCTGTCAGGGACCGACCGGGCCTTCGACGTTGATCGTCGCCGGCCCACTCCCCAGTCTGAACGCGATCGAGCGTGACGTTTCGGTGCTCGGGTTGCCCTCACGATGGATCAAGCCCTTGGGGACATGGATGAAGTCGCCTGGTCCCGCCGTGATCGACTGAGCACCTCCCGGCCCGTGCTCGATTCGTTTCGACCCGTTCACAACGTATGCGTACGAGTCGTGGTCGCCGTGGTGATGCCAGGCCGACATGTCGCCAGGCTCGGTGATCACGACGCCGACCCACAGGCCGTCTGAGGAGAAGGCCTGCTCGCGATGGAGCCCGGCTGTCTGCAGATCGCTCCTTCGCAACCTCTTGTCATCCCGCACGATCCTGGGCTGGAACTCTTCCTCCACCGGCGCCCCTCTCGACCCAAGGTCTCCGGATGCCTCGAGATGAGCGTACCCCAGAAGCCTCTTCCTCCCCCTACCTGGCACACGCATCGCTAGACTTTCCCGTGGCCGCTACCGCGATCGTGGTTCCCCTCGACTCTGCCGAGTCAGTGATCGGCAGTTGGCGAGTGCGCTTCACGCCCGACGGACGGGACGACATGCCCGCGCACATCACGTTGCTCTATCCGTGGATCGATGATCGAGCGTTGGAAACAGAACACGTACACGAGGTCCGAGATGTCTTGGCAGGGTTCTCCTCCTTCGGCGTTTCGCTCGGGCGAGTCGCGAGTTTCCCCGGTACGCGGACCCTCCTCTATCTGGAGCCGGAACCCTCCGCGCCCTTCATCGAGATGACCGAAGCGCTCACGGCTGCTTTCCCCGGTTACCCCCCTTACGGTGGTGCGTTCGCGGACGTGGTGCCGCACGCGACCATCGTTGAGACGAATCTGGATCCTTCACTGGAGACCGAGGTACTGAGCTCGGTCGAGCCTCGCCTGCCTGTCGACGTTGTGATCGACAGGGTCTGGATCATGGAGCACCTGGAAGACCGCTGGCGAATGAGGTCGGAGATCCTCCTAGGCGTCACCGACGAAGTGTGAACTCGTTCGTTACTCGCCAGGTGGCCGGTACTTGACCTGATCAGCCTTGCTCAAGGCTTCTAGGGTCTCTTCGACCGTCAACAGGACTGTCGTCTCCAGTGAGCTCAGCGCACCACCGCCACTTATCGCGATCGCCACCGCGGCCATGGACACGTTGTCGGGTGCCTCCCATAGGTTGTAGCCGTCGTGGGTGCCGAAGGCGTACCAGAAACCGTGGAGCTTGCCGCCGACCGACTCGATGTACGACTGGGCGGCCTTTCGCCGGTCCTCCGGCTTGCCGGCCAGCTTGGCCCACGTGTCCGGCGTGTAGCTGAACTTCGATAGGTAGAGCGGCATGAGGCCTCCTCTCGTGCTCCGACCCGTGCGGATCGACGCTAGGCGCCGAGTATGACGCGCAGCGGAAGGCTTTAGCTGGACGCCGAGCGGCCGGGGCGTGCGAGCTTGGCGCGATCGTTCGCCGGGAGGACCACCTTGCGCAGGCGGACGTTCGCCGGTGTGACCTCGACGCACTCGTCGGCACGCACGAACTCGAGGGCCTGCTCGAGTGAGAGCAAGCGATGGGGCACGAGGCGCACCAGCTCATCGGCTGTAGAGGAGCGCATGTTGGTGAGCTTCTTTTCTTTGGTGGGGTTGACGTCCATGTCCTCGGGGCGCGCGTTCTCGCCCACGATCATGCCCTCGTAGA
>JBOGVX010000086.1:0-14853 GCA_050693165.1 Actinomycetota bacterium | reverse complement strand
CCACAGACAGGAAGCGGCCGGAGCGGTGTACGAAGTAGTCGGCCCGCATGATCGTGACCTCGCCGGGGGGCTGCTCCTCGCCGGGACCCTCCGAGGCGGACGCCGTCATCGGCGCCGACAGCGTCGGGATGATCCCGGTGACGTCGGCCTCGAGGCCTTCCTCGGCGATCTCCTGGGAGCTCTGCTCGGCCTCGATCGCCCCCTGCCTCTCCTCCCTGCGGGCCTCCCAGGTGGACTTGTCCTCGACGGTCCGGCCGAACCGATACCCGAGGGTCTCCAGGAAAGCACGCTCCGCTGGGGTGACGAAGGCCGCCACGGTAACGGTGCCGTCGGCCTCGTCCCGGCGGTACTCGGCGAGGTCGAGCCCTAGGCCGAGGAGGTTGTCGATGGCCTCGCGGCTCGGGAGGTTGATCTCGACGAGGGCCTCGTCGTCGGCCGCGTCGGACAGCGGCAGCGTGGATCCTGCGGACCCGGCCGGCCCTCCTGTGAGGGGCGCGAGCAGGATCGCGAGCAGCGGAACGAGGATGGCTCGGTAGCGGAAGCGGGGCATCGGCGGGTCTCCTCCTGTCGGTTGTTTGCCGGGCGGGAGAGATTTCGCTACGTGAGGTGGAATCTCCTTCTGGGGCTAGTGGGGCGCCTCGGCCTCGGATTCGACCGGAACCTTCTTGCTGAGACGCGTCACCAGCAGGCCGCCCACGACCATCAGCCCGCCGACCACCTCGGCGATGCCCAGGCGCTCGTCGAGCGCGAGCACGGCTATGGCGCTGCCGAGGACGGGAACGAGGAACCCGTAGACGACCGTTCGGGGGATGCCGCGATGCTTGATCGCCCAGTTCCAGAGCGCATAGGCGAGATAGACCGGCCCGATGATCGCGTAAAGGAGGATGACCCAGGACGAGAGACTGATGGGCCCCCAATCCTGGCGAACCATGGCGGGGATGCCGACTACGGTGACGAGCAGGCCGCCGAAGACGAGGCCGTAGGACAGTAGCTCCCGAGACGGGTAGCGCTTCGTGAGCGGCTGGTTGATCACGCCGTATGCTCCGAATGCAGCGGCCGCACCCAGCGACAGGAGGTCGCCGACCTGTGCGGCCTCGAATGCGTCCCACGCCCTCAGGAACACGGCAACGCCCAGGAAGCCGAGCACGACGCCGGCGACCTCGAGCCGAGCGGGCTTCTGCTTCCGGGCGATCCACTCGAACATCACTGCGAAGATCGGGTGTGTCGAGATCAGGATCGCGCTCGCCAACGCGGAGGTCCGGTCCAGGCCCAGCACGAAGCCCATCTGGTACAGGAAGTAGCCCGTGAATCCCGAGGCTATGAGCGCGGGGATGTCCGCCCGGCGGGGCCTGACTCGGTGTTTCGAAAAGGAAAGAACGAGGATCGAGAAAACGACCATCCCCGCGAACCGCACGGACGTGAACGCGACCGGGTCCATCTCTCGCCAGGCGATCTTGAACAGGGCGAAGGTCGAGGCCCACATGACCGCCACCGCCAGGAGAGCGAGGTCGATCAGCAGGGGAGCCGGTGCAGAGGTGCCCTGCTCGCGCTCGAGCGTCGCGGTCATGGAGGCCACAACCTACCGGCCCTGTGCCTGATTCCCCGACCGTGTTGGATTGACGCATGCCCGCCGGGCCGGGGGAGTTCGAGATGCGAGTTCGCGAGGTGATCCTCGCCGTGCCGCCCGGCGATGTCGCCACCTACGGCGAGGTCGCGGAAGAGGCGGGGTTCCCGGGGGCCGCCCGTGCCGTGGGGAACGTCCTGGCCCGAGGCGAGGGGCTTCCGTGGTGGCGCATCGTCACCGCTACCCGGCCGCTTGGTTCCCGGGCACGAGGCCGAGCATGCAGACCGGTTGCGGCGGGAAGGTGTGGTTCTTGCGAACGGCCGCCCCCGCAGGCTGTAGGGGTCAGGCGGGGGAGAGCTCCAGCCAGTCGACGGACATCAGGTACCGATAATCGGTCAGCTCAGGAGCGACGATCCGGCTTGTGTACAGGAGTTGCGACAAGGGCTCGGTGAAGACGAAGTAGACGTCGTGCACCCCGGTCACGCCGGTAAGAGAGGCCTCGAGGGTCTTCCAGCCCGGTGCCGAGGCCCCGACGGCGATGCTCGCCGTCACCGGGGTGGCGGTGCAACGGCAGTCACCGGTGAACAGTTCGTCGAGCTTGAGGGAGATCGTCCCGCCCGACGCCGGCTGACCGGCGGGATAGTGGTAGGGGCGTGGCTCGAGCGCGGTCTCCACGGAGACATGAGCCTTGATCTTCGTGATCCCTGTCAGATCCACGTCCTCGAACTTCAGGTATCCGTTGTGAAGGATGCCCGTGACGACCTGCTCGGCGCCCGCCTCCGTGGAGGACTCCTTCCAGCCCCAGGAGATCGTGGCCGCGTCCTCGGCCTGAAGCCGCCCGGTCGGCACCGGAACGGTCGGCGAGCAATTCGCCTCCAGCCTTCCGCCGGCCCAGCGGAGGCCCTGCACGAGCATCTGCCAGACCTGCGGGTTCGTGAACGAGGCATCGAAGTGACCCCACGCCGTGTAGAAGCTGCGCCCTCCCGCGATCTCCTGGCACCACGTCGTCGGCTGATGATCCACGTAAACCGACCCGACCTGGCCTGCGGTCTCCCGGTTGAGGCTCGTCAGCACGTGGACGTTCGGACGGGGGTCCAGTTGGAAGCGGTAGTACTCCTCGTTCAGCGGGTACTGCGCCGGGATGTGCGCGACAAGCGGGTTCGTCGTGTCCTCGACCGTGTTCGTGGCGACGCCCGTGTGCGGGTGAGCTAGGAAGTAGGCCCCGACGATGTCGCCGTAGTCGGACCAGTAGTAGTTCCCATCGGCCGATGCATGGGTGCCCACGAACCCGTGTCCCTCGCCGAGCCATTCGACGAACTCTCGCTGCTGCGTCGACGAGAACGGGTGCTCGCCCGTTGCGTTGATGAACGCGACGACGTCGTATGCCTTCAGCCCTTTCGCGCTGATGTCCGCCGGGTTCTCGGAGAGCGTCACATCGAACTCCTCCGTCGCGCCGAGGGCCGTGAACTGCTGCTTGGCAGTGGTGATCGAGGCGTGCCGGAAGCCGTACGTGGCCGAGTAGGCCAGGATCCTGATCGGCTCGGGCTCGCCCGCTTGGGCGCTTGAGACTGAAGGGGCAACTGTCGCGAGCAGCAACGCGAGCGTCATCGGCAGCAGGGATCTGGGGGAGGGTCGTCGTGCGGGCATGGGGCGCTCCTTTACATCGGCGGGCGGCGACGGCGGATCAGTATCCCCTCCTCGCCAGGGCCACGGCGAGCTCCGCCGTCGACCCGACTCCGAACTGCTGTCGCAGGCGGGCAAGTCTGCGGTTGACGCTTCGAGCAGAGAGACTGAGTCGGCCGGCCATGGCGGTCACCGTCAGTCCTTGCGCTGTGAGGTGTGCGAGATCTTCGTCCACGGGATCGAGGTCCACGGCGGGGCCGGACGCCTCCATGAGCTCCGATGCTTCCTCGGGACCGAGGGGGACGAGCGTTACCTGGATCGCGCGGTCGCGCCAGCGGCGAGGTAGGGGACCCGGCCGCAGGAACAGCCAGCCCTGCGCCGGAGCCTCCTCGCCACTATCCGACCTCGATCCTGCGCTCATCTCTCTCCCTTTCGCGGTCCGGGGCCGGCAGAGACGCTGCCCCTGCGGGCCGGCGGGCTCCCTGCCGTTCCCCGGATCGCTCGTCTCACTCTTTCCCTCTCTACCTATCAGTAGCCGAGGTCGCGGAACGACTCGACGTTGTCCTGAGTCACCGTCGATGCCGGGAGCTGGATGTAGCTCGGCACCTCGGGCTCGACCAGTGCGTCCAGCCCCTCGCCGAGCGCGATGAGGCGCGCCAGGCGGATGGCCGACGCCGACATGGACGGGTTGTAGAGGAACGTTGCGCGGTACAGGCCGCCTTCTGCGATCAGGTCCATCGCGTCGTTCGAGCCGCCCGCGCCCGTGACGAACATCTCGTCCTCACGGCCGGCGTTCTGGATCGCGGCCACGACTCCCATCGCCATGTCGTCGTCGTGCGTGTAGACGGCGTCGATCTGGTCCTCGGACTGCAGGATGGCCTCCATGACCTCCAGGCCCTTGTCGGGGAGGAAATCGGCGGGCTGCTGGGCGATGACCTCGATGCCGCCGTCGCACTGAGCGATCGCGTCTTCGAAGCCCTGCGTGCGCAGCTCGGTCACCGAGATGCCGGCGATGCCCTGGATCTCGACGACGTTGCCCTGGCAGCCCAGCTCGTCGGCGAAGAACTGGCCGGCGGACTGGCCGATCCCGTAGTTGTCTCCGCCGATCCAGGTCCGGTATGCCGACGGGCTCGAGAACTCACGGTCGAGGTTGATAACAGGAACCCCGGCGTCCATGGCGGCCTGAGCTGCGGGAGTGAGCGCGTCACCCTCGTGCGGCAGGATGACCAGCACGTCGGGATCCTGGCTGACAAGCGTCTCGACCTGCGAGGCCTGCGCCGCTGAGTCATTGGTCCCCTCGGTGAGGATCAGCTCGACGTCCTCCCAGCTCTCTGCCTCGGTGCGAGCGTTCTCGGTGATCGCGGCGAGCCAGCCGTGGTCGGCCCCCGGAGCGCTGAACGCGATCTTGACGGTGATGCCTTCGGGGTTGCTCTCGGAGGGCTGCTGGGCCGTTTCCCCTCCGGTTTCGGTCCCGCCGCCGCTGTCGGTGCAGGCACCCAGCACCAGGCCGGCGAAGACCAGGAAGATCAACAAGCTCTTCGGATGCTTCATGGTTCCTTCCTTCCTTTTCTGCGGGCGTCGGCGTCGCCGACGTACCGGAACGTGAACGGGGCTCGTGACCCCGCCTCAGCTCTCTCTGCGTTGAGCGACGACAGCGACGAGAACGATCACCCCCTTGAGGATCAGCTGGAACTCCGTGGGCAGGTTGAGCAGGTTCAGAAGGTTGAAGATCAGCGAGAACGTCAGGACGCCGAGGAAGGTCCCGACCATGGTGGCCTTTCCTCCAGACAGGCTCGTCCCGCCGATGACGACGGCCGCGATCGCATCGAGCTCGTATAGCGAACCCGCGACCGGGGATGCGCTGGCGAGGCGCCCGGCAAGGAGGATCGCCGAGATGCCGGCGCACAGGCCGCTCAGGGCATAGACGCTGAACGTGGTCCTGCGCACCCGGATCCCCGCGATGCGTGCCGCCTCGGGGTTGCCGCCCGTTGCCACGACGTAGCGCCCGTATCGGGTGCGGTTGAGAAGGATCCAGCCGAGGGCGGCCACGGCGATGAAGACGAGAACGGAGGAAGGGATCCCCAGGATCTCGCCGGTGCCGAACCATCTGACCTCGTCGAGGCTGACGACGCTGATCGGCGTCTTGCCGCTCATCATCAGGGCGAGGCCGCGCGCGATCGTGAACATCGCGAGCGTGGCGACGAACGGCACGACCCGGCCGACGGTGACGGCGAGCCCGTTGATCGAGCCGAGCAGAAGGCCGAACGCCAGCGCGCCGCCCATGAACGCGAATCCGCCGGCGTCGGCCAGCAGTCCCCCGGAGATCCCCGTGGCGGCCACCATCGAACCGACCGACAGGTCGATGCCTCGAGAGGCGATGACGAACGTCATGCCGATGGCCAGGACCCCGACCACGCTCGCCTGCTTGAGCACGGTGAACAGGTTGTCGGAGCTGAGGAAAGCCGACGGCTTGGTTATGGCTCCGGCGATGATCAGCAGGCCGACCACGCCTACCAGCGCATATTCCTGGATAAGGACACGGCGCTTCGATGGAGCCTCCTGAGGAGGGGGCGTTTCGACCATCGTCGACTTGCTCACGACGCCTCCGCCACGACAGCCACGGGCTCGGGCCGGATGCTCAGCTCGAGGATCTCCTCTTCCGTGATCGTGTCGCCCCGCCCCTCGCCCACCAGACGCCCATCGCGAAGGACGAGGATCCGGTCGCAGAACCCCATCAGCTCCGTGAACTCGGACGACACCATCACTATCCCGAGGCCCTCGGCCGCCAGGTCGCTGATGACCTTGTAGAGCTCCGCTCGCGCGCCGACATCGACACCTCGCGTCGGCTCGTCCAGCAGAAGGACCTTGCATGAGTGCAGGAGGTAGCGGGCCAGCACGACCTTCTGCTGGTTGCCGCCGGAAAGCTCCTGGACCAGCCGCCCGACCGCGCCCCGCGACGCGCCGATCGAGTCGAGGTGCTTGGACGCCTGGGCGCGCTCGGCGCGAAGGTCCAGCAGCGGGCCTCGAGAGAAGCGCCACAGGTCGGCGATGGAGACGTTCTGGATCGAGCTCCAGAGCATCCAGAGTCCCTGTGACTTGCGGTCCTCCGGTGCCATCCCCAGTCCGCGGGCCATCGCCAGATCGGGACGCCCCGTCGGGAGACGGTTTCCCATCAGGTGGACCTCTCCGGCCTGGGGACTCTCGAGGCCACAGATGAGGCGGAGGATCTCGCTGCGACCCGAGCCGACGAGCCCCGCGATCCCCAGGATCTCTCCGGTCTTCACGGTGAAGCTGACGTCGTGGACCTGCGGCGCTCGCGTTATCCCCCGTACGTCGAGGACCACCTCGTCTCCAGCCGGCGCCCTCTCCGGGAACATGTGGTCCAACCGACGACCGACCATGGCTCGGACCAGTTCCGCGGGCGGCGTGTCTGCCGGCAACCCCGACTTGACCGTCACGCCGTCCTTGAGCACGGTGACGCGATCGGCGATCCGAGCGACCTCGTCCAGGCGGTGGGAGATGTAGATAACTCCCACTCCTCCGTCCGTAAGTCTCCGAACGACGCCGAAGAGGCTCTCGATCTCCTTGTCGTCCAGGATCGCGGACGGCTCGTCCATGATGAGAAGACGAACCTTGCGGGATAGCGCGCGGGCGATCGAGCAGATCTGCTGGGTGGCGGGGGACAGAGAGTCAACTCGTGCATCGGGGGGGATGTGGCCGTGGTCGAGACGTCTGAGCAGCTCCTCCGTTGCCTCGACGAGGTTTCTGCGATCGAGAAGTGGGCCTCTGCGGAACTCGTGGCCAAGCCAGACGTTCGCGGCAACCGTGAGGTCCGTTACCAGGTCGAGCTCCTGGTAGATGGTGGCGATACCCCGAGTGAGCGCCTCCGCGGTATCCCCGGCCGGGATGGGTTCCCCTCCGAACAGGATCTCACCGGATGTGGGCTCTACCAGACCCGAAACGCATTTGATCAAGGTGGATTTTCCGGCCCCGTTCTGACCCAGAAGACAATGGACCTCGCCCGGTCGCACTTCGAGGTCGATGCCGTCCAGTGCCAGGATCCCGGGATACCTCTTCGTGAGGCCACGTACCTCGAGCAGCGGACGGGCTTGGGTCTGCCCCCTCACGCCGTCGAGGCCTCCGCCTGAGCTGCGAGCGCATCGTCTACCGCCTCGGGGGAGAAGAGGCGCTCGATGATCATCACGGCCGCGCCGATGATGCCGGCGCGGTCCCCCAGCTCGCTCCTGGCGATCCGCAGGTGCCGCGTGGCCAGGGGGAGCGAGCGTTGGTAGACGGTTTCTCTAACGCCAGCGAAGAGCTGCTCGTGTGCGTGCGCTACATCACCGCCGATCACGATCACGCCGGGATTGAAGAAGTTGGTCGCGGCGGCCAGGACCTCGCCGAGGAACCTTCCGGCCTGACGAACCAGGCGGACGGCCTCAGGGTTGCCGGCGCGCACCAGAGCGACGGCGTCTCTGCCGGTCTCCGCCTGAAAGCCCAGGTTGGACAACTGACGGGCCAGGGCTCCTCCGCCCGCGATCGCTTCGACGCAACCGATGTTGCCGCATGCGCAGACCACGCTCGGGTCGTCGGTCACCCGGATGTGGCCGATGTCCCCGGCCGCCCCTTGCGCGCCTCGGTGGATGGTGCTCCCCGCGACGATCCCGCACCCGATACCGGTTCCCACCTTGATGTAGATCAGGTGGTCGGTCTCCCTCCAATGGGACCAGTGCTCGCCGAGCGCCATGATGTTGACGTCGTTGTCCACAAGCACGGGTACGCTGAAGCTCTCGAAGCGCTCCGGGATGGGGAATCCATCCCAGCCGGGCATGATCGGCGGGCTCACGGGCCTGCCGGTGGCGAACTCGACGGGGCCGGGGACGCCGATACCTATCCCTCTGACATCGGCCACGGAGCGTCCCATCTCGGTAAGCAGCCCTTGGAACGTGCCCTCCAGCCAGTCGAGAACCACCTTGGGCCCCTCCGCTATGTTCATCTCGCTGGCGGTCTCGGCCAGCACGACACCGGCGAGGTCGGTGACGGCGAGGCGCGAATGAGTAGCTCCCAAGTCGGCGGCGAGGATCACTCCCGCCCCCTGGTTGAATGCGAGCACGGCGGGTGGCCTGCCGCCGGTAGACGCTCCTTCGCTAGTCTCCCTCACAAGGCGGCTGGAGATGAGCGCGTCGACACGCTGGGCCACCGTTGAGCGGGCGAGGCCTGTCAGCTGGGCCAGGTCGGCTCGGGTCGTGGCCTCTCCGTCCCGGATGAGGCGCAGCATCGCTCCGGGTGTGGGCAGCCCCGTGACCTGCTTGAACCTCTCCTCAGCCACGCTAGCCCGAACTAAACCATGAGGACTTCTGCTCTGTCAATGGCAGAAGTGCGCAGACATGAGAGTGTGGAGGGGCCTACTTTTGCCTGTTGTGCGAAGAACCCCGACGGCCCCGGAACGCTCACTGCCACCCTTTCATCGCCTCCGGCTAGGCGGGAACCCGCTTCCGGCGGCGGAGGCCGGTCAGGCCCGCGGTCAACGCGCCCGAGAGGACCACGAGGCCGTGAGCCGAGGAGCGCTCCTTCGCGGCTTTTCGTGTCCCCGCCGGCCGTGGCGTGGCGGCAGAGCTCGGCACGATCCGCGAGATCCGCGAGTCGGGGTTCATGTAGAACGTGAGTCCGTATTCGGCCACGTACACAGCACCGTCGGGCCCGATTGCCGCATCGATCGGGGAGATCAGGCCCGATGCGATCTGGGTCATGCTCGCCGTCTGCAGACGACCGTAGCTCGGGCTTTCGGGATCGTCGTCGATGGGGATCGCCCAGACCCGGTCCCGCGACCACTCCATGAACAGAAGCTTGCCCTGGTATGCGTCGGGCAGGCGACGGGGGCCGGCGCCGTCGTAGCGGTACACGACGCCGGCGGCCGCGGTGCGCGAGCCGCTGCCGAGCGCCGGCCACGTGGTAGATGGGTCGTAGGAATAGAAGACATCCGCGGGAGTCATGCCGTCACAAGACAGCAAGCCGTTGCCTGTAGACGTCTCGTAGTTCCAGTCGACGTAGGGGATGTTGTTGCCGATGCAACGCGGCCAGCCGTGATTGGTTCCTCCGCCCGGAGGGATCGTCTCCAGCTCGTCATAGCCCTTGGGGCCGCGCAGTGGGTCGTCCGCCCCGGCGTCGGGGCCGACGTTTCCCACGAAGGTGAAACCCGTGGCGTCGTCGACGGCGATCCTGTAGTTGCTGCGGAAGCCCATCGCGTACACGTAGGGGTCGAACTTGGAATCTCCCACGTGCGGATTCGGTGCGATGCCGGGCTGAGTGCCGTCGGGGACCGAGCCGTCGGGCATCATGCGGAGGACCTTGCCCCGGCGGTCCAGGGGGTTCTGAGCCGTGCGTTCCGCGTTGAATGCGGCGCGCCCCACGCGTTTGTCACGAGGGTTCCATCCCTCTTCTCGCGGCGACGTGTCGTCACCGACCGAGAGAAGCAGCGTGCCGTCCGGCATGAAGTCGATGTCCCCGCCGTAGTGGCAGCAGTTCAGCCACTGGGCCGGGTTCTCCAGGATCACGTGCTCGCTGGTCGGGTCGATCGAGTTGTCGTCACGGAGGACAAAGGTCGACAGCCGGAAGAGGCCCTCGTCGGGGGCGTACCCCGAGATCCCTATGCTGAAGGGAACCGAGTAGTAGACATAGATGCGATGGGAGGTCGCGAAGTCAGGGGAGACCTCCAGGCCATGGATGCCGCCCTCCTCGAGCACCTGGTCGGGACACCCGACGCATCCGGTCGCCGCCGTGAGTAGCCGAGCCGCCTCGATGGTCTTTCCGGCTGTGGTGATGACCTTGATAGCGCCCTGGCGCTCGGAGAAGACCACCCTGCCGTCGGGCGTAACGCTGATCGCGGTTGGATCCTGGGTTTCGGTGGACAGCGTCTCCAGCTGGAGACCCTCCGAAATCGTGGGCGAGCTCCTCGGGAACACCCCGGGCGGAAGCGGAACCGGAGATCCGGGAAGAGGCGGCAGGGGCGGAACCTGAGCCGTTGCCGTGCTCGCAGTAAGGACGATCAGGAACCCGAGGGTCGCCGGGCTGAGGGCGCGGAGCAGATGCCAGACGCGGCGGCGATCGTTCATCCAGCGCCCCCGTCGACGAGGCCGTGGCGCATGAACAGGTAGCTGCGGTGGGTCGAGGCGAGCGAGCCCTTCGGATGACTGTCGGCGTTGTCCCGCTCCATGATGTAGCGATGCGCGCCCCGGTCTAGCGCGGAGAGGAAGGCCTGGAAATCGATGCTTCCCTGACCGACGTCCGTCATCTCAGCGTTGTGAAGGCCGCCGGCCGCGTTCTTCCTCCCATCCTTGATGTGGAAGAGCGGGAAGCGCTCCGGCTGCGCGAGGACGTAGTCCAGTGGCTCGAACGGGAGTGCCTGGCTGCTGCCGAAGTACGTCTGGCCGAAGTACGCCCAGAAGATGTCCATCTCGAAGAACACGAGCGAGGGATCGGTCTCGTCGAGGAGCACGTCGAGCCCGCGCGTCGTGGGGCTGTCGGGTGTCGGCGCGTATCCGGGGCCGTGGATGTGCAGGTACCACCTGATCCCTCGTTCGGCCGTCAGTGCGCCCACGCGGTTGTAGTCGTCTGCCAGCCGCTTCCAGCCGTCGACGCTCACGCCGTAGTGGGGTATCTCGAAGGCGATGCCAACGTTGGGCAAGCCGAGTATCTCCGCGTCGTCGAGCACCTGCTGCGCGTTGTCCTCGTTGATGCTGGTGTGAGCACCCACGCCGCGAAGGCCCCGCTCATCCATCAGCTTGCGGATCTCCGCCGTGGTGATGGGTCCGTTGCCCTGACTGAATCCGGCGAACTCGATCTCCTGGTAGCCGATGGCCTCAAGCCGATCGAAGACCTTCGCGAAGCCGATGCTCCCCACCTGGTCGTCAACGGTGAATAGCTGGACGCCGATCCGGTCGGGAGGGAGAAGGCCGGCAGGGAGGCCGGGAGTGGGAGGGCAGGGCTTGTCCTTCTTCTTGCCCTTCGCCATCGCCGTCGCCGGTGCCAGGACGGCCGCTGCAACTGCTCCCGAGCCGGCGCCCAGGAAGCGTCGCCTGCTCATCGTTCCTTCGGGGGTCATGGCGCCACCACCTCTCCGATGTCGAAGGTGCCCGCCAGGAACAGGGGGGTGACGGCCGGAGGGCGCGGTGCGTAAAGCGACCGGGCGTGGGTCCGGGCGTCGGACGGATCAAGGGCGGGCACCCCTGCCACGCTCGAAAGTAGAACACGCCCACTTCTGTCGTGTCAATAGAGAAAGTTCCGCTAATAGCCGGTTCTGGCATTGACTTTTGCACGTCAGTCGACCGAGGATGTCGCCAGCCGTTAGCATGATTGCGATGTCGGACCTCAGAGTGGCGATCGCCGGAACCGGCTTCATCGGACGCGTTCACGCCCGCTCCGCCCGCGTGGCCGGCGCGACCCTGGTCGGCGTTGCTGCTTCGACCCCCGAACGAGGCGCTCAGGCGGCCGCCGAGCTCGGAGCCGAGCGATCCTTCGACAGCGCGGAGGATCTGGTCCGGGCAGATGACCTAGACGTCGTCCACATCTGCGTTCCCAACAACCTGCACCTACCCCTGGCCAAGGCCGCCCTGGAATCGGGCAAGAACGTCGTTTGTGAGAAACCGCTGGCCGCCGACGCGGAGGGAGCACGGGCTCTCGTGGAGGCCGCGAGCAGCAGCGGGAAGGTGGCGACCGTCCCGTTCGTCTATCGCTATTACGCCTCCGTCAGGGAAGCGAGGGCCAGGGTCGAGGCGGGGCGCATCGGAGGCATCAACCTGATCCACGGGACTTACCTGCAGGACTGGTTGCTCTCCCCGGAGGACGGCAACTGGCGTGTCGACGCTTCGATGGGCGGATCGTCCCGCGCCTTCGCCGACATCGGTTCCCATTGGTGCGACCTCGTCGAGTTCGTGACCGGTCACCGCATCACCGAGGTGACGGCGCGGCTGGCGACAGCGATCCCCGAACGGACCGTCGGGGAACACCAGGACGCGTTCGCCAAGTCGGCCACCGGCAAGCGAACGGCGGTCACGACCGAGGACGCGGCCACCGTCATGTTCCGGACCGATCGAGGCGCGATCGGCACCCTGGTCGTCAGCCAGATCTCCGCCGGGCGGAAGAACCGGCTCTGGTTCGAGATCGACGGAAGCGAGGGCGCACTCTCATTTGATCAGGAGAACCCCGAGACCCTTTGGGTCGGAGCGCCGGAGGGATCCACATCGCTGGCCCGGGCCCCCGAGATGCTGTCCAAGCCGGCCGCCCGGTACGCGACGCTGCCGGCCGGCCATCCCCTCGGCTACCACGACTGCTTCGATTCGTTCGTGGCCGAGACCTACGATGCCGTGGTGGACGGTGGGACCGATGGGCTGCCGGACTTCAAGGACGGGTTGCGAGCGGCAATGATTGTCGACGCCGTGCTGCGCTCCAACAGCGAGGGCCGAACAGTGGAGGTTGGCGATGAAGCTCGGGTTTCTGACGGCGTGTCTTCCAGATAGCTCACTTCGAGACATCGCGGCCTGGGCCGCGGAAGCCGGCTACGAGGCTCTCGAGGTTGCGGCCTGGCCCGATCTCGGCGACCGGCCGTTCACGGCTACTCATCTGAAGGCCGAGACCTTCACCTCGAAGGAGGCGGAGGAGGTGAGGGCGCTGTTCGACGAGCAAGGACTGACTCTCTCTTCCGTCGCGTTCTACGACAACAACCTCCACCCCGATGCCGCCGAGCGGAAGGTGGTCAACGAGCACGTCCTGGCGTGCATCGATGCCGCCGCGCTGGCCGGCTGCCCGACCGTGGGCACCTTCGTGGGGCGAGACCCCAGCAGGACGGTGCGGGAGAACCTGAAGGACGCCGAGGAGGTCTTCAAGCCTCTTGTGGAGCGCGCCGGCGAGAAGGGCGTGAAGATCATCATCGAGAACTGCGTCATGGAGGGGTGGCATCCGGACGGCTACCCCGGCAACCTCGCCTACTCGCCCGAGCTCTGGGAGTGGATGTTCTCGATCGGGCTGTACCTCAACTACGACCCCAGCCACCTGGTGTGGATGGGCATCGACCCCGTGGAGGCTGTCCGCCCTTACATCGATCGCATCCCGCACGCGCAGGCGAAGGACATCCAGCTCTTCCCCGACAAGCGCAACCGGTTCGGCTGGCCCGGAAAGGCCGTCTTACGTGAGGATCCGTGGGACGTCGGATGGTGGCGTTACCGGGTGCCCGGTCTGGGTGAGGTCGATTGGGTACGTCTGATCGACGCCATGTACGAAGGGGGCTTCGACGGCGTGCTTTCGGTGGAACATGAGGACCCCGTCTGGGGCGGGTCGGAGGACAGGGTCAAGACCGGTCTGGAGATCGCTTACGAGACGTTGCGACCCAAGATCGTCCGGTAAACGAGCGACAGGCCCTCCTGCGAGGGCAGGAAGTGAGCCCACTCGCGGTGAAATAGGAATGAGGAACCCATGAGCCCGCTCTCCCGCCGCCGCCTGTTTCTGATCCCGACCCTTGCCCTGGTGTGCTCGCTCCTGGGGGCGGGTCCCGCCTCGGCCGATTGCGACCAGGGTCTCCTCGCTTGCCGGATGGGTCACGACACCACCACGTTCGAAGAGATCAACGTGAGGAGGATCGCGGCCACTCTGTATCCCCGGGGGGACAATGAGGGGCTCTCGCTCCAGGTTTACCGTTCGCTGGTCCCGGCCGCATACGAGGTGCCCTCACCGCTCGTGGGTGTCTCCTTCGACTACATCGACCTGCCCCAGACCCTGTCGGGAGCGGGTCTTGGGGCGTCGCTGCCTCGGGTCGAGGCCACGATCGCACTTGCGGTCCGCCTCGGGGAGGAAGATGGCTGGTACCCGATCGCGCGTCTCACGGACTCGGCGGACGCATATGCAGGTGGCCGGGACGTTGGGTTCCCTACCGCGATGGCGGCCGCGACCGTGTCGCCGGCGGGCAACGGGTTGAGGGGCCAGGTCACCGTGGCGGACGCACCGGCGATCGACGTGGAATGGCAGCCGGCGAGCGGTTTCCCGAGTCCCCAGAGCACCGCATGGACGCAGCTCCACCAACCCTTCTTCGCGCTGTCTCCAGTGTTCCAGGGACCCTCAAGGACACGGGTGAAGTACACGGTGAAGCCTCCCGTACCGGCGTACGACTGGTTCCGAGAGGACACGACCCCCTACGGGGTTTCGCCTTCGCCCGAAGGTGTCACACGATACGGGCCTCAGTACAGGCGCAGCGGCATGGTGCGATTGACGCTCGATCCGGACCCGAACCGGTTCGACGCGGACTCGCCCGATCCGTTGCCCGACCTTGCCTTCGGGGAAGGGCGTTCGCTGGCGGACCTGATCGTGCTGGATCAGACCGTGGTGGGGACGCTCTGGCAGACGGACGAGCTCCTCGTGATGCAGGCCGATCATCTCGACGACGGGCAGAGCGGACCTCTGCCTGTCGATCCCCAGCTGGTCCCGAGTGCTGGGGCAGCAATAGTGCCGCCCCAGGGACAGCTCGCTGGCTTCCTGTCGCCCTTGACCATCCTGTCCCAGGGCAGCTCACTCATGTTCGGGAACCTGGATCTGAACGATCAGCACGACCTGACCCACGATGTCGACATCGACCGCCATCACCCGGCCACAAAGCCGCTGTTCGGATCGGGCTACACGAG
>JBOGVX010000085.1:0-27799 GCA_050693165.1 Actinomycetota bacterium | reverse complement strand
ACGTTGATCACTCATATCCGCTGCTCAACGCGGCTTTCAGCTGTTTCCGCAGGTAGTCGGGATGCCCTCTTCCGCCCTTACAAGGCGGAGGTCGGTGGTTCGAAACCACCAGCGCCCACCGAAAGGCCGCAGCTCAGGGGTGTCGCCTGACCTTAAGGCTGACACCCGAACCGGAGACTCACCACATCACGGAGCCGTCGCGCCCGTCCAGGACGTAACCGTGCTGCACGAGCGTCCCATTCGAGCCGGCGGTCACCGCGGTGACGAGCACCTCACCCACACCGTCGCCGTCCAGGTCCACGGCCGATGCGGTCGCGTCGACCAGCGTTCCGGGTGCTGCGACGCCCACCCTCCAGACGCGGTCAAGGGTATCGCCCCGAAGGATCTCGATGAACGCCTGCGAGCCGTTGCTGACCACGACGGCGAGGTCGACGCCCGGTCCCTGCACGCTGCCGCCGAGAAGCGTGGGCGGTCTCCGGTCCCACAGGCGTGTACCGGTGCCGCCCGAGGTTGCGCCCGCATCCTGCACCCTCTCCCCGTCGGAGTAGGTCAGGTCGAATTCGTGGAAGGTGTCCTTGCTGAGGTCCCCATCGACATCGTGGCCCGCAAGGTAGGTGACGGTGGAGGACGAGAACCCCCGACCGGGATCGATAGGAATGCTTGCCTGCTCGTGGTAGAGCTGGGTACCTGCGCCGTTGTAGGCGGCGTGGTCGGTGACGAAGTCGCGGAAGTCCACCAACCCGATACTGCGCACGCCGACATCGGGCACGTCGTCGTCGTCGACGTCACCGACCACAGCGGGCCAGTCGCCGGGCGCCTCCCAGGCAGAGCTCCCGTCCGATCCGCTGACGAGCGCGACCGCACCACAGTCGGCGCCGATGGCGAGGTCTCCGACACCGTCACCTGTGACGTCGCCGGGCAGCACGAGGAAGCCGTTGGAGCGAAATGGTGCGCTGGACGACCACAGCGTCTCGCCCTCCACGGTCATGGCGAAGATGTCACCGCGGTTTCCGAAGGCGGACGACTGGGTGAGGAGGATCTCGGCGTTGCCGTCCCCGTCCAGGTCCGGAGCAACCCAGGACCACTGCACGCCCTGTCCCGAGCGTTCTACGACCCCGGCCACGGAGCCGTCGGCGTCGTCGAGGGCACGCGCGGTGATGCGTCCCGGCTCCAGCGTCTGGTCCAAGAGGAACGAGTAGTCCATGACATGCACGAGATGCAGCACGGACCCGTCTGCTGTGGTGAGCTGGCCGGCGTAGTACGGCCACTGGACCGCGGTGAACGTGACCGCCCCGGCGTCGGTGCGCTGCCAGCGGACCTCGCCGGCGCGGGTGAAGGCCGTGAGGTGCAGGGTGACGACCGAGCCGCCCGCGTCGATAGAGATGAGCAGCGGTCCGCCGGGAGACTCCAGGACTGTGCCGGTCACGCCTGGCACCTGGGCCGACCACAGCGGCGTTCCGGTCCGGCCGGAGCGGGCCGTGACCGTCAGGAACTCGGCGACCCCGGCCGAGGACTGACCGGCGCGCGGCGGTCGCGCGAGACCGAGGACGTCGGGCAAGCCGTCGTCGTCGAGGTCCGGCGCGGGCAGCAGCTGCTCGGCAACCGCGCCGGCCAGCAACGCCTCCACGGCCGCCCGGTCGGCGCCCATCGTGACGAGCGAGGCGACGGTCGCCCCGTCGGCGTCGCCTCGGAGCAGTGCGTCGACGATCTCCACGCTCGGCTCCACGGCCTTGACGGAGCCCGTCCGGGGCGCGGCCGGGGCAGCAGCGAGGCTCCCTGCCGCCAGAAATGGGACGAGCAGTGCACCAAGTTTCATCTTCGACTCTCAAGTCTCATGTTCCACTCCCGCGGTCACCAGTTTCCGGAGCAATGATTTTCTGGCCGCCAGCTGCCAGGCATACTTCGCGGGCTTCTGTCGGATCTCCTTTAGGTATCTGCACAACGTCGTCAACGTCCGTTTCTTTGAGCCCAGCGGAGAGATGAGCTCGGTTGCGGACGAGGAGATTGCCTGGCTATGGTCCGCGGCGTTGCAAGCGCGGGACCGGCTCCCTGGTCCGCTGCCAGTGCGCGCGTGAAGGGTTTCTAACCCCCCTCCTTCCGTCCCACTGTTTCAGCAGGTAGGAGGGTCGGCCTCCTCCGCCCTTACAAGGGGAGGTCGGTGGTTCGAAACAGCCAGCGCCTACTCAGGACACATCGGGGGGAAAGAGAGGAAGGGAATTGGGTCTCCCACGTCGAAACATCCCGCGGACGCCATGCCCGCCGCGAAGACGCTCGTTGCCCTTGTGATCATGGCCTCGGCCGTTGTTGGCCCAGTCCCTGCGTCGGCTGGGGTCGCCTCTTCCGATCGTCCCGCGCCAGGCTGCCAGGACCGTACGTGGCAGCGCTCTCCGACCGCGGCCCCTGGGCCAGCATGCACCGACGTGCGTCCCGGCGGACCTGTGTGGACCGAGCGCGGCCTGCTCGACGAGCCGTGCACCCTGAACTTCCTTTTCAAGGGGTACCGGTACGACGAGGAAGGGCGGCGAGTGGAGGTGGGTTCGTTCATGGGCACCGCCGGCCACTGCATCCTGGCGGAGGGAGAAGAGGTATGGGAGGCCGGTGAGGGGCCGCCGGCCTGGGATGCCGAGGAGCGCCAGCTGGGAAGGTTCGTCTACTCGGTGAACGTCGGCGACGCTGACTTCGGGCTCATCCGCTTGGACGAAGGTGTGGACGCCAGTCCTCAGATGTGTGAGTTCGGCGGCCCGACCGGAATCAATACGCAACAGACCTCCGATCCGGAGATCGTCCGCTATTCGGGCCAGGGGATCGGTATTCGTGATGTCGCTTCCGGGCGCCAAGCGTTGGCCAGGCAGATGTCCGATCCCTACGTGGTCTACGCGCTAGGTGCCGCCGTCAACGGGGATTCCGGATCGCCGGCCATCGACGAGGAGGGAAAGGCCATAGGCGTCGTGGTTGCGATAGGAGCGCAGACCAACCCACCCGAAGCCAGCGTGAGGATAACCCGCCTCGGCCCACAGATCACTCGGGCCGCGGAACTCCTCGAGATGGAATTCGACCTACAGACAGCTCCCCCGGCCGCGTAGTTCGCCCGAGGCAGATTCGTGTTGATGCCTTGGCATCGTGATGCTATGATGCAACTATGGCGAGGGTACGCACGACCGTCACATTCGAGGAGGAGGTCCTCCGCGCGGTCAAGGTTCGCGCTGCGCGCACCGGCAAGGGTGACTCCCAGGTGATCGAAGAGGCCGTGCGTCGCGACCTGGGCCTCGACCTTCTGGAGGGGCTCTGGTCCAAGAGCGAGCTATCGAATAAAGAGGCCGCTCAGATCGCCGTCGAAGCGCAGCACAAGACCAGGCGTCGTCGACGCTGACCCGTGGTTCGCGCCGTCCTCGACCCGAACGTCATCATCTCGGCTCTCCTCTCTCCCAAGGGTGCTCCCGCTGAGACGCTCCGGGTCTGGATCGGGGGGGCGTTCGAGCTCATCGTCTCGCCACTCCTGCTGGTGGAGCTCGAGCGGGCGCTCGCGTACCCGAAGTTGCGGAAGCGGATAAACGCCGGGCAAGCCAGTCTGGTCATCGACTGGCTCCAGAGCTCAGCGACCGTGGTGAAGGATCCCAGGGAACCTCCGTCGGTTCGCTCGCCCGATCCCGGCGACGACTACCTGATCGCTCTCGCCGAGTCGGAGCAGGCTGTGCTGGTCTCCGGGGACGACCACCTCCTGCGCCTATCCAAGTCCTCGCCCATCTACAGCGTTGCTCAATTCCTCAGGTTTCTCGGGCCGGACCAAGGTCGGCACTAGTTCGATCAGCCCCGGGCACCCGGAGGTCACTGGTTCGAAACCACCAGCGCCGAAGAAGAGAAGCGTATGGAGCCCTGTGGTTCCGTGCTCAGCTATGGCGGCGGGCGGTGACGATTCCAGCGTGCCAGCCGGGGGCACGCCCACCGGCCGGCGGCAGGACTGCATCCTCCGGAAAGCCGCTTCGAACGAGCAACCACGAGATGACCGAGTTTGAGTTCCACATCTCTCCCGCCCCGAGCTCATCGCGGCCCCAGACCAGTTCCGGCACGGAGCCAACGAGTTCGAGGAGGTGGTGTGCTCGGCGCGGATCGGTGCTCAGGCGGAGCGGGCTCTCGACGGCCGCGTCGGCGTCCGCAATGACCCCGTCCCGCCAGCGCCTCACCTCGTATCGAAGCACGCGGAAGCGCGCCATCCGGCGGCTACCAACTGGGCCTTCGACGACCACACCACGCGACCTACCGTTCGAATCAGGGATGGGCCACGCGTTCTCGATGACGAAGCGCCCTTCAGGTACGCGCACTTCGAGTGCGGAGTGGTAGAGATCCAGCTCTCGCCGTCGCTCGAGGTGGGCCTTTATGGCCTCGTAGACCCGCCCGTTCAGCCGAACGAACCAGCCGCCCGCGCCGAGGGGGAGCCAGTACAGGTCGATGCTGGCTTCAGTAGTCTCCCCCGCGGACCGCGGCTCGGACGCACCCGCCTGTTTCGACCATGTCTGTCCACCGTTCAATTTGCTCCGAACCGCGCCGCTTCCTCCGAGCCTCCCGTGGCGTTGCCGGCGGTATACGAGTGAGCGCCCGCGCCGGCGAGCTGCCCCTTGTCGACGATCAGGTACTCCTCGCGGATCGGCCGGCCGTCGAACCAGCACTCCAGGATCTCGCGCACTCCTGCCGCGTAGCGCGTCTGAGCCGACAAGCTCGTGCCCGAGGTGTGCGGCGTCATGCCGTGATTCGGCATCGTGCGCCACGGGTGGTCCTTCGGCGCAGGCTGGGGGAACCACACGTCGCCCGCGTAGCCGGCGAGCTGGCCGCTCCTTAGAGCACGGTCTATCGCGTCGCGGTCGCAGATCTTGCCGCGGGCCGTGTTCACGATATACGCGCCCCGCTTCATCTCGCCGATGAGCTTGTCGTCGAAGAGATGCTCGGTCTCGGGGTGAAGTGGCGTGTTGATAGACAGCACGTCGCACTCGCGCACCAGCGAATGCACATCTGGATGGTGTGTCACGCCGAGCTCCTTCTCGACCTCCTCCGGGAGCCGGTGCTTGTCCGCGTAGTGGAGGCCCACGTCGAACGGCTTCATCCTTCGGAGCACGGCGGCCCCGATGCGCCCCGCACCGAAGACGCCGACCTGCATGCCCTCCACGTCATAGGAGCGCGATACGCAGTCGGCGATGTTCCATCCGCCATCCAGAACCCACTGGTAAGACGGGATGTAGTTGCGCACAAGAGCCAGGATCATCATCACCACGTGCTCGGCCACGCTGATGCTGTTGCAGTACGTGACCTCGGCGACGGTTATGCCTCGCTCCATGGCGGCCGCGAGGTCGACATGATCGGAGCCGATCCCGGCCGTGATTGCGATCTTCAGCTCGGGTGCCTTGGCGATGCGCTCCGCGGTGAGGTACGCGGGCCAGAACGGCTGTGAGATCACGACGTCGGAGTCGGGGAGCTCGCGGTCGAAGACCGAGTCCGTGCTGTCCTTGTCTGAGGTCACGACCAGTGTGTGATCTCGGCCTTCGAGGAACGGGCGCAGGCCTAGCTCGCCCGAAACACAGCCGAGCAGCTCACCGGGCGCGAAGTCGATCTTTTCCGGGGTCGGCGTGGTCTGCCCGCCGGGGTAGTGGTCGACCTTCGGTATGTCGGGCCGCGCGTAAGTGGGCGGGAACCCATCCACGGGATCGTCGTAGAGAACGCAGAGGATCTTGGCCATGAGCCCACCTTTCGCTCCATCCGGCCCGATCGAGCCGAGGGTGGACGCGATCGTAAGGCTGCGGTCGGAGAGGAGTCCAGCCCTAGCCAGCCGCTAGCGAGCTATCGGGCTTAGGACGCCTCGCAGTGGACAGGAACCTCGAACCCGTTCTTGCCGTCGGTCTTGCTCTCGAAGTTCCCCTGGCTCGCGTCCACGCCTAGACCGCGGCGAGCGAACGACCGCCAGATCAGGCACTCGTTCTCACCGGGTAAGCCGTTCGCGATATCGCCCGTCAGCGCGGCATCCGCGGCGATGATCGCGTCGCGGTTATCCACGAACCCGGGCTCACACGGAGCGAACTTCATCGCGTCCATCACGAGCTGCATGGCGAGGTTGTTCCCGCCGGTGTTCCATGGCTCGTAAGGGTTCGGGTTGAAGCCGTGCTCCTCGACGAGGTCCCAGTACAGGTCCCACAGCATCGTCGCCCAGACGTATCCCACGCCGTGTGGCTCGGCCGCGGTCTTGATCGTGTTGTAGGTCGCCGGGTTGATGGTCATGTCGGTGGAGTAGGGGGTGATCCGGATCCCCGGTCCCCGGCGGCCCTCCTCGTGGTACACAACGTAGGTCCCGATGCCTCGCGGAGTAGCGCCGTCGTCACCGGGCCGCATGGTCAGCACGTATGACCACCAGTCGCTCCATCCCTCGCCCTCGCGCTCGTCGTGGGTCCGTAGGCAGCTCACGTTGCTGGGGCCACCGACCAGGCGGTTGGAGACCCCGTGGCCGTACTCGTGGAAGATCACCCCGTTGTCGAGATCACCGTCTCGCACCTGGTGGCTGTAGGGACGCACGAAGTCTTCGACTCCCAGACCAAGATTGTCGAAGGCGTCCACCCACAGGTACATCTGCATCCGGCCTGAAGAGCCGTCCGCAGGCGTGGCGAAGTTGGCGTTCAGGACGCCGCCGCCGTCCTGGGCTTCTGCCTGAACCGCGTCGTTGCCCAGGCCGGTACCCGTGTAGTTGGTGACCTGGAAATTGCCGGCTTCTTCATTGAATCCGTACCTATGGGTCACGTCGTGCATGATGTTGTTCGCGTAGAAGAGGTTGTCCACCGCCGCGTCCCGGTAAACCGCCGGAGTGGCGTCGTAGGTCAGCAGCAGGTGGTTGAAGTCGAGACCTGCGCCACCGTCGGGCTGGCTGCCCGGGTCGGGCGCGTTGTTGTTGTCCGAGTCAGCGTAAGCGTTGACGTTGTTGCCGCTGGTGATCGTCTGCTCGGCTCCCGCAACGCCGTTGGCGTCGTGCCAGCCGTAGGGGGAGGCGGTGGCGTCCGCCGGGTTGTACACGGTCACCCGATTGCCATCGTGGGGGCTCTCCAGCGGCAGGGCAAACACGACGTAGGAGGATCCATCGTTGGCCTGCTGCGGCGGGCCTATCGCCGACACCATCTCCTGGACGACGCTGGAGTCCTCCTGACGAGCGGTCCTGGCGGCGATGTGTTCCGCGCTCTCGCTATCCACGAGGTCGTATCGGTGAATCACGCGCCCGGTCTCGGCGTCGATGGAGAGGTTCCACCAGTGGGTGGAGGTCTCGATGTTGAGGTCGTATGCCAGACGGGCACTGCCGTCGTCCAGGCCGCGGTAGAGGAGAACCGGTGAGGAGACAGCGTCGCCGGGCTCGGCCTTGGCCGCCGCGAAGGCGATCCGCTCGGCCTCGTCTGTAGTGATGACCTGCTCTCCCGATATCTCCTCGGGATCGATGAATCGGGACCCGCTGTGGATGACGACCCCGTCCTGGATGTTCACGGTGGCATCGGCGCCGGCAACGTCGACTCCGTCCTCGAGCTGACGGAGGTACACGTGCGTCACGCCGTTGTGGTCCGAGGTGTACTCGTCGGTGACCCTCACGCTCTCAGGGTCGACGCCCAGATGCGCGATGGCGATGCTCGCCTCGGGGCTGAATTCCTCGTGAGTGGCTGAAACGCCGGTGACCTGTAGTGCGGTTGTGGTGAATAGAGCAGCGAGCAGTATCGCCTTTCGATACATCTTGCCTCCTCCGCGAAGTCGGGCCCTTCGGCCAGGAGCGTCAAAAGGACATTCGACGCGAAGGCCGACAATCCCTTCTCAAGAGCTGATCGTCTCTGACGTCACCAGGGCGGCTAGCCTCCGTCGTTCTGGCTCGCGTAGTCGACGGCGTGGCCCCTGACGATCGCCCCGTTGAGCGTCGAGAAGTTCAGCGAGGCCAACCCGATGTCGTTGATCATCAGCGTGCACGCGGACAGGGCGTCCGGAATTGTCTCGGTCGGAACACCTTCCGCGCAGTTCGCATAGTGGTGGTGGGCGCCGAGCAGGTGTCCCACCTCGTGCGCGAGGATCTTGGCGCTCATGTCCTGGAACATGGTGACGCCGAGGAAGTTCAGGGGCACCTCCTCGAGGTCGATCTCCCCGGCCGCAAAGGAGCTGTCCGTGGCGCGGACACCTCCGATGCAGTCCGCCTTTCCGGCGATCGTGCCCGACACATCGATGTCGGTGACCGCGTAAACCGCGTCGAACCCAGCGGGGACTCGCCCGCCGTAGTTCTGCTTTGCGACCAGGATCAGCTCGTCGATGTCGGTGGTCCGCTGACGCGGCTCACCGTTCACGAGCGGCATCAGCAGGTCGTAATGGAGCCGCAGCTCGATGCCGAGCGGCGCGTAGGTAGTGATCGCCGCGTCCAGGATCCCGTGGACCTTCTGGGCCAGGGCGTCGAACCTCGCCTGTCCCTCGGCAACCACGATCGGGTCTGCATCGGCCAGCAGTTCCGCGATCTCCGCCCCTTCCTCAACGTCAATCGGAACCTTGACGTCGAGCTTCACCGTCCGGTTGTCGTCCGTAACGCCCTTGATATCGATCGCCGCCGGAGCCGGCTCCAGGCAATCGTCGGGGGGCAGGTCGAAGCGTTGCTCGGGGTTGACGGGGGGCAGACGTCGGCCGGAGGTGGCGGTGGCAGCGAGAGGCGCTGCGAGCGCGGCTATCGCCGTCGTGGCGGCGACCGTGAGACGAAGGTAGCGAGCGAGACGGGACATCTGCGCACCTCCTGTGGGCGGGCGTCATGAACTCTTCGACGGGCGCGGCATTAATCCTTCCGGGGACGATCCCGAATCACTTGTGCGGATGCACAAAGGCATCCCCCGCTTGTTGACGAATCTCTCGAACGAAGGCAGCACCCTTTCGAGTCATGAGGAGGACCATGAAACGCTTGCTCGCTCTCGCCCTGGGGCTATCTACTCTCGCGCTCATCCCGCCGGCTCAGGCGGTCGGGTTCGGGCAGAACGTCGAGTGGCTCGGAACGATCCCGCTGACCAACGACTCCGCCGGCGCAAGGCGGCTCGGGAACTACTTCTACATAACCACGTCGACGGCGCTGCGGATCTTCGACATCACCGACCCGCTGAACCCGGCTCTCACAGGGATACTTCAGTTCCCGCAGTCCCCGCAGTTCGCCCAGGAGGACGTGGACACCAACGGCAAGATCGCCCTGATCGACAACAGCGTGATCGACGTCTCCGACAAGGCGAACCCGGTTGTCCTGAGCACCCACAGCGTTTCCTCTCACACGATCTCCTGCGTCCTCGACTGCACCTGGGCTTATGGCTCGGAAGGCCAGATCATCGACCTGCGTAACCCTGCCCAGCCGAGAGTCTCAGCCTCTCGATGGGGGAACGGGAAGCCGAGGGGGAGCGGGCACGACGTGACCGAGGTCGCTCCCGGCATAGTCATGACCTCCACGGATCCGCTGCAGCTCCTGGATGCGCGCCAGGATCCTGAGAACCCGACGCTCATCGGTCTGGGACCGACCAGGAATCGGTTCACGCACGGGAACCTGTGGCCACGGCAGGGCCAGGACAAGTTCCTCCTCGTGCACGGGGAATCCGGAGCCGGCGTCGGCTGCCCGGACCCGGATGCGCAATTCGTGACCATGGATGCCACGAAGGGGCACCCGACCTACGACGAGACGGGCAAGCTCGTGAAGCTCGGCGAGTTCACTCAGATCGACGAGTACCGCGTTCGCGCCGGCAACTACATGGACGGCCATCCGCCGGTGAACCAGTGGTGCACCCACTGGGCGGACACCCATCCTTCATACAAAGACGGCGGTCTGATGGCCATGGCCTGGTACGAGCACGGCGTCCGCATGCTCGACATCAAGGATGACGGGCAGATCGAGGAGGTCGGCTGGTACGTGCCGCTGGCGGGCTCGACCTCGGGCGTGTACTGGATCACCGACAGGATCATGTACACGACCGACTATCAGAGAAGCGCGGACATCCTGCGCTACACGGGCCCGCTCTAGAGCATCGAGCGCTGAGCGGTGACCTTCCGCGAGCGCCTGCTCGGTGCTCGCTGGTCCTCGGCCGGGTGCTCGACGAGAGCGACGACCCGGTCGGCCATGAACCGGCCCGTTCGGACCACCTGGCCGGTACGGGTGAGCTCCGTCACCTCGACGACGCCTCGGGAAGTCGAGACCTCGACCCTGCGGCCGGCCTTGGAGGCCTCGATCTCGTAGGTCTGCACCCCGGTGCCGATGTCCACGGTGACCTCGACCCTGTCGCCCTTCATGGTCCGAGCATACCTCCGCCTCGGGCCGTGCTCGGCTGAGCAGGAATCGAGGGACCGGACGGCGAACTACATGTGAGCACGCTCGAGAGCCCTTGAGCGCGCCCTGACAGAGCAACCCTGGAGGGTAGAGATGCTCGCAAAGAAGCGATTCCTGGTTCTGATTGCCTCGGCTATCGCGCTGGCCGCGACCCTGCCTGCCACGCCGGCATCGGCCGCGCTACGAGCCGACGCGGACTGGCGTGAGTATTACTTCAACTCGGCAGATGGAGTCACGCAGCTGCACGCCGACGTCCTGACCCCCAAGGGGATGCCGATAGACGGCTCGGTGAAAACCCCTGTCATCCTCACGGTCAGTCCGTACACGAATCACAACGGGTCAACGACAGATCTCGACCTGAATGGTGTGGGGCCGAACCCGCGTTTCTACGACTTCCTCGACATGAGCGGCGCCCTGACGAAGGGCTACAGCTTTGCGTACGTCGACCTCCCGGGGAACGGCGGCTCGAGTGGGTGCAACGACTGGGGCGGCACCCGTGAGCAGCTTGGCGTCCGCGCGGCGGTCGAGTGGGCAGCGTCCCAGCCATGGTCGAACGGCAAGGTGGCGCTTCTCGGCAAGTCCTACGACGGCTGGACCGGTCTTATGGGGATCACCCAGCAGCCCGACGGGCTCGCGGCTGTCGTTTCCCTGGAACCCGTCTATGAGGGATACCGCTACATGTTCATGAACGGTGTTCGCAGGCCTCCATACGCGGCGACGATGGGGCTGTTTCAGGCCATCGACGCGAAGCCGGGGCGCCCGGGCGATACGCCCCAGTACCACGCGAACGGCGCTCCTCAGGCTTGGTGCTACGGCGTCAACCTCGCTGGAAACTACGCGGACGACGACCCGCATGGTCCGTATTGGGAAGAGCGCAACCTGATCGACGATACGTACGGCAAGACCACCCCGCTGTTCCTGACCCAGGGATTCCTGGAGACAAACACTCACGCGGACGGCGCCTACCAGTACTTCAACGGCCTCTCGGGAACCGAGAACCGGGCATGGTTCGGGCAGTTCGACCACGCACGGTGCTGGGAGAAGAACAACTCCACGTCGACGCCATCAGGCAACAACACGAGGTGGCAGACAGGTCGTGACGGGATGGAGTGCATCAACCAGATCATGACGTTCCTGGACGAGCACCTGAAGGGGATCGAGCCTCCGCAGGACGAGACGCCGATCGAGGTCCAGGACTTCAGCGGTCGCTGGCGCGAGGAGGCGGCTTTCCCGCCGGAGGACTCACATCTCTACGAGACCGAGCTGGCTACGGGCACCTACGCGGACAACGGATCGGGCTCCGGTCTTCGACCGACCGAAGCTGCCGGCCTCTGGAACGTCTCGCAACCTCTTCCGCACGACGTGTGGCTTTCGGGCGAGCCGATCGTCACCGCGGGGGTCGAGGCTGTTCCGAACGCCAACTTCTCGGCCAACGTGTACGACATCGATGAGGAAGGCACGATGATGATGATCTCGCGGGGTGTGAGCCTGATCAGAGGTACAGGCCGACGGACCGTGAGCTTCTCGATGTACGGGCAGGACTGGCCGCTTCCGGCGGGACACCGCATCGGCGTCCTCATCTCGGATGCCGATACGTCTGTGCCGTTCACCCACGTTCCGACACAGGCCAACGTGACAGTGCTCTCGGCGAAGATCGGTTTGCCGTTCCTGACGTACGACCGGACGGAGTTCCTGCCAAGCGAGCAGACCACACCTCGTCTCGAGAACTACATGGGGCAGGGTGGCGCTGTTCTATCGAGCGCCAAGGTCGCGTCTTCGGAGCGCCCGTTCAACATCCCGGGACCGCTGAAGCCGAATCCGGACGAGCAGTAAGCACGACCTCTCGCGGCACCGAACGGGCCCCTTCGGGGGCCCGTTCCTCGTTCCGGGCAGGACCTTAGGGGCTCGAACGCGAACTATTCAGCAGTAAGCGCCACCCAGCCCGGAGGGAGATGCTCGTGCGGAACCGTTCGACCTTTCTGATCGTCGCCTTAGTTGCACTGGCGGCGCTGATGCCCGCCTCGCCCGCCGCCGCAGCGCTGCGGAGCGACGCCGACTACCGCCAGTTCTATTTCCCATCGGCGGACGGTGTCACTCAGCTCCACGCCGATGTCCTTACCCCCAAGGGCATGCCGATCGACGGTTCGGTGAAGACCCCGGTGATCCTGACCGTGAGCCCGTACACGAACCACAGCGGCGGCACCAGCTTCAGCCCGACCTCGACCGAAACCGGGCCGAGCTCACGCTTCTACGACTTCCTCGACATGACCGGCGCCCTCACCAAGGGCTACTCGTACGCGATGGTCGACCTGCCCGGCTTCGGCGCGTCCGCGGGCTGCAACGACTGGGGCGGGACCCGGGAGCAGCTCGGTGTGCGCTCGGCGGTCGAGTGGGCGGCCTCTCAACCTTGGTCCAACGGTAAGGTCGCGCTCATCGGCAAGTCGTATGACGGCTGGACCGGCCTGATGGGGATCGCCCAGCAGCCCGAAGGTCTGGCGGCCGTGATCACGCTAGAGCCTGTTTACTCGGGCTACCGGTACATCTACATGAACGGCGTTCGCCGTACGAACTGGCCCTACGGCACCAACTTCACCACCTACGACGCCTACCCGGGCAGGCTCAACGACGATCCCATGTACAACGTAAACGGAGCTCCGCAGGCCTGGTGCTACCCGGTGAACATCGCCGGCCACAACGCCGACCACAGCGAGAGCGGTCCCTACTGGGCCGAGCGCAACCTCGTCCCGACGTCGGTGGGCAAGACCACGCCGACGTTCCTCACCCAGGGTTTCCTCGAGACCAACACGAAGTCCGATGGAGCGGTCCAGTACTGGAACAACCTGGCCGGCGAAGAGAACCACGCCTGGTTCGGCCAGACCGACCACGCCCGATACTGGGAGAAGAACAACTCCGGTTCGACCCCCGGTGGCAACAACACCAGGTGGCAGACCGGCCGGCCGGGCACCGAGTTCATCGACGAGCTGATGCGCTTCCTCGACGAGCACCTGAAGGGGATCGAGCCCGCGATCGAGGACCCGACGGTCGAGGTACAGGACATCCAGGGCCGCTGGCGCGAGGAGGAGGTCTTCCCACCGAAGGACTCGAACCTGTACACGACGTCGCTCAACACGGGCACGTACACCGACAACGGCTCCGGTGCTGGGCAGAGCCCGAACGATGGGCAGGGCATCTGGACCGTCTCGGAGCCGCTTCCGCACGACGTGTGGCTGTCCGGCGAGCCCGTCGTGACCGCCGGGGTCGACGCGCCTCCAAACGCGAACTTCGCGGCGAACGTGTACGAGATCACGCCGGACGGTGAGGCACAGCTGATCTCCAAGGGTGTCAGCGTCATCCGCGGAACGGGCACGAGAACCGTAAGCTTCACGATGTACCCGCAGGACTGGCCGATCGCAGCCGGCAACAGGATCGGCGTCCTGATCTCCGATGCCGACGCCAACGAGTTCCAGTACTTGGGAACGGCAACGCAGCAGGTGGTGACCGTGCGTTCCGCGAAGATCAGCCTGCCGTTCCTGTCCTACGACCGGACCGAGTTTCTCCCCAGCGAGGAGCTGATCCCTCCCAGGCTGGAGAACTTCCTCAACACGGGCGGCACGATCACGGAGGGCAAGGTGGCGGCCGCACAGAAACCGTTCAGCCTTCCGCCACCGCTCAAGCCGGATCCGGATGAACAGTAGGCAAAAGCTCCCGCGGTAAGGAACTGGGCCCCCTCGGGGGCCCGTTCTCATTCCCGGGTCGCTGTGTATCCTCTGCTTCGAGCCGAGGCATCGACGGCGTTGTCCTCGGTCATGTCCGTCGATCGTTGATAGGGGTGTTCATGGCGCCGGTCAAGCCTCGCTTCAGGGGCGTCCTGCACGAGATAGCCTTCTTCGTCTCCCTGGTTACCGGTCCGATCCTGATCCTGATCTCCAGAGCCGGAAGCCACCTCGGGACCGCGGTGTACTCGCTCGCCATGAGTGGGCTATTCGGGTTCAGCGCTCTTTACCACCGTCCGAACTGGCCGCCGAAGGTGCGGCGATGGCTCGCGCGCGTCGACCACACGATGATCACAGTGTTCACCGCGGCGACGTTTACTCCCATCGTCATCGCGATCGACACTCCGTGGTCGCGCACCGTTCTCCTCATCTCCTGGGGTGGAGCACTGCTCGCCATGTGCATACAGTTCCTCCCCGTCAAGGTGCCGAAGCCGGTGGCGGTCATCCCGTATCTCGCGCTCGGCTGGCTCGGGATAACACTCTTCCCCGAGAGCTGGTCTCACTTGGGAGCAGCCCCTCCCGTATTGCTCTTCGTCGGAGGGGCGCTCTATACGATCGGCGCGTTGGTCTACGCGCGAAGGAAACCGGATCCGAAACCTGCCGTGTTCGGATACCACGAGATCTTTCATGCACTCGTGGTTGCCGCCGCGTACTTCCACTACGGAGCCGTTGCCTCCGCGGTGGCGTGACGCGATAGGATTCCTCCTCGTTCCATATCCGCATCCCCAAAGGAGCCCCGCATGCGCCTCCCTCGCCCGTTCCTCGTGTTGCTCGTTCTCGTTTCGGCTTTGTCCGTTTTGGCCCCGCCGGCATCTTCGGGAGAGACGGCCCCACCGGTAGAGCCGTACCGCTCGGGGGATCAGAGCGTCACCGCGCTCAACATCCTTCCCCCGGGTCAGGGTGGGTACCTGAACTCGGCGGAGCTCCTTGAGTCTCAGGGCACTGGTGAGGTCCCCGACCACTTCACCGATCAGCGCGAGCTCTACTCCAGCCTGATCCAGGGCGCCGATGGCCTGACCGAGGCGAACCTGACCGACTACTTCAAGGACGCGTCCTTCGGCGTGAAGCCTGACGACATCGCCAGGGAGTACTCGCCCCGCAGCGGTGTCACGATCCTGCGAGACAAGAGCTTCAACGTGCCCCACGTCTACGGCACGACGCGAGCCGACACCATGTTCGGGGCGGGCTATGTGTCGGCGGAGGACCGCCTGTTCATGATGGACGTCCTCCGCAGCACCGGTCGCGGGCGGCTCTCGGAGCTGCTGGGGCCCAGCGAATCGAACATCGCCATGGACTGCGCGCAGTACCGGGTGGCCGACTACACCGAGGCCGAGCTCCAGGCGATGATCACCGGTCCCGTTCCGGTCGGAGCGGATCCGGCCCTGGTCGCCCAGGCCAGACAGGACGTGATCGACTACACGGCGGGCATCAACGCCTACATCGACGAGGCCAGCGCCGACCCCAGTCTTCTCCCGGGTGAGTACGCGGCGCTCCAGCTGGTCCCTTCGGCCTGGACCCCGACGGACACCGCGGCGGTCGCCTCGCTCATCGGTGGCAGCCTCGGCGTCGGCGGCGGTGGGGAGCTCGGCAACGCGGAGTTCCTCAACGCGCTTGCCGCTCAGGGATTCAACGCCACCGACCGCCGGCAGATCATGGTGGATCTCCGGCTCGTGGACGACCCGGAAGCAGTCTCTTCGACGGACGACTCCTTCCCGTGGAACATGGATCTGGGCCCGGTCAACTCGGCGTCGGTCGCCATGCCTGACGCCGACAGCCTCGTCGACGAGAACTCGGTCGTGAGCGACTCGTGCGATGGGGCCGGGGGAGGGCTGCCCTTGCCGCTGGCCGCCGATGGGCCTTTCGGTCCCATCCCGCTTAGGTTCCCCTCCGGCGCGAGCAACGCCCTGCTGGTTGGCTCGAGCCTCTCGAAGAACGGCCTGCCGTTCGCCGTGTTCGGACCTCAGGTGGCCTACTGGTCGCCAGAGATCCTCATGGAGCTCGACCTGCACGGACCGGGCATCGCGGCCCGGGGTGTGGGCTTCCCCGGCATCTCGCTCTACGTGCTGCTCGGCCGAGGGGACGGTTACGCCTACAGCGCCACCTCGGCCAGTGGAGATCAGGTCGATATACGCGCGGTGGAGCTGTGCGATCCGCTGGGGACCCCGGCGACGATCGACAGCACGCACTACGTTCGATTCGACGGGCAGTGCGTGCCGATCGAGGTCCGCGAGGATAGCTGGCTGTCCAAGCCGAGCGCCGGCGGGACGGGGCTGCCGCAGCTGATCACGATCAGCACCGAGCGAGTCGAGCTTGCGGGCATCCCCGGCATGGGCGGTCTGCGCGGCGGCAACTGGGGGATCATCCAGGCCCGCGGCGAGGTCGCGGGGAAGCCGGTCGCGTTCGTGCGCCAGCGGGTGACGTATGGCGGCGAGGTCGACTCGGCGACGACTTACGTCGAGATGATGAATCCCGACGTGATCAACGGCGCCGACGACTTCCAGCGAGCCTTCGGGCGATTCACTTTCACGTTCAACTGGTTCTACGTCGACGGGAGGGACATCGCTTTCCAGCTCGGCGGGTTCCATCCGCTTCGCGCGCCCGGGACCGACCCCGACCTCCCGGTGTGGGACGAGAACGCTTGGAAGTGGCCCGGGCTGCTCTCTTTCGAGGGCACCCCGAAGGACCAGAGCCCGGCGAAGGGCTACATCACCTCCTGGAACAACAAGCAGGCTCCCGGCTTCCGGGCCGCGGACGACAACTGGGGTTTCGCGTCGGTCGATAGGGTCGAGCCTCTCGACGACCGGATCCTCGCGGCCAAGTCGGACGACGGGAAGGTGGACCTCGTCGAGGTCGTCCAGGCGATGGCGGATGCGGCCACCGTGGACCTGAGGGGCGACAAGCTGATCCCCTTGCTCTTCGGGGTGATCGGTGATCCCGGCACTCCGCGTCTCCAGGCGGCCAAGACCCTCCTGGAGGACTGGAACGGTGCAGGCGCGCACCGCCGAGACCTCGACGGCAATGGACAGTACGAGCACCAGGGCGCCATCGCCCTGATGGATGCGTGGTGGCCTCGCGTGGTCGAGGCGGTCTTCGGTGGTGTCCTCGGCCAGGCCTTCGACGACATCCCGGCGACCATCGACGACGCTGTGCATGACAGCGACTTCAACGGCAGCTCGTTCAACGACGGCTTCTACGGGCAGGTAGACAAGGACCTCCGTTCGCTGCTGGGTCAGCCCGTCGAAGGACCCTTCTCCCGCGGCTACTGCGGCAACGGCGTGATCGCCGCGTGCCGGACCGCCCTGCTCGGCAGCCTCGACGACGCCGTCGCCGAGGTCGAGGCCGACCAGGGAGCCAACCCCGCGGACTGGGATACCGACGAGACCCTGGACGAGATCCGTTTCACGTCGGTCGGGGTGAGCGGCATCAACCCGATCCCTTGGCAGAACCGGCCCACGTTCCAGCAGGTGGTCCAGTTCGGTGACCTCGGAAAAGGTGGAAAGGGAGGAAGCTGCCCGGGTCTCGGACGGGGTCTCACTCAGCTCGTGGGCACTCCCGGGAACGACCTGATCATCGGGACCACCGGCAACGACCTCCTGTGTGGTTTCGGAGGCCGTGACACGCTCAGGGGCTTGGGCGGACGCGATCGGCTGTTCGGCGCCGGAGGCCGGGACACCCTCAAGGGTGGCAACGGTCGCGACCTGCTCAACGGAGGGGCCGGGAATGATCGTCTGAACGGCGGGAGAGGCAGGGACAGCTGCCGCGCCAGACGCTCCGAGCATCTCCGAGGCTGCGAGGGCGGGAAGTAGCCACCTAGCTCCGCGGACGGGCATCGTATCCTTGCCGCGCGATGGCGCACGCGTGGGACTGGCTGAAGCTGCTCGACGAGTGGTATCCACCCTCGTCGGCCGAGGAGTGGGACAACGTCGGGCTTCAGGTCGGGAGCCGATCCTGGCCCGCGGATCGTGTCCTGGTTGCGCTCGACCCGACGGTAGGGGTGATCGGTGAGGCCGCCGAAAAGCAGTGTGGTCTCCTGATCACGCACCACCCGCTCATCTTCCGGCCGATGTCCCGCATCGATCTCGAGGAGGTGGAGGGGCGGGCTGTGTCCGCCGCCGTGTCCTCGAGGGTCGGAGTGATCGCCTGCCACACGAACGCCGACGTCGCATCCCCGGGAGTGAGTGACGCCCTGGCCGAAGCACTGGATCTCGACGTCGCGGGACCGCTTCAAAGGACGGCCGGCGTTGGGCGCATGAAGCTCGTCGCGTTCGTTCCGCCCGAGGCCACGTCCAAGGTCCTCGACGCGATCGCTTCGGCCGGTGGAGGCGTGATCGGCGAGTACAGCCATTGCTCGTTCCGCGTGCGGGGGACGGGTGCGTTCCTTCCGTCCGAGCGCGCGCGGCCGGTCGTGGGGGAGAGGGGCGCCATCAACGAGGTCGAGGAGGACCGCCTCGAGGTCGTGATGCCGGAAGACAGGCTCGGGGACGCAGTCGAGGCGATGGTGAACGCGCATCCCTACGAGGAAGTCGCGTACGACGTGTATCCCCTGGCGCCCGGTGGGGGGCTTGGTCTTGGAAGGCTCGCGGTTCCCCGTGGATACGACACCGCAGCCGCTCTGGCCGAGCTGTGCACCGAGCGGCTGGGCGCCCAGGCTCGCCTGGCGGGCGACCCCGTTAGGCATGTCCAGAGCGTCGCTCTCTGCGGAGGCTCCGGCGCCTCGCTGATCCCGGCGGCAGTGCGGGCGAAGGCCGACGTGTACGTCACCGGCGACGTCAAGCACCACCAGGCGCTCGATGCGGTGGCCGCGGGCCTCACGGTGATCGACGCCGGACACCACGGCACCGAGCTCCCGTTCGTCGCGCACCTGGCGGCACGGTTGAACGACGCCGGTCTCGGCGAGGTTCTGGTGTCCGAGATCTCCACCGACCCCTTCGCGGCGAGATGAAGGGGATGGATCGGCTCCTCGAGCTGCAGGAGCTCGATCTGTCCGTCGACCGACTCGAAGCTCGCCGAACTGAGATCGAGTCCGGCGCCGAGCTCGAGGAGGCGCGCACTCGGGCGGATGCTGTCGAGCAGAAGGTCGGAGAGCTGCGGCTCGCTCTGGACTCGATAGGTCGCGAGGAGAGGCGGCTGGAGAACGAGATCTCCTCGGTGGATCAACGGATCCAGGCCGAGCAGAAGCGTCTGTACGACGGAAGCGTCGCCAACCCGAAGGAGCTCTCTTCGATCCAGGCCGAGATCGAGAGCCTCGGTCGTAGGAAGGCCCGCCTGGAGGACGAGGAGATCGGCCAGATGGAGCACCGCGAGGATCTCGAGAGCCGGCTGCCGCCGCTCGAGAAGGAGCTGGGAGAGCTTCGGCAGCGTGTCGAGGAGACGGAGGCCTCGGCCCAGAGCGAGCTCGGGAAGATCGCCGGCGAGCTGGATCAGCTCCGGTCCTCGCGCGGGGGCCTTGCTGCCGAGATCGACGAGGAGCTGCTCGAGATCTACGAGGACCTCCGCGCGCACAAGAAGGGTGTGGGGGCGGCGGCCCTGATCGAAGGGGTCTGCCAGGGATGCCACGAGAAGCTGTCGGCGATGGCGCTCGACAAGCTCAAGCGGACCGACGGCATACGGAGGTGCGAGCACTGCCGACGGATCGTGATCTTTCAGTAATCGTCTACTCCGACGGAGCCGCGCGAAGTAATCCCGGTCCTGCCGGCATCGGTGCGCTCGTCACCACCCAAGACGGCAGGGTCCTGGCGGAGCTCGGCGAGGGGATAGGTCCCGCCACCAACAACGTTGCCGAGTACAAGGCTGCGATCGCCGGGCTCGAGCTCGCCGCCGAGAAGGGGGCGACACGGGTGCTGCTGCGGGCGGACAGCCGCCTCCTCATCGAGCAGCTCGCGGGGCGGTTCAAGGTGAAGAACCCGACCCTGCAGCGCCTGCACCAGGAGGCTCGCGCGCTGATCAAAAGCTTCGAGAAAGTGACGCTCGAGCACGTTCGCCGGGAGAAGAACAAGGAGGCCGACCGTCTCGCCAACGAGGGCGTCGATTCCTGGCTCGCTGAGAACGGCCCATACGAGGCGCCTCTGCCGGCCAACCCAGAGCTGTTCGAGGACTAGGGCGGCTCTCCGTCCCTATACTTGTTGCGGAGGAGCCGGCCGGGCGGCCGCGGCCTCGAGAGAGGTCGAGGAAAGTCCGGACTCCGTAGGGCAGGGTGCTGGGTAACTCCCAGGCGGGGCGACCCGCGGAAAGTGCCGCAGAGAACAGACCGCCGATGGCCTTCGGGCACAGGCAAGGGTGAAACGGTGAGGTAAGAGCTCACCAGCGCGGCGGGCAACCGTCGTGGCTAGGCAAACCCCACCCGGAGCAAGGCCAAGCAGGAAGCATTTCGGCCGAGGCGATCGCACGGCCGGAGCGAGCGGCCCGCTCGATGCTTCCGGGTAGGCTGCATGGGCCTTCGGGCCCTGAGGGTCGCGGAGACGCGGCTCCCAGATAGATGGTCGCCACCGCTTCGGCGGAACAGAATCCGGCTTACAGGCCGGCTCCTCCACTTCTTCTCCTGCTCGTGCCCTCTGTTAGCGTGAGGCCATGCCTTCCTCCGCGCGCGTGAAGCTCGCGCTGCTCAGCCTCATCCCGTTGTCCGTCGGGGGTCTGACGCTGCTCGCCGCGGCCCTGCAGCCGTCCGAGGAGCCGGGCTCCGTCGCCGAGATCTCGAGGGCCATCCCGGCCATCGAAGGCGAGTGGCTGAACGGTGGTCCGTTAATGCCGGACGATTACCGGGGCAAGGTTGTCGTCGTGAACTTCTGGGCTGACTGGTGCGGGCCGTGCCGTAACGAGCAGCCGGGGCTCCAGAGGCTGTCGGAGGAATACGAGGGCCGCGTCCAGTTCATCGGGGTCAACTTCAAGGACGATCAGGCGAAGGCTCGTGAGTTCATCCGAGAGTTCGGTGTCACGTACCCGAGCGTGGTGGACGACGGGCCCCTCGCCAATCGGTTCCAGATGCAGTATCCGCCCACGACGTTCGTCGTCGATAGGACAGGGATCATGCGTTACCAGCTCCTCGGCGAGCAGGATGAGGGCGAGCTCCGCGCCTACATCGAGGAACTCCTCTAGCGGACGGTCTCGAAGTCTTTCTTTCGCTCCTGCCCCCTCTATGCGTCGTCGGGGACGGAAAGAAAGATGAACGGGCCTCAGGCCGTGGCGCGGGCGAGCTGTTTGCCGGCGTGATACGAGGACCGAACCAACGGTCCTGCCTCGACGTGGGCGAATCCCATCTGCATGCCCGTGCTCGCGTGCTCGGCGAACTCTGAGGGGGTGACCCAGCGGTCGACAGGCAGATGGAACTTCGTGGGCTGGAGGTACTGGCCGATCGTCATGAGGTCCACGTCCGCGTCGCGTAGATTCTGGAGAGACTCGGCGACCTCTTCCGGACGCTCGCCCATGCCGAGGATCAGGTTCGACTTCGTTACCTGACCGGGTCGGAGCTCCTTGGCCAGCCTGAGAGCGTCGAGCGTCAGGTCGTAGTCGAAACCCGGGCGGATCCGCCTGTGGAGACGTCGCACGGTCTCCAGGTTGTGGGCGAACACATCGGGCTCGGCGTCGATGACGGTGGCGATGGCCTCTCGGTGACCCTTGAAGTCGGGTGGCAGAACCTCGACCTTGCACTCGGGGAGCGCTGCTCGCACCGCCCGGATCGACTCGGCCCAGATCGATGCTCCTCCGTCCTGTAGGTCGTCTCGGGCCACGCCCGTGAGGACGACGTACCGAAGGCCCATGGCTTTGACCGCCTCAGCGATGCGGCGGGGCTCGTCCTCGTCGGCAGCATCGGGCTTCGACGTCTCGACGTCGCAGAAGCCGCAGCGCCGGGTGCACTTCTGGCCGAGGATCAGGAACGTCGCCTCGCGCTCCTCCCAGCACTCGTAGATGTTGGGGCAGCCGGCCTCCTCGCAGACAGTGTTGAGGTCGAGCCCCCGCATGATGCCCTTGAGGTCCTTGTAGTTGGGCCCAAAGGACGCCTTGACCCGCAGCCAGTCCGGCCGCCGGGCCGTAGGAACGGCGGTCTGGGCGCAACCCACCGAGTGGGCCACATGCGTGTCGGTCAGAGGATGGTCGTGGCCGTTCCCGCCGCCGTTCGTTTGAACGATCGGCAGGTGCATGCGCACCTTGTGCGGGTTCTTGTCCCTGGTCGGCATCCACCTCAGTCTACGATAGGCACATGGAACGGCCTGCTGAGCCGGGGTTTCGGCCCCCTCGAGGCCAGTCCCTTTACATAGGATCGGCCATCGGCCTTCTGATCCTTGGCTTGGTCTCGATCTTCTCGATCGGCATCTATTTCCTCTTCGTGGGCGTCGCCATGCTTTCCGTGGGGTGGACCTTCAAAAGTCGCCCGTGGATCGCGGTGGGAGTCCTGGGCGGGGCGCTATCGGCGGTGCTCGTCCACATCCTGACCGCACCCCTCACCTGCTACGACCGGGTGACGGCAGGATCCTTCGGAGCAAGCGAGTTCTCGGGCTGTTCTCGCATCTTGCTCCCGGATGTCCAGGGCCTGGACACGACGGCGGCAAACCTGCTTGCCCTTGGGCTCGCCGCAGTCGGCGGCATTCTGGCGGGCGTGCTCGTTTCCTGGGCAGTGCGTCAAGCCTTGCCGAAGACCGCTTAGAAAGCGGCGAGCTCCTTCATCGCCGAGCTGATCTTCTCGACGTCCGGCATGTAGAAGTGCTCGAGGGGCCCCGCGAACGGCATCGCTGGGATGTCGGGACCACCGATCCTCACCAGGGGGCCGTCCAGATCGAACATGGTCTCCTCGGCGATCGTCGCGATGATCTCGGCGCCCACCCCGTAGGTGCGGTTGTCCTCGGAGACCACCATGGCCTTGCCGGTCTTCTTCACCGAGTCGAGGATCGTCTGCTTGTCGAGCGGCGCGATCGTGCGTATGTCAACGACCTCCACCGAGATGCCCTCGGACTCCTGGAGCTTCGCCGCCGCTTCGAGGGACTGGTGGAGCATCAGCCCGTACGCGATGCAGGTCAGGTCGTTGCCCTCGCGCTTGACGTCGGCGGGGCCGATCGGAACCTCATAGTCCTCGTCCGGGACCTCGCCCTTGATGAGGCGGTACGTCTTCTTGTGCTCGAGGAACAGCACCGGGTCGGGGTCACGGATGGCCGCGCGCAGCAGCCCCTTGACGTCGTACGGGGTCGAAGGCACGACGACCTTCAGACCCGGAACGTGTCCGTAGAACGCCTCGATCGACTGCGAGTGGTACAGCGCGCCGTGCACGCCGCCGCCCCAGGGGGCGCGGATCACGAGCGGCACCCCGAAGTCGCCGTTGGACCGGTACCTGATGCGAGCGGCCTCGGACACGATCTGGTCGAACGCGGGGTGGATGAAGTCCGCGAACTGGATCTCCGCGACCGGAAGCAGGCCATGGAGGGCCATGCCGATCGCGACACCGACGATCGAGGACTCGGCCAGGGGAGTGTCGATGACCCGCTGCTCGCCGAACTCCTGGAGGAAGTCTGCGGTGGCACGGAAAACGCCGCCGCGAGCGCCCACGTCCTCTCCGAGGATCAGCACCCGGTCGTCGGCCTTCATTTCCTCCCAGAGGGTGTCGTGGACCGTGCCGATCAGGTTCTTCTCGGTCACGGTCAGCTCCCCTCTGCGAAGACGTGCTTCATGGCCGTCTCGGGATCGGGGTCGGCCGCGTTCCAGGCCTCGTCCACCGCGGCGTCGACCTCTTCCTTGAGCTCGACTCGGAGCGACTCGATGCGCTCGTCGTCGATCAATCCGGCCTGCTTCAGGTACTCGGCGAAGACGAGCAGCGAGTCTTTGCTCTTGGCCTCGTCGACCTCCTCGCGAGAACGGTATGTGCGATCGTCGTCGTCTGAAGTGTGGGGGTGGAACCGGTAGGTCATGCACTCGATCAGGGTCGGGCCCTCTCCGGAGCGAGCCCGGTCGACCGCGTCCTTCATGGCCTCATAGCAAGCGAACACGTCGTTGCCGTCCACAGTGACCCCCGGGAACCCGTAGCCCTCGGCTCGCGTCGAGAGCTTCTCGACGCCGGCCTGCTTCGAGAGCGGCACCGAGATCGCGTACAGGTTGTTCTCGACGATGAAGATCGCCGGAAGCTTGTGGATGCCGGCGAAGTTCAGAGCCTCGTGCCAGTCGCCCTCGCTGGTGGCCCCGTCGCCGAACCACGAGGTTACGACGGCGTCCTCGCCGCGGTACTTCATCGCGTACGCGATGCCGGATGCGTGGGGGATCTGTGTGGCGATCGGGGAGGAGCCGGTGATGATCCCGAGGCGCCGCGAGCCCCAGTGGGCGGGCATCTGCCGCCCGCCCGAGGAGGGATCGTCTGCCTTGCCGAAGACGCCGAGGAACACGTCCTTGGGGGTCATTCCGGCTACCAGACACACGGCCATGTCTCGGTAGTAGGGGACGAAGATGTCCTTGCCGCGGGTCATCGGCCACGCCGTGCCTACCTGGCAGCCCTCGTGCCCGGAGACCGGAACCACGAAAGGCGCCTTGCCCTGGCGATTGAGCCGGAACTGGGCTTCGTCGCACAGACGGGCGGTCACCATCGTGCGGTACATCTCCTGGAGGTCCTGCTCCTTCAAGCCGAGCTTCGAGTGCCTGTCAGGCTTCTCGGCCTTGGCCTTGACCCGCTGCGCCACCGGGGGACCTCCTTCGTGAACGGGTTTGACTGGCTCGGGGCTCCCGACCCGAGGGGCTAAGTCTATCCGAGGGGGGTGCCGCTCTACACTCGGGCCGTGCGCACCGACAACGGCGTCGTGGAGCGTCACCTGAGCGAGCTCGCGAGCGAGATCTCGGGTCACGAGGTCGGCCCCGATGAGCCCCTCGGTCTCGACTCGCTGCAGCGCGCGGAGATCGCGTTCGCCCTGGAGGAGCGCCTCGGCGTCCGTTTTCCCGGCAACCTCGCGTTCGGCACTCTGGCTGAGGCGGCGGCCGGCATCGAGGAGCTACCCGGAAGGTCCGCGAGCGAACGACCTGCCCTGGAGAAAGGGACCGGCCACCTCCACTGGCTCGGCAAGGCGGTGTCCGGCGCACCTCTTCGGACCTACTACAGGATGGAGGTATTCGGAAGGGAGAACGTCCCCGGCAGCGGGCCGGCGGTGCTGGCCATGAATCACGACAGCCTGCTCGACATCCCCATCCTCGTTGCCGCCATCCCCAGGACGGTGTGGTTCATGGCGAAGCAGGAGCTGTTCTCGCGCCCGTTCAAGTCGTGGTTCTTCCACGTTCTCGGAGGTTTCCCTGTAAGCCGAGGAGGCTACGACCTGAAAGGGATCCGATCGGCGCTCGAGGTCGTGAAACGGGGACGCCTCCTCGGGATGTACCCGGAAGGAACGAGGACCAGGGGCCTGGGTCCGTTCCTCCCCGGTGCGGCGTGGGTGGCCCTGTCCACCGGCGCCCAGATCATCCCGACAGCCCTCAAGGGAACGGGGGAGTCGATGGCGTCCGGAGCGATCCTGCCCAGGCGCACCCGCGTCATCGTGCGGTTCGGCGAGCCCATGGAGCCGGGGATAGAGGGATCGCCGAAGAGACGCATCAAGCGCGCGCGGGAGGTAACCGCCGAGCTCCGAGCCGCGGTGGAGCAGCTCCTCGCCGGCTAGCTACTGGTCCTCAGGCCGCCGGAACCTTGGCAGACACGATCCTGCGCGAGCCCAGGAACCCTCCGATCAGCACGATAAGGCCGCTTGCGGCTGCGACCCAGACTCCGATGCCGAAGTCCGAGATCGAGAGGTCCGCGCCCGGAACGCGGTAGAGCGTGATCGCGTAAAGGACCACGGCCACTATCGCCAGCGCCCCGGCCAGGCGAGAGAGCCATCCGGTCCGGAGCGCAAGACCGAGCACGGCCAGAAGGCCGAGGACGATGGCCACGAAGCCGATCGAGGTGAAGAAGTCATTGTCGAATGGATATGTCGGCGATCCGTTCTCCGGGGCGTAGAGGATCTTCCAGCTCATCTCGATCCCCTTGTTCCCCGGGAGGTCGACGCCCGCCGGCGCATCCCCGAAGTTGAACCAGGCCAGGAAGGCTCCGGCGATCATCCCGGCGGCGCCGATAAGCGTGAGAACGATACGAAGGCTCAGGCCTCCCGCGGAAGGGCCGACATCCATCGCAGCGGTCGTGGTGGCCGGCGCCGACGGAGCTGATGTGTCGTGGTCGTGTCCGGCAGTGGCCTCGTCGTGGTCGTGAGGGTCCGAACCCTCGTGTGTGTGCTCATGGTTGGGCATTAAGCCCTCCTTTCATCGGGCGGAGCATAGTTTCCCGGTCGCCCGAGAGCGAATCAGGCGGGAGATGGGGCCGGCTCGGCGTCGAAGGCCACGTGGAGCTCACTCGGGCCGGGGGAGAGGTCGAGGTCGAACACCTCGGCGAAGCGCGAGGCCACGACGGGTAGAGCCTGCTCGACCGATATCTCGCGGCCGGCCAGCGAGGAGAGTGAGGTGACCCCCCGATCCTCCAGTCCGCAGGGCACGATCGCGCCGTACCAGGACAGGTCCGTGCTGCAGTTCAGCGCGAAGCCGTGGAGCGTCACACCCCGGCTGACCCTGACGCCGATCGCGCAGGCCTTGCGGTCTCCGGACCACACACCGGTGTCGCGGTTGCGCCCCAGCTCGACTCCGAGCTCGCCGGCGGCTCGGATAACAACCTCCTCCACGTCCCTCAGGTAGCGGACGACGTCGGGCCTGCGCCCCAGATCGACGATCGGGTAACCGACGAGCTGACCCGGCCCGTGAAACGTCACGCTGCCTCCCCGGTCGACCTCGTGGAGCTCGGCTCCCATGCGTTCGATGTCCTGCTTCGCGAGCAGAAGATGGGCGGGGTCGGTGCGGCGTCCGGCGGTGAACACGGGTGGATGCTCGAGCAGGACCAGCACGTCCGGGATCTCGCCGGCTGCTCTGCGCCGCGCCAGGTCGTGCATGACCTCGTACGAGGCGCCGTAAGGAACGCGGCCGGGCGTGAGGAGCCAGGCGTCGCGGCTCATCCGAGGTAGGCCTGGACCTCCGGGGTGAAGTCCCAGGTCTCGAGGTTCTGCTTGAGCCGGCCGAGGAACTGCGCGGCGGTCGCGCCGTCGATCATCCTGTGGTCCCACGACATCGACAGGTAGCACATGTGCCGGATCCCGATCATTCCGTCGATCGCCACGGGCCGCTGCTCGATCGCGTCGAACGCCAGGATGGCGGTCTCGCCGGGGTTCATGATCGGAACGCTGATCAGCGAGCCGAACGGCCCGGGGTTCGTGATCGTGAAAGTGCCGCCGTGGACCTCGTCCGGCTTGAGCTTCTTGCTGCGAGCTCGCGTCGCGATGTCGTTGACGGCGCGGGAGAGGCCGACCAGGTTCATCTCGTCGGCGCCTCGGATGACGGGGACGATCAGGCCGTCCTCGTACGCCACCGCGATGCCGAGGTTCACGTTGTTCCGGTACGTCGCGGTGCCGGCCTCGAGGTCGAGCCTCGCGTTGACGTCCGGGTACGCGCGCAGCGCGTCACACACCGCTCGGGCCAGGAACGGCATGTACGTGAGGGACATGCCCTCCATCTCCTTGAACCGGTCCTTGGCCTTGGTCCGGAGCCGGACGATGTTCTCGAAGTTGACCTCGACCAGGTTCCAAGCCCTGGCCGTCTGGTGGAGCGACGCGACCATGTTCTCGGCGATGCGCTTGCGTATGTGCGAGATCTCAACAACTCGCTCGCC